>CAZALD010000012.1:0-102369 GCA_964486185.1 uncultured Saprospiraceae bacterium
AAGAAAAATGATTCTCGCAAAGCCGCAAAGCCGCAAAGGGAAAAAATCAGTTCTTCGCGTCTTCGCGTCTTAGCGAGAAAGAAAAATGATTCTCACAAAGCCGCAAAGCCGCAAAGGGAAAACAGTCATTTCTCCGTGTCTTCGCGTCTTGGCGAGAAAGAAAAATGATTCACGCAAAGTCGCAAAGGGAAAAAATCAGTTCTCCGCGTCTTAGCGTCTTAGCGAGAAAGAAAAATGATTCTCGCAAAGCCGCAAAGCCGCAAAGGGAAAAAATAATTTCTCCGCGTCTTAGTGTCTTGGCGAGAAAGAAAAATAGAATTATAAATTATTAACAATTCGGGTTATGCCATTTTTTAGTAATGCTTCATTAAAATTAATGAGAAGCCCTAATTTCAATTGACTTAATTTTAGATAAGTCAATAGTTGTTTTTTATGAACAGGCGCAATACATTCTATGGATATAATTTCTACAATTACCAATCCCTCTACTATGATATCGGCTTTGAATCCTACCTTCATTTTTTTCTCTTTCCAAATAACAGGTATTCCCTTTTGCTGTATAGCATGGAGCCCCATACTTGTTAATTCATACAATAATATTTCTTCATATACATGCTCAAATAATCCCGGACCAAGTTCTTTGTGAATTTTAAAGCATATATTTAAAATTAAGCTTGCGCATTCATTTTCAGTCATGGTGTTCAATCAGTCTAATTTAAAGTACTAATTTAGGTACTTTAATTAATCCCTCATAAATATTATTCTCCAGTAATATCCTGCAATTCCAACAAATAATGAAATAAATCCTATAAACAATAATTCAGCTTTTAATATAGACCATCCAAAACGTGTAAAAAAAGATTCAAGACTTAATGGAGAAACCGGAATTGGGCGGATCGGAAAAAAATAACGTTCATCAGAGAAGGGAATAAAAAAACCAACACCCAGTCCACCGTCTGTCATAGCATCCAGGATTCCATGACTCAAAGTACAGATAAAGTAAAACCAGCAAATGGAAATGAAGTGACTAGGAGAATTACTTTGATCTTTAAAATAAAAATAACTGATAAAAATTCCCATAAGTAATGCAAATAGTATGGAATGCGAAAATCCACGATGTCCAAACATATCGCTATACTCAATACCTAAATTAAATCCAATAACATCCAGATCCGGTATTACCGCGCAAGTGATTCCTAGTATCATCGTAGGTAGAAGTTTGCCTCGATAAGGTCTGTATGGTGTTAAACTAATGGCTAATAATGCATGTCCAAACGCTGAAGGCATATAAAATAGATATCTTTTAATAATTCACTAAGTTACAAATAAATCAGCACTAATGTTATCAGCAATGTATTTGCCCTGGCGACTTAAAAAATAATAATTTTTAAATTTGATCAAATTATTTAATTCCAGGTGTTTCACTATATTTTTGTTAATCTCATCAGCAAATTCAGAAAACTGATTTCTAATCTGGTTTATATCTATACCTTCGATTCTCCTAAGTTGCAACATAATATATTCGTTGCATTGATTTTTTCTGCTTAAGATTTCCGTTTCAAAAAAAGGAAGATCATGTTCCAAAGCTTGAATATATAAAGCATTATTGGCGATATTCCACCGCCTGCTAGTTTTATCAAAAGAGTGTGCAGCCGGTCCGAATCCAAAATAGGTTGCTCCATCCCAGTATGCGCTATTGTGTTTTGATCGGTATCCTGATTTAGCAAAATTGGAAATCTCGTATGCCTCATAATCATGTATTTCACAGAAGTCCAGTAACATATTCATTTGTTCGACTACAATTGAGTCATCAGGTAAGTGAAGTGTTTTATTCAGTACCCGATGACTTAAAGCAGTGCGCTCTTCAATCGTTAATGAATAACAAGAAATATGGGGTATATCGTATTTTGATATCACATCGAGATTGCTTGACCAATTAGTTAGATCACCATCTGGCAAACCGTACATCAAATCAATGCTAATATTAGTAAAGCCTGAGTGTAATGCGGCTTCAATAGCCTGAAAAGATTGACTGGCTGAATGGGATCTGTTCATCCAACTCAATTGTTCGTCAACAAAAGATTGAACGCCAATGCTGAGTCTGTTTATACCCGATGTTTGTAATTCTTTTAAATAAAGAGCTTGTATGTCATCAGGATTTGCTTCAAGGGTGATTTCCGCATTTTGTGCAACCTGATAATGAGTATAAATTGTCTGCAGCAAGACACTTAATTCCAAAGGCTCTAATAAAGACGGTGTGCCACCTCCAAAATAGATTGTTTTAATTAATAAATTTTGGGCTTCTTCCCGGCGGTTTATCAGCTCTTTATTTAATGCATTTAGTAAGGAATTTTTATTTGTTAAATTCGTTGAGAAATGAAAATTACAATAACTACATTTGCGCTTACAGTACGGAATGTGTATGTATAGTCCAGCAGTATTTTTTAAATTATCCTTTTGCAAATCCGGATTATTCGGCCTGGTCATCTCGGGCATGTTGTTTATAAATCAATTTGCAGTTTCTCAAAAATCATTTAATTATAGAATATTTATTGATTCATTGGAATCGACTCATATTTTTACAAATGTACGTGATAGTTTGATTTTGCTGGAAAAGATTAATCGCTGGGTTACTTTACAAAGGGAAGATGGTTATTTTCTTGCGGGTATCGATTCCCTTGTCAATTCAAACCAGTTTATTAGTATTTACCTTCATCAGGGTAAAAAATTCAGATATGTTGCCGTAATCCAGGATAGCCTGTCATTCGAAAATATTTTAAGTCTAAATCTTCAAGCCTCACAATCAAAATATGCCACACCTGATTTGTGGTCTGAGCAGTTTAAAAATTGGATTACAACAAGCGCTCAGCAGGGATATCCATTTGCCAGAGTTGATATTTTACCTATTAAAATAAAATCTGATTCTTTATTGGCGTATTACAGATTTCAAAAAGGCGACAAAGTTTATTTTCATCAAACTGATCAACGGCAAAAAAAGGTTTTGGAACATAATGTCCTGAACCGATTGACCGGAATTTATCCTGCAGAACTGTACAATCAAAAATTGGTTGAAGAAATTGAAACAAAATTAAACAGGGTAACTTATATTAATTTGCGTGCGGAACCACGAGTCTTATTTCTGGGAAATGAAGGTATCGTTTGGTTGTATCTCGAAAAATCCAAAGCAAGTAAATTTGATATTTTATTGGGCCTTAGCCCTGAAACAGGTTTGTCGAATAAAAAATTTAAATTGACCGGTGAGGCAGGATTTGAGTTAATTAACACATTAAAAATTGGAGAAAGAATATATTTAAAATACGAGAATTTAATTGACAATTCGCCTAAATTAAAATTGGGTTTTGACTTTCCGTTTGTTAAGTATATGCCATTTGGCCTGGCAGCCGATTTTCATTTATTCCGATTTGGTGAACAATATATCGATATATCAACACAACTCCTGGTAAGTTATCCATGGTCTTCTCTACAATACTCCGGTATTAGCTTTTCTTACCTTTCATCAACGATATTAAATCCGGATACCACATCCTTAATCCGTACAATGCGATTACCTTCTCAATTGGATTATAATTATTATGCTCTTGGTCTGCGTCATCAATTTAATAATTTGGATTATACACCAAACCCTTCCAGAGGATTTCACTTGTTGTTGGATGTTAAAGCTGGAAAAAAAATGTTTAATGCAAATAGTGTTTTATTGTCCTACGATTCAGACCAATTTAATGTAACTCAACAATATGATAGCCTGAATCAAATTCAGGATTTGGCAATTTATTCTATGAATTTAGCCTGGTACACCAGTTTAAAATCCAGACATGTATTAAAATTCAGTTTATTGACACGTGGTTTGTTGGGATCGGCCAAAATACTAGACAATGAATTAATTAGAATCGGAGGATATAAAAATTTAAGAGGCTTCGACGAAGATTTTTTGAAATGCAAACAAGCGTTTATTCAAACAATCGAATATCGGTTTCTGCTGGACCGGAATAGTTTTATAAATGTATTTTCCGATTTTGCATATCTAAACCAATCCTTATCTGATGATATTGTTTGGAACTGGTATGAGGGTATAGGTTTTGGTATTCAATTTCAAACAAAAATCGGAGCCTTTGCACTACAGTATGCACTTGGAGCCAATAAACAGGAATCTATAGATATTGGAAAAGGTAAAGTACATTTTGGTTATAATACTTTGTTTTAATACAACTTTTAATTGAATCTCAGTTTCTAAATAACCCTTTTAATTTTTGAGTCAATTTGCAAGTCCAGTGTTCGTTCCATTCATAGATGTAATATGGCTCCAATTCCGCGCCAAACCCTTTCATAAAATAAGCTACACCGGGTATCATACTTCCCTCAAAGTCCAGAATGAAATCTTTAGAACTAAATTGCTTTATAACCTGATCAATTATGGCATACATTGCAAATTCTTTTTTTCCAGCTGTGGACGAACAGGAAATTAGATACGTCAGTCTCTTATTATAAATAGTAAAAAAAGCGGCTGCCAGAATTTGGCCATGTCGATTTTTTGCAAGGAAGATCATTCCGGCATTATGAGAAAAACATGCAAGTAGTAAATTATTAAGTATATGTTTGTTTTTAAATTTGGATGGTAAATTGATTTTAGTATTTTGAAAATAAAAATCTGTAAATTCTTTGAGATCATTTGATGACTGAATGAGAATATCATTTGTTGCGGATTGTTTGAGGTTTATCTTATGCCCCTTATTATACCCGGAGTACAAACTTTCATAACTTACATTTAGATTTAAAATATAATTATTGCGTTTAGTTTCAATTAATGGAAAATTGATTGTGTTCATTTTTTTAGAATGACTGATAAGGCCGCAGGGAAAATCATATAAGATTTCTTCCGGGAATACAGGAAGCGAATCATCAAGTGTTATCGGATCAATACGTTGAATATATGGCGGCACGATCACTTTGTTTATGCCAAACGTATTGACTGCAGGCAAAAAATAAACAGTTGATTGGGTAGTATATAGATAAACGGATTCAGAAACAAGGTTAAGATACCAGGGAGCTTGAGAAATTCTTAATTCAGAATTATTTGTACCTGGCAGAGAATAATGAGAATCCAGTTTATTTAAAGGGATTTTCATGATTTTATCTTTTTATCGATATGCTTAATCCATCACGCAATGGAAACATTTCGGTTTCCCATAAGGGAGATTTTTTTAATCGTTTGTTAAATTGATCAAGTATCGAAGTTTCCTCATCTTTTATCTGCTCGAGGACTTTTCCATACCAAAGTACATTATCTGCAATTAAAATACAACCGGATTTAATTTTTTGTTCGAGCAATTCGAGGTAACGCAAATATTTATTTTTTGCAGCATCCAGAAAAATCAAATCCCAGGACAAATCCAGTTTTGGAATTATATCTTCTGCATCACCTTTATGCCAGGTAATTTTTTCTGCATGAAGGGAAGGTTTTGCAAATTGATCGCGGATATGATCAAAGTCATTTGAAATTTCAATAGTATGCAATTCTCCATCTGGAGTAAGCCCTTCGGCAAGGCATAAGGCACTATATCCTGTAAACGTCCCGATTTCAAGTATATACCTGGGATGTTTTAATCTGGAAATCATACTTAAAAAACGGCCCTGCATTCTCCCTGATATCATTTGAGGAGCAACTGTTTGTAAATAAGTCTGACGCTCGAGCTCATGGAGATGAGGACTCACTTCCGAACTGTGATTGTCGCAATAGGTGTATAATGCCTCCAGCTGTATTGCGTAAGTCATTACTAACGTATTAGGGTGATATCACCGGAAAATTTGTAATTAATTCCCTGATCTGTAATTTCTACCTGATAAATATACACTCCCGGATTTACTTTTTGATTGGAACTACTTGTGCCATCCCATCCTTCTCGCTCTATTCCGGGCGAAAAATTATTTTTTGAAAAAACCAAATTTCCCCATCGATCGTAAATACTAAGAATAGTAACCCTAGCTTCCGAACTTAATCCAGCCGGATAAAAATAATCATTGATGTTATCGCCATTCGGAGAAAAAACATTGGGAACATAGTAATTATTGATTTTTTGTAGAATGACTTGAATGCTTGCCGTATCCACGCAACCATCCTTATCAATTACTGTAACAAGAATTCTATCGTCCTGAGTAGCTGTCAGGATTGGATCCGGGCAATCACTGCAACTTAATTGATTTGCAGGTGACCAAATGATGGTAGCCACATTATTTGGATCTGTATGAAAAATGATATTGAGTTGACTGGACTGGCCTTGCTTCAGGATAATGGAAGGAGCTAAAGAAATATCGATGGAAGTATTCTGACGGATGGTAGCGGATGTACTAAATCTGCAACCGTTATCATCTTCAATAATTATAGAATAATTACCTGGTGTTAAATCAAGTGCAGATAAATCCGGAATAAAACTTTGACCATTGTCGATCGAATATCGGTACGGAGATTTGCCTCCTTGAATTTGACTTATAAAAAGTTTACCAGTGTTCTGATTGCAACTGGCATGTTGTATTTGTACCGCTGCATTTCGGATCCTTGATGTATCTTCAAGTACATCGACAAATGTCGTTGTACTGCAACCCGACCTTGGATTGGTAATGGTACAAAAGTATCGACCAGGAATCATGGTTGCAAATTGGGGTAAAGTATAGGTGAATCCATTAGGTCCTGTCCAGCGCATGGTAAAGCCCTGGAGACTTGAACTCGCCTTAACGGGCACACTGTTGCGAAGACATGTTAATGTATCAGCAGAAATTGAAAGATCCGGTTTTGTGGTATCTGCTTTTACAAACACGGTTTTTGTAAGCTGACATCCTGCCGTATCGCTTGCTGTTACCAGGTAAGTACCTCCTTCGGTAATCATTGGATTCTGTAAAGTACTGCTAAAATTATTCGGACCCGTCCAGGAAAATGTCAGGCTAGGATTATTTGTTGTTAGTTGTAAATTGATTTTAGTACGGATACATGTTATGCTGTCGTCAGAAACTGTAAAATCCGGATTGTTTTTTAAATTTTGTATAATGAAACTATCTCTTGCCTCACAACCATATTCATTAATAAATAGAATTTTGTATTCACCCGCCTGATTAATTACAAGTGAATCCCGGTTAGACATGAAACCACTTGGTCCTTGCCATATAATATTTTTAGATTTTTGATTTGCAGTCAGAATGACCTGTATCGTACTGTCTTTACAACTTATAACAGTTCCGGTTTTTTGAATGGAGATAACAGGTAGTTCAGAAATTTTTATGATCTGAACTTGCCTGATAGCTTCACAGCCATTTGGATCAATAACTTTTAAAATATAAATACCCGAGTCCTGAATAGATGGATTTTGTTGTGTCGAAAAAAAACCATTTGGCCCCGTCCATTCATATCTGACTCCCTGTGTGGTAGAATTTCCAAAAAGATTCAGACTAAGCCGAATACAACTAAGCGTATCGTCCTTGGTACTGATATCCGGCAATTTGTCTTTTTGAAATACAAAAACAGAATCCATAAAAGTACAGCCATTGTTTCCGGTTGCACTAAATACATAATAACCGCTTTGAGAAATTACAGGATTACTCAAAATTGACGTAAAACCATTGGGTCCACGCCATTGGAAATTTACATTTGGCGAAATGTTTAATGCTCTTACACTGGCCTGGGTTTTACATTCAATGGTATCAGCTTCGAGTGTAGCAATTGGTTTTTGAGTGTCTTCGAGAATGGTAATAAGTTCTGTTGTGCTACAACCGTTTTGGGCAATGATCGTAAGTGAATAAGTACCACCTGATATAAAAATCGGATTTTTCTGATTGCTCGAAAAATTATTGGGTCCGCTCCAACTAAAATTCTTTACAAGGCTATCAACAACTACCATTGCCTGTACAGATGTTTGACTACAATTTATAGTATCACTGCTGATGGAAACTCCCGGCGGTATTTTATCTTCTTCAATAGTAATTTCAGAACTTGTACTGCATCCATTTTGTGCAGTGGCTGTTAAAGTATAATTGCCTTTTTGATTGACCAGGGGGGAAAGCTTGTCGCTTAAAAAACCATTTGGTCCAATCCAGGAAAACAAAATGGCATTACTTGCCGATGCATTTATATACAAAGAATCTTTTGTACAAGTAAGTGTATCGCTTGCGGATTGAATGATAGGAGGATTGACATCTTTGTAAATCTGCACATCTTTAGTTATGACACAACCATTCGCTCCAGTAACTTTTAGAATAAACACTCCGGAATCTATAGCTTGTATGGTATTCACATCTTTAATAATTCCAGTAGGAGTAATCCATTCGATTTGTGAACCCATTGAATTACTGCCTCCGTTTATGGTTACCATTTTTTTGTCACAGGTAATGGTATCCAGTCCTGAAAGAAAAATATCCGGTACATCGGTTGATTTTTCAACAAATACCGAATCTGTTGCATTGCATCCATCTTTTGATGTAATATGTACATAGTACCAGCCTTTATCCGTAACTTTTGGATTTAATGAAGTAGAACTAAAGCCATTGGGACCTGACCAAAGTACAGTTGAGCTTGTATCAACTTGCAATACGATACTGGCTGCAGGATTTGCACAAGAGATTGTGTCAGAAGTAATCTTTATAGGTATCGAACTAAAAATCTTTTTTACATAAAAGGAATCCAATTCCTTACAACCCGCACTATCGACCGTGCTCAAATAATACCATCCCGAATCCCTGACTACCACGTTATCTGTACTGTCTTTACTGAACGAAGGGCCGGTCCATTTATAAATGGGAAGCCGCGCAATGGATATAGCTTTAAGCACAGCAGAATCTTTTGAACAGCTGATACTATCACCCAAAATTTCTGCTTCAAGATCCATTCGCAGATCTTTTAAATCAATCTTTGCTGTAGATTCACAGCCATAGGTGTCTGTTACTTTAACAATGTATTCTCCAGGTTCTTTTAAATTGAGTATTCTGGCCCTGGTGCTGAAGAATCCTCCGGGTCCAAGCCATTCAAATTGTGGCGAACTCGATTTGCTGCTGGCTTCCAATGTTCCTGTTGGATTCTGACAATCCAGATCTGTAGATTTTATACTTATATCGGGTTTTTTTACGCTGCCGTTCACCTGTACCCGTAATTCCTTTTCACAACCATATAATCCTGTAATTTTCAAAATGTAAGTACCCGGTGTATCTACAACCGGCATTAATGTTTTTTCTCCACTGACTATTCGTCCATTCAGAGTTGTCCAGTTATAACTGATTCCAGGACCCTGAGAAGAAGCACTTGCATCTATTGTAATAGGTCTGTTTAAACAATTGATATCAGGGACAGGAGCCGCTTCGGCGACAAGGTCATAAACAGTGACTTTTACTTCATCTTTTTCTACACAGCATTCTTTGATGGTGATATCATCAATAGCACACATGCTCGCAGGGCCCTGACCTCCATAATTTGCCAAACAAAATGTAGCTGATGTGGAAGCACCAGAGTTCCAGGTAAAACTGGCTGTTGCTTCAAGGCAGAGTCCGCTTATTGCATCTATACTACCAATGAGAGTTCCATTAACTTTTAATCCAATAGTAGGGGGGGATCCAAAAATGTATAGAATCCCAAAGACTTTATATTCAATTTTATAATCAGTATTTGGATTAACGGCTAGCGTTTGACACCAGATATTGCTACCTGAACCCGTTGGTGTTATGGCCATGGTGAATGCACCAATATTTGGGTTACATCCAAAAGCGGATGCAATCTGAGGTACACTCATTACCATATAACCTCCTGTAGAAGTAATAAAATTATTTAGCACAGTGTACTGTGTATATTGTGATGTAGCGGGATTAATAGTGCCGGTTTCAAAATTTCCATTGCTAATTAAATTGGATGACATGGCACGAGCTGTTAAGGTATAGGTCGTGGTCATCGATGGATTTGCAGTAGGTCGTAAAATTGTAGTACTGCTAAGCCCATCGGGAGGCTCCCAGCTAAAGTCTGTAGAGTTGGTGACCGAACCGTTTAATGTTTTTCCAACCCCTGCACAAATCGTAATATCAGGACCTGCATTAACTGTGATGCCGCAGGAATTCGGTAAACTAAATGATGGATCAAAAGCTTTTTTCGTTTGAATCTGAGATAAACACAGATTGCAAATGGAAAATAATAGAATTAATGGTATTAATTTTTTTAGTACAGATGTTCCTATCATCGTATTAATGTTAAATCTCCTCTTATGATCCATTTTTGTCCATCGATTAATTCTACTTCAGCCCAATACACATACACTCCAGGATTACATTTTTGATTTTGAAACATCCCATCCCAGGCCTTGCTTTGATCATTGGGTTGGAATAAAGTATTTTCAAATACCCGGTTGCCCCAGCGGTCATAGATCTGAAAGATATTAATTTGTGTTACCTCTTCTTTGGATCCGTGAATCCATACAAGGTCATTGATATTATCTCCATTCGGACTAAAAACATTGGGTACCCAAACTTTTGGTGTTTCAACTTTGACGAGTATCCTCTGAGTAGATTCACAACCATTGGTATCAATGACTGTAACATAATATTCTGTATTGGTCAACGGTCTGACGACCGGATCTTCACAGTCCGTACAACTTAAATAAATAGCCGGTATCCATTCTATGGACTGAATTAATTTTCTGTCCGGAAAAATTTCCAGATCCAGCCTGGAAGAGTCTCCCAGACTTAAAGTGATTTCTGGTATTAAATCTGTATCGATAAATGGAATGGGTATAATCTGAAAGTCTTTTTCAAATTCACATTCTTTATCATCGATTACATACAAGGTATAATTACCAGCAAGTAGTGAATTAAAATTTGGATTGCCTGAATATGTTCTTTTTTGGTCGATGGAATAACGTATATTATTATGACCTCCAACAATCGACAGAATCTGAGCCGAACCAAACAATGCACCGCATTTCGGATGGATCGCTTTTAATAGCACATCTGTAATGAGCAGGCTGTCTTCTGGCACAAAATGCAATTTCCGGGCTAAACATCCATTTAGGGGATTGATTACTTCAGCAATAAAGTGTCCTCCTGTTTTTGATGTATAACCGGCATTTGTAGAAAGGACCTGATTATTTTGATCAAACCATTTAAATAAGGCATTGCCAATATTTGATTGTGCCAATAGATGTGCTTCAGGATTTTTACAGTGGATGCTATCAGATGTGGTATTAATCTCAGGTTTTAATGTATCTACTAATATCAGGAGATTATTGAAACCTGAACATCCATTTAAGGCTGTAACTTTTACAGAATACCTTCCGGCATCCTGAATCATATTGTAGGCTTTGGTAGAAGTATAATTGTTTGGCCCCATCCATTCATAGACTACATTATTCATGTTGGAGACTACATTCAAAACAGCCCTGGGTTTATAACAATTGATCGTATCATCTTTAACATACACCTCCGGAGCAATGGTATCCACTTTTATAAAGACACTACCACTATTTACACAAAAGTTATCACCAATGACATCAAATTCAAAAAGCCCACCTTCCCTGGTCTTTATTGAATTAGACGTAATCTTTTGTTGAAGTGGTGTAGTCCATTCTCCATTAAGATGAATGGGAATTACATTCGCAATAAGATCAACTTCCCGTTTTATACAATTTATACTATCATAGTTTAGATTAATACGGGGTATCATAGTATCCTGAGGAATGTTGATGTTAGCTATACTTGTACAATTATTTTCAGCAGTAATAATTAAATTGTAATTTCCACCTCTGGAAACGAGTGGATTTTTTTGATTGGATAGAAAATTGCCCGGACCGGACCAATTGTATAAAATCAAATTAGAAGAAGAAATAAAATCCAGATTCGTTTCTGTCTTTAAGCAATTGAGTGTATCGGGAAGTAATTTCAGATCAGGTGTTAAAGTGTCTTCCACCACTTCAACTGTAGCAACACTAAAACAATCATCTTTAGTACTTACCCTGATGGTATAATTTCCTGCCTGGCTGACGCTGATCGATTTTAAATTCGCAGTAAATCCATTGGGTCCTGTCCACAAATAGCTCAAACTATCGCGCATCGAGACAGCAGATAAATTTGCAATGCGTTTTAAGCAATTTAAAGTATCGTTAAAAGAAATTAAATCGGGTTTACCTATATCCTGATATATGGTAATTTCTGCACTGTCTTTACAACCATTTGGATTTGTTACGATAAAAGAATAAGTTCCTGGTTCTGAAATAAAAGGATTTTTTTGATTGGATGAAAATCCATTGGGCCCACGCCATTCATAATAGGCATCCGTCCTGTCACTGTTAGCATTCAGGATCAAACTATCTTTTTTACAGGTCAGTGTATCATCCAGCACCTGAAGGAATGGCTTTTCTTTATCTTCATGAATAGTGACCTGACTTGTATTTGTGCAAAAGTTTTTGGCAGTGACTGTTACCTGGTACGTGCCGGGAACTTGAATCTGTGGTGATTGTTCCATACTGGTAAATCCATTGGGTCCTGTCCAGGTATAATTTGAATTGATAAATGGAAACTCAAAAATAGATAATTTCGTTAGCGGTTTTTTACATGTGATGGTATCCATTCCAGCTAATAACCTGGGAATCATAGTATCCACATGGATTAAAATTTTGGCGGAATCAATACAGCCATTTTTTGCAGTACCGATTACTGTGTGAATTCCTTCCTGATTTGAGTTCACGGAATCCAGATAGGTAATTGTTCCGTCTGGTAATTTCCATTGGATTCGTACATTCGGATCCGTAACACCGGAAATTAATAAGGTATCTCTGTTTTTACAATTTAGAAAATAGGTATCTGGTTTAGGTTTTATAATGGGTTTAGCAAGATCTGCAGTTACATGTAAGAAGAGGGTATGTTGACAGCCATTTTCAGAAATCACGCGCAACGAATATTGTCCCGGCTGATTTGTCTTTATGGATAAACTATCCAGGATTCTGAATGGATGATTTGTATCCCAGGTATAGCTGATTAATTTTTGATTTGTAGTAATCCGGATAATGGCCGAATCATTTATACAAGTAATGGTATCGGGAATATAAACCAGATCAGGTACTGTTTTATCCAATACGATTCTGACCGAATCAAATTTTATGCAACCTGCAGGAGATACTACTTTTAAATAATACATTCCGCTGTCAATGACATTCCAGGTATCAGAGCGCTGGGTATCTTTTTTTGGACCTATCCATTCAAATTTTGAATTGTCCACGGAAGAATTTGCTTTTAATCTGGCTGTATCCTCAAAACAATTGATCGGATTCGAACTGATGCTAATTTTCGGATTATCCGATTTTTCAAAGACCGTTACGGAATCTATGGTTTTACAATTATATTCATCGGTTATTGTCAGAACATATTTTCCGGCTTCTGTCACCACAATAAACGGATCGATCGAACTAAATCCGCCGGGTCCGCTCCAATTGTAATCCAGAGGAAACTTATTGCTCCGGCTGGAAACCGTTACAGTAAGATTATTACAACCCAGGGTATCTTTTACACTTAAAAACAAATCAGGTGGGATTATATTACCACGCACTTCCACACTTTTTGTCAGACAACAGTTGGGAAGGGGAGAGCAGACGGTAAAATAATACGTACCGGGACCCCTGATGGTAGGCGTTTTTGTATTTCCACCGGATAGTATTTTTCCATCAGCAGAGGTCCATTGATAGGTCCAGCCAGTACCACTGGATGACGTTGAGCCATCGAGTTTTAATGTGGGTTGATCACAAGTGACAATATCGGGATTTTCAATATTGACAAGAATTTCTTCCACATCAATTTTAACAGTGTCTTTGACTTCGCATACTTTGCGGAAACCAATGTCATCAATGGCAAAATCATTTCCGCCGGTAGCTGTATTTTCATTTAGTATGCAAATGAATGCGCTGGTGTTTGATCCGGAATTCCAGGTTACTTCATATTTTTCCCAGGTGCATGTACTGCCGCTGGATGTAAAATTGGGTCCTATATTGGTTCCATTTATTGAAAATTGCAGAATGGCTGGTGATGATGAATGAACACTGGTTATCCAGGTAGTAAATACATAATCCATATCAGGGACTACATTGACATTCTGACACCAAACATTTTGAAAAGCTGCTGCTCCATTAAGTACCATCATCAATCCACCTCCCGAAGTATGGTCACCACAAGGCGCCCATCCAGAATGACCTAACTGAGGATTGTTGATAACGTCATATGTACCTTCACAATCTAAATATCCCGCTCCATAACAAGGAGTTGAACCAACCAGGTAGTCTGTAAAAAAACCAGTACGGCCCGCTTCAAAATTTCCATTTACGATCAGATTGGTAGAGCTCAGTCCTTTTGCAGTTAATATGTATTCCATAGGTCCGCTGACTGTAGCCTTTGTAACAGGCGATTTGGGATTACTGAGTCCGGTTGGTGGCGTCCAGAAAATTTCTGTAGGAGTACCGGTTATTTTTCCATTGATCGTGATCATATCACCGGGCATACAGACTTTCAAATCCGGACCGGCATTCACGGTAAAACTACATTGAGTGAATAATTTGCCGGAATGGCTAAAAATTATCACCCATATAAATAAAATTAGTCTCAACATAATCTGCTTAGAACTCCAAATTTAAGCTTCAGATTTGACAACTCTTAAGAGTTGTCAAATCTATTCTTTAAGTTCCTGAAAGACAAAGTTGTTTAAATACAAGATTAATTTAATTTGAAGACTTTATTAGCGATATTTTGTTTTTTACTGCGATGGATATAAATCAAGTTCTCAATAAAGCATCTGGTAGTTTTTTTAAACGACTTTTTGAAGGTGATTCGGCTTTTCCTTTTCACAAGTTCTTATTACATTGCACTAAGTTTTAATATATGCAACGACGATCAGCAATACAATGGATGGGTGCACTTTCAGCTAGTTCACTTTTTAATCCTTCAGATTTATTAAAATCTGTTGAAGAAACTTACCAGAAATCCCTTACCGAGATCAGCAATATTCAGGTCGATGATTTGGAAGGCGAAGATTTTTGGACTCAGATACGACAGGCGTATTCTGCCTCACCGGGTATTATAAATTTAAACAATGGAGGAGTCGCTCCACAGCCCAGAGTAGTGCAGGAAGCTGTTGAGTATTATAACCGCATGTGCAATGAAGCTCCGTCATATTATATGTGGCGTATTCTCGATCAGGGCAGAGAACCTCTGCGTTCAAAACTGGCAAACATTGCAGGTTGTTCTTCGGATGAAATTGCAATTCAGAGAAATAGTTCGGAATCATTGGAAACCATCATTTTTGGATTGCGATTAAAAGCAGGAGATGAAGTCATCCTGAGTAAACAGGATTATCCCAATATGATTAATGCATGGAAGCAACGTGCACACCGGGATGGTATTCTTTTAAAATGGATTAACCTGGAGCTTCCGAGCGAGGATACAGAGTATCTGGTAAATGCGTATATAAAAGAATTTAGTCAAAAGACTAAAATTGTACATCTAACCCATGTTATCAACTGGAATGGTCAGGCGCTGCCGGTCGCTAAAATAGCAGAAGCAGCGCATAAACGGGGGATAGATGTGGTCGTTGATGGAGCGCATAGTTTTGCACATCTGGTTTATGATATTCCGTCTTTGAATGCAGATTATTTTGGTACCTCTTTACACAAATGGTTAAGTGCTCCGTTTGGTTCAGGATTGCTTTATGTTCGAAGAGAAAAAATCAAAAATTTATATCCTTTATTAGCTGCTCAGGATGCCGAGCAGGATGACATTCGCAAATTTGAAAACCTGGGTACCCGGTCTTTTGCGATCGAACATGCAATTTCCCATGCCGTGGATTTTTTTGAAATGATAGGGAAAGAACGTAAATACGATCGCTTGTATGAATTGCAACATTACTGGACATCCCGGGTCAAAGCACATCCTAATGTCATTATTAATCATCCGCAATCCAGAAACTATTCCGGTGCATTAGGCAATGTACTTGTAAAAAATAAAACAGCGGAGCAATTAAGCAATTATTTATTTGAACAATATAAAATCCATACCGTAGCCATAAACTGGGAAAACATCCACGGTGTGCGTATCACCCCAAATGTATATACTTTAAAATCTGAACTGGACAAATTGGTTAAGGCAATACTTGAATTTGCGGAGATGAAATAGTTTAATAATATTCAGAAGAAGATATCACCATTATAATAAATTAATTTTAGTCTTTTAAAATTTATGGAATACGACAAAGGAGTCCTTGAAAATATTACATAAATGATCACCTAAAATAATTATATTTAAGTGAATAAATATAAAAATGGGATTACTTATTAAATTTTTTATTTCATTTTTTATAAGCACAAATCTGATTTGTCAAAAACACGATTATACATGGCTTTGGGGTTACGATGGAAGGGATCTAAAAGAGGATTCAGTTTATGGTACTACCATAATGGACTTTAATACTTCGGATTTAATACCAAATATATATTATGACGGTGATAAAATCATAGATTTTATTTTTGCTACTGGCATCAACTGTATCTCAGATGATCAAGGGGTTTATCAATTTTCCTTTAATGGAGAGGAATTTGAAAATCACAAAAATAAACTTATTAAAAGTTCGCAATTACCCTATAAATTTAGTAGTGATGAATTTTTCTGTTGGGCAGGAGGGAATGGCGGCTTGATTATTCCAAACTTCCTTAATTCGAATAGTTATTTAGTTTATTTTCTTGCCTGTAACTTTTTCAGAACAGGCGAACCATATACTGGCGGGTATAAATTAATACAATGTGAAATTGATATGAATTTAAATAATGGCGAAGGAGAAATGATAAATAATGCTAAGGTTATTTTTCAGGATACTCTAGATTATAAGAATCCAGTTGCGACTCGTCATGCTAATGGTAGAGATTGGTGGTTTATTTTAACAAAGTATAATTCTAATCTTTATTATGTATTTTTAATAGATCCTCAGGGAGTAAAACTTATAAATATTCAAGAAATAGGTGAAGCTATAAGATCGGATTGGGGTCAATCATCATTCTCTCCAGATGGTAACTATTATGCTAAATGCAGTGCAGATCCTAAGGACACTACAAATTTTATACTCTTTAATTTTGATAGGTGCAATGGAATACTTAGCAACTTTAATCGATTCAAATTTTATAAGTGGACATTTGCATCAGGTTGTTCTTTTTCTCCTAATTCTAACTATTTCTATCTTTCTTTCGCATATGATTTATATCAGGTAGATCTAAGTCAAAACCCATATAGACTTGAAAGTATTATTGTTTATGATAGTTTTATTGGCGATATTGATCGTGGATTTCCTTATGAAAATGCATTTGGTTACATGCAAATCGGGCCAGATGGAAGGATTTATAATACTCCAACCTACGCTTATGCGAAATCATTAAATATCATTGATTTTCCTAATAAAAAGGGATTTGATTGCAGAGTTAGACAACATGGACTCACCTTACCAACGCCACAAGGATCAATTCCTGTCCATCCTAATTTCAGGCTGGGTCCGATTGATGGAAGTCTGTGTGATAGTTTAGACATTGATAACTTTCCAATTGCAGAATTCAGATACAATCAGGATACCTCTAATCATTTGAAAATAGAATTTACTGATCTTAGTTATTACGTACCGAATGAATGGTGGTGGGATTTTAGCGATCCAAATAGCCTCATGCCAACCTCAACTGATACTTCTCCAATTCACACATTTTCCGCCAATGGGATTTACAAAGTCTGCCTTACAGTTAAGAATGCAAATGGCCAAAATACCATCTGTAAAAATTTGGAATTAGGAACAACAATGTCAAAGGAAAGTAATAAATACAAACCTATTGTTTCAATTTATCCAAATCCCGTAAAGGACAAATTCAATTTAATGATCCATGAGTATTTGCCAAATGATGCCCGTTTAATTCTTTCAAACGAAATCGGGAAAGAGATACTTAAAGTCAAAATCTATCATGGCTGGAATACAATAAATATTCAAAATTTACCAAACGGGATATATTACTATGCCTGTTTTGATAAAAGTGTTGATATTGGTAAAGGAAAATTCTTAAAAATAAATTGGTGGTAATCACTCTAAATGACCTACTTAGCTTTTTATCGCAATTTGTTTTAAATAAAGAAGTTAAAAACCAGTTCATTCTATAGATTTCGGGCGATAATTCTAATTTGATTTCTTATTTTTAAAGTATCCGTAAAACCAAGTGCACATAGTTGATAAGTTCAACTTTAGCTGGTGGATTTGATTTTTTCCAATTTTGAGGAAACGGTTCGAAGATTTTTTTGCGGATAATTTTGCCTATTTATAAAAAGTGAATAATCCAGGCAAGCAACTCACTCCCAGTTAGTCATTATTTATTGAGACTGTATTATGTTTAGAAATTATTAGAAAGGCAAATACGATGAATTTATTTCAAAATTAAATCTGAAAGATCAAATCAATCACTCAATTACTGGAATTGCCGGATTGCATTCGGTTTTACGAAGTGCCGAAAGTGGGACTCGAACCCACACGACTTTGAGGGTCACTGGATTTTGAGTCCAGCGCGTCTACCAGTTCCGCCATTTCGGCATCGTGTAAAATGGATTGCAAAGCTAAAAATGAATTGGTATTCTTTATGTAAATCTTAGGATTTTATAATTCTTCATTACATAGTTCAAATGAAGGGATTTCTGCATAGAAATGAGTATAGCTTGTTAAAATTCAGGCAGATAAATCACATCACGCCAGTATTTTTAGGTTTTTCTTATCCGTTTTTGATGCATTTTTACTGATTAGTCCCCGACAATTAACGGATCCGCAACCACATACAAAGGGCTCCATTTCTTCATCCAGAAAACTGGTATAGTCCAAGGTGATTTCTTCGTCTTTGGCAATATCTTTACTGGCAATGACATTCAGACCCAAATAACTCGTGTTGGGATCGCAACTGTGATTTTGAGGTGCCCATTCTGAGGGCTGAACATCCCAAAGTATGTACACTTCCTTGCTGATGGGATAGGCATATTTTCTGAAAACTTCTTTGTCTGCAGCATTCCAGTTTTTTTCAACATGCAATTTACTGACTATGCGGTGATTCTTTTCTTCACCCCGGAAGATCACTTCACCTTTCCTGATTTTTGATTGGGCATAAATGCCATATCCGGAGATCGCATCTTTTTTTACATAGTATTTCTTCTGCTTGCGATTATACCGGTTAATTCCCTCCTGGATAATTTGTTTTAAAAATCCGGATTGTCCGATACCATCAAATCGCAAAATATGATCTGCAGATCCTTCATAACCATCAGAATAAAAAACCGAACAGGTAAAATTGATCTCCAAAAAAAACAATTTACCTTTTGCGTTCATTCTGAAATCCAGCCTGGCATATCCCTTTCCCCCAAATTCTTTAAAAATCGCACAAGCTGCTTTTCGCAATTTACGATCAATCGTCTCTTCTTTACAAGGTATATTACTCTCCGGATGTAATTCTGAGGTTTTTAATTTGTAAGTCTTAAATGCAAATCCTTCGGGAAAAATATATTCGACGGGTTTAAAGGCTATACATTTTTTATCGTCTTTTGGATCAGCGGCTACAAGTACAGTAAACTCCCTGCCTTCAATATATTCTTCAACCAGGGCATCTCCATATTCATCAAGTATCTCCTTTACTTTAATGAGCAGGGATTTTTCATCCATAACTTTGGAAAGCTGGTCCACTCCTAGACTATCTCCGGCTTTTGCAGGTTTGACAAACAAAGGAAACTTTAAGTGCAGGCTTAAATCATTTAAATCTTCAAGTTCTTTAACCAATCTGTAATTGGGTACATCAATACCTGAAATATGCGCTACATACTTCATCAGTTCTTTAGGAGGATCATATAAATGAGAGTTAGGACCTGTATAAGGGAGATCCAAAGAATCAAGAGAATGTATTACATCAATAGATGGAACATCCCATTCAAGATAGGCTTCACATAAATTGACATAGATATCGTAATTTTTTTCTTTAAGCTCTTTTAGCTGTTTGTAGGTGCTCAGTTTATTTAGAAAAATGTGGTCCACGGTATCGTCCGGCAGGAGACTGCTGAGATTTCGGGGAGGGTCATAATTTTGATAATCTACAATCGAGTTGCTATAATCGGGTTGGAGAACACAAACTTTCATAGAATGATGGATATGTTATGGTTCATATGGATGCACTAAAATAAGTATTATTGTTAATATCATAAGATTATAAATAGTATTTTTGAAAATATATTTTATCTATGAATGATTTGTATTCTCATTTTATCATTGCGCTGTACTAGTCATCATTTTTTTTTGATGACGAATGAAAGCTGCATTCATAATATTATAAATCAGATCTGTAAAACTTTTTCCCTGGAATCTCAATACAGCACCAATAGAAGTATAATTTTCGTCTTCAGAAATTCCACATTGAGCATTTACTTCCAATACCATTATCTTACCAGTGGACTTATCTCTTCGCAAATCAACACGACCATAACCTGTTCCTTTTACAGATTGATAGGCTTTCCAACTTATATTTTTAATTTCATCCACTAATCCAGAATCCGGTTTTGAATAATTCCACAATACCTTATCCTGTTCTAAAGGAGCTTCATCTTCATAAATTTCCCAAAGGCGGTCAAAGGATAAAAACTGTTCAGTGCTGGGAATACTGCTTTCGAAAACCCGCTCGACAGGATCATAAATAATGCAGTCTTCTTTTTTGTCGGACGGGCCAACGATTAATGTGGTATATTCCTCACCTTCAATAAACTCTTCAATAAAAAATCCACCACTGGTAAAATCCCAGCCCCTGTAACCATTGACGATCATATTAAGATAGGCTGTAAGTTCGTCCATCGTCTGTACCACAGATCGCAGTCCAAGTCCGAGACTACCAGCTGATATGGCAGGTTTGACTATTAATGGAGCTTTTAAAGTTTGAAATATATTTGCGGATTGAAAAGAATCAAGATCGATAATCGTCCAGGGTGCAGTCGGCACCTTGTGTTTATCAAACAATTCCTTCATGGGTATCTTCGATGTCGTTATATCATAAAAATACCGGTCAGAGCCTGTATAGATTAATTGGTTTTTTTCTAATTCTTCCACAACAGATATTCCGGGAACGCCATTTTCTTCATCGCCATCACATAAATTGATAATCAATGGCTTTGATGGATAAGATTCTTCAGAAATGTTTTGAATAATTGTCTTGAAGTTAGAAATTTCGATGGGCTGCCATTTAAATTTCAGATGAAGTTCATGGCAAACTTTCTGATACTCAGCATAGCTTTGAGTAAAGTCGTAGTAATATTGAAGATTAGGATCTTCCGTTTGAACGAAGGGAACAAGGATCCATATTACCCAATCCTCCTGCCCGGGAAAAGTTTTTGAATCATACCTCAAAGACATGCTTTTTAGCCTTGGTCAATTTACTACCGATAAAATCACTAAATCGATACCGGTCAATTTCTGATTTCTTCAGATACTTTGCTCCTTTTATAGTTCCAAGACAAACCGGATTATGACATTGACAGTCAAAAGATTCCTCCATATCCCATTCTGTCGACGGATAGAAAAAAGTAAACTCTTCTCCTCGGGTTATATCCTGTAAGCAAATAAATTGAAAATTGGTCGTATCAAAAAAACAATTGGGTTGGCAGCTGTGGTTAACATATTCAAGGTATAATGGAGATAAGATAATGTGTTTATCTATACCTGTTTGGACCGTATATCGATTCGGTTTATCCAGTATTTCTGCCGCACTGAAATGGCAGATGATACTACCTTTTTTAAAATCTTTTAAGGAGATCAGCCGGTTTTGGTGGATTTTTGTATCAAAATCAATTTTTGCAAAATTGGATTTTGTCTGAGGGCTGGGCATAATTTCCATTTGGATTAGTTCATTATTATTAGGTGGTGCAATGTAAAGAGTTTATTAATTACAATTCAGATTGGAATCAAAAAATTTTCGATTTTTTTTTCAACGTCAAATTAAAATGTTGAAAACTTTTCAACTTATCGTATTCCCAATGATTTATGATTTTGAAGACTTAATCGCCACATCGGATTTTCTAAGCAAAAAGCTAAACATTGTTTGATATTATCATCAATGTTGGAATCAAACATGGGCTGAATATAAAAAAAATCGAAGTCCAGGTCTTCAAAGCCACATGGATCCAGGTCATTTTGGGGATAAATGAATTTTAACTCCTGACCTTTATTCACTTTAATAAGGGTATTTGGCTTGGGGCTCATACATATCCAATCTACTCCAGGCGGTACTTCAATTGTGCCATTGGTTTCAATGCCTATTTCAAATCCTTCCTGATGCAACGCATCGATTAAAGATCTGTCCAATTGCAATAGAGGTTCTCCTCCTGTGCAAACTACATATGCCTTACTTTTTCCAGATGAATCTGACGGCCATAAATCTTTTATCTGTGCAGCCAGTTGAACAGCCGTTTTATATTTTCCACCAAAACTGCCATCTATCCCTACAAAATCTGTATCGCAAAATTTACAAATGGCTTTAGCTCTGTCTTCTTCACGACCCGTCCATAAATTGCAACCTGCAAATCTGAGAAACACGCTGGGTCTACCAGCCCGTGCTCCTTCGCCCTGAAGTGAATAGAATATCTCTTTAACAGAATACATTTCTAACCATAAAAGATTTACACATTGATTAGGAGTATAATATATATGTCCTTAAGCAATATAAGAAGCAAAATTTAAAATTTGATCAAAGGTAAAACCTTCTCCTTCAACTCTTTTAAATTTTGAATGAAATAATCAGGTGGGGTATTCCAGGGACTTGACTGATTATATGAATGAATCATTGCCACCGAATAGATGCCACAGGAATTTGCCATATCTATATCGCCCGGACTATCACCAACCAAAATACTGTGTTCAGATCTGATGTCAGGATATTCTTTAAATGCTTTTATCAACATACCGGGTTTGGGTTTGCGGCAATCACAATTTTCTTCCTTCAAATGGGTACAGGAATAGATTTTTGTGATACGGGCTCCATTTTTATATAAGTTGCTGAGCATGTGTTGATGTACAATCTCGAGATCGTTTTGACTCATCAGGCCTTTACCCACTCCTTGTTGATTTGTAACCACAATCAGATAGTCAAAAAGAGTTGTGAGGTCGGCCAGAGCTTCAAGAGCATCTGCTCTAAAGACAAAATCCTTGGTATTTTTAACATAATCCATGGGAAGTAATTCGTTAATAACACCATCCCGATCCAGAAATAATGTTTTAGTTGTTTTCATAGATCAGAACTTATTGGAGGTAAGAATGATTGTGCTTTGTGAAAATCTTCCGGAATACCTATATCAATAAAATCAACTTTCTGAACACTGGCAAACATATCCCAGTCTGAAACTTTGCGTTCCAGAATCTCAGTTTCAAACGAAAATGTTTTTTTATTTTTAAAAGGTATCATGCAATCCCGGGAAAGTAAATAACAACCTCCGTTGATGTAGCCTGATGCTATTTCCCTCTTTTCATGAAATGAGTTTATTTTATAATTGGCATCAAAAGATAAGGTGCCAAAGCGATATGGTTTTTCGATTTTTGCTGAGGCAATAACTAAATCGGCGTCAGCTTTTTCATATAGTTCCGACATCTCATCGAGGGAAACCGGAAAATAAGTATCTCCATTAATTACAAATATCTTGTTACCCCTTAGATAGTTCATCGAATTTAAAATCGCCCCACCAGTGCCAAGAGCTTCCTTTTCTATGATGAATTGAGTGGATAAATTAGGATACTGGTTTTTTATGTGACGGACGATCACATCGTGTAAGTAACCTAATGAAAAAATGAAATGGCTGGTATGCTGTTGAATAAGATATGTTATTAAATAATCAATAAATGGAATATTCCTTATGGGTGCCATACATTTAGGAATATCAGGTAGCAGATGTTGTAAACGTGTGCCGCGTCCTCCGGCCAGAATGATGACTTCTTTCAAGTTTTGCACTTCTTAATGTTCAAAATATTGCTCTTCAACAAGCTGACATATGATATGGCCGACCAGAATATGGGACTCCTGAATCCTGGGTGTATCGTCAGATGGAACTCCAATCCAATAAGTACACAAATCTTTTAGTTGCCCTCCTTTTGATCCGGTGAATCCTATGGTAACCAATTTTTTACGATTCGCTTCTTCTAATGCCAAAATAATATTTTTAGAATTACCTGAGGTGCTAAGCCCAATCAGCACATCACCTTCCTGTCCGATTCCATGAATCAGGCGTTGATAAACCACATCGTAACTATAATCATTGGCAACTGCCGTTAAATAGGATGTATTACAATGCAGCGCTTCGGCAGGCAAGGCTTTTCTATCTGTATAAAAACGACCGGATAATTCAGCAGCAAGATGTTGTGCATCTGCAGCACTGCCACCATTACCACAAAAATAGATCCTTTTATTATTTCTTAAAGATTGTACAATTTTCAATGCAATTTCAGATATGGTGGATAGTATCTGCTCATTTTCCAGTATTTTTTTCTTGGTTGCAATTGAATTTTGTATGCTTGTTAAAATGGTATCATTCATAATTTTATTTTTGAACTTTCCAACTTTGAACTCCGGATTTTGTAAATTGATAGTTTAGTATATATCCTTTCGATTGATTAAGTACTTCCATTACTTTAAATTTTGTATTACCCGGACAATAAAAAAACATAAATCCACCACCACCAGCTCCTGATATCTTTCCTCCTGAAGCACCGGCTTTTTTAACTTGTTCGTACAACTCGTCGATATGGTCATTACTGATATTATGAGCTATTTGTCGTTTTTGTCTGAAACCAAAATCAAGTATTTCACCGATTTCATCAATTTTACCTCTTAGTAGTGCTTCTTTCATCATTTTGCTTTGTTCTTTTAGCTGATGCATGGCCTCAATAGATGTTTCGTTTTTATCTGTTACATTTTTTTGTTGTTCCCTGATAATACTATCAGAAGATCTGCTAATACTTGTAAAATAAAGTACAATATTATTTTCCAGTTCATACAGATATTCTTGTTTGATTCTTAAAGGATTTACGATGACTTTACCATCTTCATAAAACTCCATAAAGTTTACACCTCCAAAAGTAGCAGCATACTGATCTTGTTTTCCACCGGATAGTTGTAAGTCTTTTCGTTCTATTTCATAAGCGAGATGAGCCATATCATAATCTGATAAAGGCAAGTTAAGCATTTCTGCAAATGCCTTCAAAACGGCGACAACCAGAGTAGATGAAGTGCCAAGACCACTTCCGGCGGGTACATCCAGCTTTGTGGTTAGTTTAATACCCTGATCGCCGATAAGTTTTTCAGAAAGCAAACGATTATAAATACCGCACTGTAGGTCCAGACCAACCTTGGTATCCAGTTTTGTATGTAGTGGAAACCTCAGTTCCAGATTCTGATCAATGGAATTAAAAATGATTAAAGGTTCTTTTATTTGCTCGATATTGGCCTGGGCAAATAATGAAATCGTTGCATTTAAAATGGCACCTCCATAGATATCACTATAAGGACTTACATCAGTCCCTCCTCCGGCTAATCCCAATCGAAAGGGTGCTTTACTTCGGTAGATCATTTTTTAGTTTAAGAATAGAATCAACAAAAGTCCTCCAACTTAGTTTTAATTTACCTTCCTGGATTCCCTTTTTAAAATAATCTTTATTGAAGTTAAAAAACTTTCTGATCGTTGATGCGATGGATTCAGGCTCAGCCTGGCAAACCAATCCAACTACATTGTCTGGCACAAGTCTGGCTAAGGCACCAACATCCGTTACAATCATTGGCACTTCAAAATGATATGCCAATGGTGTTACACCACTTTGCGTTGCCGACTTATAGGGTTGAACTACAACATCCGCAGCAGATAAATAATATTTAATTTCACTATCTGGAATAAAATGGGTATGGAGATAAATATTTTTGTGTATTTGGTGAATTTCTATTTGGGATAAATAAGGTTTTTCGTCTTCATAAAATTCTCCGGCTATTAATAAATGGATGTCCGAATTTTTTAAAGTATCTGACCCAAATGCATCTAATAATAAATCAAGTCCTTTATACTTTCGGATAAATCCAAAAAACAATACAAGTTTTTGATCTGCCGGGATGTTTAAATAATTTCGGGCTTCGTATTTTTCTACAACATTTCCAAAATTATCATACAAGGGATGATCATTCAAAATACAAAGGGCTGAAGGTCTTAATTTATGTAATGCATTTCGTACGGATTCTCCCATGACCACAAATGCATCAGGTACCGGAATAAAATAACGGTTAAACAAGGTATCACCAGGCCGTTTTTCATGTGGTATTATATTATCAGCAATGCAAATGATTTTAGTTTTTTTATTTTTTTTGGCAATCCGGACGATGGTACCCAGGCAAGGTCCCATGAAAGGAATCCAATATCGTACAATGATCAGATCAGGAGCAGTGCGTTTGAGTTTGAGGCCATTATGAATCCAGTTGACCGGATTAATAGAGTTGACTTCTGCATCAATTGTAAGATCTTCAGGTTTGGGCTCACTTGAGTATTGGCTCACTCCTGGAAATAAAATATCAGGATATTGTAATGAAAATGTGAGAATTCGGGTTTGCCAGTTGAAATGTTGAAATTCCCGGGCAAGTCGTTCGTCAAATGATGCCAGACCTCCTCGTAAAGGATGTGCCGGCCCGAGAATTACTACCGCAGGCATTCAATTTCAGATTTGTTTGTCAATTAGATAATTATTCCGTTCGGTTGCATTCCGGGTAACTAATTCTGCTAAAAATCCGGCAAAAAACATTTGCGATCCTATGATCATGGCTACCAGAGAGAGAAAGAATGCTGGTCTTTGAGTCATTCCCATTTGTCCAAATGCAAGTTTGGTAAAGCTCAGATAAAACACAAAACAAAATCCTATAAAAAAGAAAATCAGACCCATTGTTCCAAAAAAATGCATCGGCCTTTTACCAAATTTACCAATAAATAATATGGTGGATAAATCCAAAAAGCCATTTATAAAGCGGCTCATTCCAAATTTTGATTTGCCGTATTTACGAGCCTGATGTTGGACAACCTTTTCTCCAATTTTTCGGAATCCTGCCCATTTAGCAATAACCGGGATATAACGGTGCATTTCGCCATACACCTCTATCGATTTTACTACTTCATTTTTATACGCCTTCAAACCACAGTTCATATCGTGAAGTTTGACACCACTCATCCAACCGGTTACACCATTATATATTTTGGAGGGAATATTTTTTGTCAAAGCATTATCATATCTTTTTTTCTTCCATCCGGAGACAACATCAAATTTTTCGTTCATAATCATATGATATAATTCCGGAATTTCCTCCGGACTATCCTGAAGATCAGCATCCATGGTAATAACCACATCAGCATTGCATAAATGGAATCCTGTATTCAAAGCAGCAGATTTACCGTAATTTCTTCTGAATTTAATACCTTTTACATGTGGATGTTGATTATGCAAGGCCACAATATGGCCCCAGGTACCATCTGTGCTGCCATCGTCTATAAACCAAATTTCGTATGTAAATTTTGTCTCTCTTAATACCTTATCAATCCATAGAAATAGCTCTGTAATTGATTCTTCTTCATTATAAGCGGGAATGATTAAAGCAATATCCATGTAAATTAATTAAAACTACTAAATTTAAAGATCAATACTGTCTGAGAGTTTGATTTTGCAGCTAACAGTTGATGGTGATTAATGGTTTTTTAATATTTGGAAAATATATCCTCCGTTTTTTTCTTTTTTAGAATCAGTGAAATAATACTTGCAATAACGAAGTAAAACAAAATAGCCATAAAAAAGACCATTACATAATTTCCAATACTACTAAAATCCTGGGATTCGAGTTCTTCCAGTTTTTTTTCTGTCTCTGCATCTCCGATCCACGATCTCATTTTTTCCGTCATCTTGATCGCCTGTTCCCTTTGTTTTTCCTGAAGCGAAGGGTCTATAAATTTAACCAGAATCCAATTGAATATTGTTCCGAAAAAGCTTGATATTACAGATGTAAGCCAGGTAGGAGTCAACGCTTCCTTCCAGCTTATATATCCACCCAAATCCGTCCGTTTGTCTAAGCCGGAACGATACATGATATAAATACCCATTAAGAACAATAATATCCCTGCGGCTACACTTTCCATCATTCCAACTAAATAAAGAATTAAAGTAGTGGCAATGGAAATCGCCGCCCAAATGAGTCCATAACGTATTGCAACTTTATGTTGGTCCATAAACAGATTATAAATTTTATGCAAGTTAGCTTTAATTAAGAAAATTTCCCAATACCCGGCTTTCATTTTTTAACGATTCCGGCCGAATGCCCATGAATTGTTGCGTTCTAAACAATTCAGCTTGGAATTTAGATTTTTTTGGTTAAATTTGAAATGTATGGTAACAGTTTCCACAATTTTACGTTTAAACCGGATAAATTGTACCATGAAAAGTATTTTTAGTATTTTAAGTTTTGCATGTCTATTATTATGTTCCTGTGATAAATCAAATCCGGAATATCCGGATTGTATTGATCAGTTAATTGAGCAACAACGGAATGAAATCAAGGCGGTTTATAAATATAATTTTCTGGGTAAAACCGTTTTTGATTTTAATCCTGCTGAAGAATGTTGTGACTTTCCGAATGTCATATATTCTGAAGAGTGTAATATTTTATGTATACTAAATGGAATAGACGGAAACCAAAAATGTGAAGGTGAAGTGTTTTATACAAAAGCAGTGGGTAAAGTGTTGATTTGGAAAAAATGATCTGCAAAATTTATCGCGAACCAGGCACGTATTGGTTTTTTACCCAGGTTCCTAATACTTTGCCAATAAGGCTTTTTCCTATAAATGGACTATTTTTTGAAAGTGATTTGTTTTTTGTTGAATCAAATGTCCATTGAATTCCCGGATGAAACCAACTCAGATCACAAATTTGGCCTTCACGAATCGTTTGTTTGGGTAAATTTAATATCCTTCCAGGATTAATAGAGACACATTGAACCCAATGATCGAGATTTAATTCTTTGGTCAGATATGTATTAAATGCGGCAAATGCAGTTTCAAGATTTATAGCTCCAAATTCAGATGCTTGAAATTCAAGATCTTTTTTTTCGACATCCCATGGAATGTGATCACTGCAAATGATATCTATAATCCCATCCTGAACTCCTTTTATTAAAGCCAACCGGTCTTTGGTTTCTCGTAACGGAGGATCCAATTTTAAATTTACATTAAAATTATCCAGATTGATATCTTCAAAGATCAGATTAAAAACGGATACTGAAGTAAATACATTTTTCTGCTTTCTTTTTTCATTCTTAATTAAAAGTAAGGAATCTTCTGAAGAAATTTTATGGATCAATAATCTTGAATCACTATATTTAAGTAAGGATAAATCCCTTTGTACATTAACAGATTCTGACAGGGAAGGATTCCCTTTTAGACCCAAGTATGTGCTGACTTTTCCTTCATGCATTTGTCCCGTTCCGGCAATATTAAAATCTTTGCAAGAATTTATCAGGATACTGTCGGGTATCAGTTTAATATATTCCAATGCCCTGATTAATAATCCACTATTTTGTATAGAAACCAATCCGTCAGAAAAAGCTATCGCACCTGATTCATACATTTGAAGTATTTCTGCCATCTCCATGCTTTTACAATCTTTACTGATAGCACCAATAGGATAGATGTGCACAGGCAAATGTTGAGATTTACTATTGAGGAATGATACTTCAGATTTTGAATGAACTACCGGCTTTGTATTTGGAAAACAACAAACAGAAGTATATCCTCCTGAAGCTGCAGCCTGAGCTAGTGATTGAAGAGTCTCACGATGTTCATTACCGGGTTCTCCTGAAACACAACCTACATCAATCCATCCAGGGGAAATACAAGATCCGGCTGAAATGAGCTCTTTTACTTTTTTTGAGGACTTTATATTGGATTTAATTTCCAGGATTTCTCCATCTTTAATCCAGACGTCCTTTGTTTGTTGATGGTAGTTACTGTTAGGATCGATAATTTTTACACGTCTGAAAATGGTCTCCATAATTATTTAGTCTTCCAAATGCGAATAAGTAATGTTTCCAAAAGTAAAAATAAGAAAGCAAATACTAAAAACCACCACCAAAGTGGCGTTCCTGCTTTTTCGGATTTAATGGTACTTGTAAAATCCTGGTTATTCTTATTTTTTATCAATTTTGTAAACGATCCATAAAGTTCTTCCAGTTGTCCGGAAGTTTTAATTTTGGGATTTGATTCTTTTCGGTTATCATTAAATGCAATAAATCCAAGTTGTTCTGCCTGATTTTTTAATTCGTAAATACCGGATTTTTTAATTTGATCATAAATTTCAATAAGTAATTGATTGTTAAGAGTTCTGACGGAAGGGATAAACTCTTCAGGTCCACTCAGATTTAAGTAAAGGTCTTCTTTAAATGATGTACCACTTAAGTTCCAGGGAATTACAGGATTTGAACTAAGGTCATATGAGACCTGTGGTACCCGACCTGAATATAGGGCTGCTTTAAAAAGTAAGGGTAAAAAAACTTCCGCACTTTTACTCATTTCATTATATTGAGGATCTAATGGGGCTGCTGAATAATACAAATAGCCTTTTCCTGATTTATACCGGTTTAACATAGACGTACCATCTCTGTATAAAATAATTTTTTCTTCGGGCCTGCCTCCGGAAAATGAGTATTGTCCAGACGTTGAAGGCAATTTAATTTGTGCATTTTTATTTCTGAAAACATCTTTAAAAACATCAGCCTCCATATCTATTTTTATGGCTTCTTTTCGGATTCGTTCAAAATATTTTAATTCAGGTAAACTCATGATAGTTTGCAAAGAAGCATAATTTGATGAAGTTAAATCAGCTGCAGGAAATATTAAAACGTTGACACCTTCGGAAAGATTCTTATTCAATTCACTTGCAAGGCCTGTACTGATTTCAGTGAGTTCATGGAGAATGATTAATTGTTGATCTTTAAATTTACTATAATTTACATTGCTTTGAGGTACCGCACTCGTCTTAAAATAGGGAATGGATTCCATCGCTTTCATCAATGTCTGTGGTAGTTCTTTGGAATACAGTAATAATACATTTAATTCACTTTCCGTTTTACAACTTAGATAATATTGATCATCAAATTGTATTGGGTAATCTTTTATTTTAATAATGATTTTTTGCCAGCCTTCAGAATTAAAATTCACCGATATTGTATCGATGACATATTTGCCGGCATCAATCTTTAATGACTTTCCCGGATATTCCTGACCATTTAATGAATAACTCGAACGGACATCATCTGCATCAGTGACTCCGTAATTACTTACTTTATATATCAAAGTATTTGTTTGGCCTGGCAATAAAACAGGAGCAGAAAAATAAGCTGTATCTAAAGTAAGATTATTTTCCTGAATGGATTGGATTGGAACCAAATAGATGGAATACAGGCTATCTTTTTCGATTGATTCCAAATCGCAGATAGATTCCTGAAAATCTGAAAGGAGATATATGTCGCCATGCTCGAGCTGCGCATTTTGAAAACATTGTTTTGCTCTTCCGGTAATTTTTGATAAAGTCTGCACTGCGGGCCCGCTTTCCACTTCTTCCAATAAGGTCAAAGCGTCAATTTTTGAAACAAACCGTTGATGTTTACCTTCTAAAGAATTAGTAATTAGTTGAAACCGGTCATTATCTGTATAACTTTGTATGATGTCTTTTGCCTTTCTTTTTGCTTCGTGAATTAATAAACCATCTTCTGAACTGGCATTCATCGACCAGCTGTTATCGACATAAATACTAATAGCTTGATTGGTTTTCTGAATATTTTGGTCTTTATTAAAAAATGCCTGGGCAAAAGCAAAAACCAGGGCAGATACAGCAAGGATTCTTGATAAAAGAATTAACAGATTTTTAATTTTATTTCTGGTAGCAGTTTCTTCTACTAATTCTTTTAAGAAATGAACATTGGTAAATAAGACTTTTTTATACCGTCTAAAATAAAAAAGGTGAATAATGATGGGTACAGCCAGTAAACTAAGTGCCCAAAGAAAGGATGGAAAAGTAAATTGCATGTATATGAGGCGATTCCTGTTGCAAAGGTATTAAAAATCCGGTAGCCCGGTGTATTGTCTTATCAATATTATGGGTTAGCTGATTTCGATTTTACCTGTATTCTTTCTATGAATCTTGAACTTGAATTATAGGCAAAGACCGTATAATAACCAGTTGCTTTCTGGTTATAGTCGAATTCAAAGGTATTTTCGTCATTATCTGATCGTATTTGTTCATGGACCAGATTGCCAAATTGGTCAAATATTCGTATAGAAAATCCCATTTTTTTATGATTCCAAAGAGTATATATTTTCTGATCTCCGGAAAACAGGCTGCTCCAGATTCCAGAAGTTCCGGTGGATGCCACGCCTTCTTTAAAATTTTTTAATGAAGGCATTACCCTATTTGTAAATTCTAAAGCTCCTATGTCCGTATGGGTATCCATTTTTCGGGAATTGCCTTCGTAGTCAAAATCAGAAAGAAATTCATCCAATCCGGCATTAATTGCCCTGCTGTTGCCTTTTAACCGGAAATTGTAAATTTTTTCTTCGTCATTGATTAATTCAAATTCTGGGTTAAATACTAAATCATTTTTTCCTTTTTCCCGACTTGAAAAGTTGTAATACAAATTATGTTCCAGACGTACCTGGCTTGAATTTTTTACTATACTTCCCGGTTTGTTATCGGAAGAATTAAATATATTATTCAATATTTGAATTAAACTGGAATTGCTTAATTCAATCTCTGCATTATTACAGAGTGGCAATTCAGAATTTTTATACAATGTATTATGAATAAAACGGATTCCTCCAGAGGCTAAAATACGAATGCCACCACCACCATTTGAATAAATGATATTATTATGAATAAGTGTCAAATAATTTTTGTGGAGGAGATTTGGATTGCCTTCAATGTGAATACTTGCCTGACAATTCATGGATTCTGAACTATTTTTTTCTAAAACATTTGCCTGAATAAAATTATGAATAACTGGTTTGCTGTCTGTATCCAAAGAATTCAGTAGCACAATACTGCCTTTGACATCCGGAACATTGGCATTATTGTATAATTTATTATAGCTAATGATCACATAATCAAAATAGTTAGCCAGAATACCATTTCCCGGAAGATTTTTAAAGAAATTATTGTAAATTTTAATGTGTGAGCAGGGAACCGGATAACTGCCATCCAGAAAGATACCCGTACTGCTTACTTTTGGTGCCTGATTGTTTTCCTTTGAATTTTGGGGTGTAAAAGTGAAACCTTCAATGCTAATATAGCTGGCAGATTTTATCCGGATTCCATAAGAGTTTTTCAGATGAAGGACCGGTTTATGATTTAAATAGTTTTTAAAAACGATCCAGGCTTTATCTGTACCACTTCGCTCTATATTAATCAAACTTTCATTTTGAGAATAATAGTCGCCATTCATAACATATACTGTATCTCCTGCTCTGGCTAGATCAGCTGCTTTTTGAATTGTACGAAAAGGTCTGAACCACTTATCTCCCGGATTTAAATCATTTCCATGAGGCGCTATGTAATAAGCTCCTCCTGATACATCGGTTGCAGTGACTATAAGAATTAGTAGAATTATTCTAAACATCTGATCAGATTGCTATAGGCAAAACTAACGAAAGATTATCAACGTCTGAGATAGACTTTATGTTTTGTTGAAAATAAAGTTAATCGAAGCAATTGTATCCGTATCTAATCATCCTGCAGTTTTGTCAAATCCCAGGTCCGGTAATGATCTATCAGCTTCGAATATACTGGTGAATTTTTAAGAACCTGCTTATTGCCTACAACAATTATTTGTTGTCTGGCTCTGGTTAAAGCAACGTTTAGTTTACGGTCAACACCTTCTTCATTTAAAGAACTAATTTGTGCTAACTGATTTTCAAGGCTGACGACGGTGCTTAAGATGATAATGTCCCGGGTACTACCCTGATAGCGCTCAGCTGTATCTATGGTCATTGGAATTTCCCACAAATTGTCGTTTTGCATCAGATTTTTTAATTGAGAAATCTGAGCCCTGAATGGAGTAATGATACCTAAACTATGTTCGTTCCAGTTTTTTAAATTCTTTTGATGTAATCTGTAAAGCTGACTTACCAATTTTTGGATAATCATTGCTTCAGTTAGATTGGTTTTAGAATTCGTTAAGGTGTCTTGTGATTCGCAATTAATAAATATGGTTCTGTGACTTGAAAGAATTTTGTCTGCCTCACTTTCGATAAGTTTAAATGTAGCAGAATACAGAGCGATTTGTTTATTAAAATGATCCTGAGGTAAAATATTTAATTTATTATCATAAAAGATACTCGATGGAAAAGCCATCAGATCCTGGTGCATTCTACCCTGATATTTCAGCATTTCAAAACTATGATTCCAGTTAGCATTCATAGCTTGTTTTAACAACCTTTCAAATAATGACATATTCAAATTGGTAATTCCGGCGTGTTTCAGATTTTCTGTAAAAACTTCCGCTTCTTCTGAAGTCTGAGCAGAGACAGCCGGAAGTTGCATGTGATCTCCGATCAGGATAAATCGTTTAAAACGGCATAATAAACCGGCAAGCTGAGATTCAAGGATCTGACTGGCTTCATCAATGATTACGGTGTCAAATTTCTTAAGGTAAAACAAATCTTTTTTACCCTGTATTGAAGCAATGGTTGCGGTAAATATCCGGCATTTTGTCAGCAATTGTTTTAATTGCTTTCGGCTTGTAAATTGTTTTATTTTTTCTTCGAGTAATCGATTGGAAAATTTTGGCGAAACTGCAAATCTGGAGCCGATCCTGATATAATCCACCGGAGTTTCAGTTTGAATTTCATCGATTGCCTCACAAATTTCATCAACCGCCCTGTTAGTATAAGCTAACAGCAAAATATTTTCTGAAGTATCAGAATTCAAAATATCTGTAAGATGTTTTATGATATAACTTGTTTTTCCTGAACCAGGTGGTCCCCATAACAGGAAATAATCCTTGCTTTGTAATATCTTTTTTAAAACATCGTGAATAAGTACCGGCGCTTTTTCAATACTCTTGTAGTAAATGTCTGGCAAGGTATCAGATGGTTTGAGCCCAAGTATTCTGTGTCGGGTCTCAACTTCAGCGAGAGCAAATTCCAATAATCCCTGATACTGGTTTATGAAGCTTCTGTCCAAACTGTCATGTTCCAGATTCCACATTGTTTTGTTGTTTAATAAAGTTTCAGGAAACTGACGAGTTCGTAATCTTATATGATACTCATTTGGGTATTGATTTATTAAATTACACTTAAAAATTTGTTCATTCAAAGCAGAATACCCGGAATACAGAACCAATGTATCTCCAATCCGGAAGTTTGAAATATTTTCTTGGTGATCTGTTTGCTCCAGAACTAAAATGGGATATTCACCGGATTCCTGCTGGATTTCCCGTATTTTTAGGCAGTCAAGTATGGAATAATTATTTCTTTTTTCCTGAAGGTCTAATAACCAGAGTGATGCTAGACCTTCTGTGTATTGATTATGAGATCGGCCTAGTTTTGAAATAAATTGTTCTCTGGCAATAAAATTAGACAATACTTTAAAGTAATTTTTTTCAAGCAAATCCAATTTTTGATATGCCGAAACTATGATTTCCGCATCGCGTTTTGTGTAACTAGCTGACAGACTAAAATTTTTTTCCCCAATTAAATCCAGAATATAAGCATCTTCATTTTTTCTAAAAGCAAGGTGAAGATGTAAAATAATGATGTTATTTCTAAGATAAATTAGTTCCTGTTTTAATTCAGGTAAGACAGGCGCTGCCCGTAAAGCATTATTGACCTGAGATGAATAAAGTATCTGGCATTGTACTTTTTGATCATTTCCAAATACAGATTGTATTAAAAGATAATAAAGCATTATCTGTGCATGATGATCCGGGTTTATTCCGTAACGGTTTGATAAATATGGTTTGCCACTTTTTAATTCGATTATTGTTTTTTCACAATGTGCTTTGTTATCATAAAAAAGATCAAGACGACCTTGAATGCCATACTGGACAGAATAAAAACTAGGTTCCATCTGGTAGTCCCTGAAATGCTTACTCTCACCCTCAAATTCAGAATTTATAACTTTTTGAATATTGTTAAAATGAGATTTAATGGTGTCATAAAATCTGATAACTTCAATGTCATTCAAAAGTGAAAATGCTAATGGATTAAACTGGAAAACATTTTTTGACAATTCGTCAAATGTATAATCAGGATTTAAAATCAATTCATCTAAAAATTGATTGACGGTTGTACCCACCAGGGTCGAATAGGAAGTCGAACCAGAATAAAAGAGATGAATCAAATGCTTGAGAGGATTTGATCCGGCATTACTATAACATGATGCAATAGATGTTACATCAACCAGATAATCGGGTAAAATAATGATTTCGTCAATAAACGTTGTATGATTGTTTTGACTAAAATTATGCACAAATAAGTCAAAAGGTAATTTTAAATATTTAGCAGCTTGTAAAATTAATTTTGATTTTGACTCCGGGAGATCCTCCAGTTTTAGTTTTATAATTTCCTTTTGCGGATTATCTAATACAAGTTCTGTCAGGCGCAATTCTGGGTCAATTTTTAATAAACTAACCCGGCCTGAAAATGAGCTGATTTCATTTAGATTTAATGGGCTTTCATCCGGATGGAAAACTGAAGCGCTAAATTGTTGCAGGTCAGCAGGAATCTGACTTTTGGATACGATAGCGATTAAACGAATCCAAATGGATAGGGCTGAATTAAAAACGATGGCAGAATTAAGTTGTAACCAATTTTGTTTGAATTGATTTAATTCCTGAAATAACTCCTTGGTAATTTTTTCAGTGGTAAAAAGATATTGTAACCGGCTTTGGCTTGAGTGGAAAATCTGATTGTCCAGATTAGCCATTTCGAGAATCAGCTCATCGATATGCCCATGAATCAGGTGAATGGCTTTTTCCCTGGATAGTGGGTTGTTTATTATAGCATAAACCAGCTGAAATGGATTCGTCTCAGTTCTCATAGCTTAAATATTTTAGGGTTGGATCAAAAATACTAAATAAGCTGGAATTCATTAAGGTACAAGGATCCTTTATAGACTGAAATCCCAATTTATTAAAGAAGTCAGGAGATGTTTTGAGAAATCCCATTATTTTCTTAGGTCGATACGAAATCACAAAGTAATGATACTGCCGATATTTATTCACATTATATTTTTCTTTAATATATTTGTACTTGATAGTATTTAATGTCCATCACATAAAATAAAATTATAATTTGCTATTTGGCATTGTTTAAAGTAATTATTTTAAATATTTGTTAATATAATCAAATTTATAGAACATTATTTTGTTTCCATCGTTAATCCTGACGAAATGAAATCACTTCAAAAATTGACCGTTTTTTCCAATCAGAGGCAAACCACGATACTGGCGGTTGGCCTTTTCCAGATCATTTTGATCGTTATTTTACTTATTCTTCTTCTTTCTCAGTGTACGAATAGTGATAAATCAGTGAATTCTGTTTATAGTTCTCCACCAGTTGTTTTGGATTCATTTGAATCAGCCCGCTTGGCCCAGGATAGTAACTATGTGCCAATTGCACGATATTATTCTGAGGAAATTAAGCAAAAGCTTCGGAAACTAGATGAACTGAAATTTGATTACGGTACCATTTCAGATCAACTATTAAATTATCTTAAAAAAGGAGAAAATGATCTGGGTGTCGAATTTAAATTTATTGATTTACATTTTGATAGTAAATCAACCAATTATAAAGAGCGTTTTGCACATGAAATAGATGAGTTGGCAATAATATTAAAAGAATTTCCAGATATTCAGATAAAATTATTGGCCTACACCGATAGTGTTGGTGAAGAAAAAGCCAATGAAAAATTAACAGAGGATCGATTAAAAATAATTAATAAACGACTCGTTGAAGCTGGAATAGATCAAAACAGGATTGAAACGCAGGCGCTGGGAGAAAAATATCCGGTTGCTAACAACGCCACATTTGATGGTCAGATGTTAAACAACAGAATCGTTATGATGATACTTAAAAAATAAAGATTTAATTTACCTACTACTTTTTAAAAAACCGGGGACTAAATGTAATCACCGGTTTTTTTTTTTTCAGAAATATTTTTAGTTGCATTCTGATATAAAGTGAACCACTTATTAAAGCTGTGTTTAATCAATATGATATTTAAGATCAGTGGTGTTTTAATTTAAGTTAAAATCATCGACATCAGGAAGTTGATAATTTGCTGTGTTTATAACCATATAAAAAATAAATTATCAGGCCAAATAATAACCAGGATATAAACCAGGACCAATTGGATGCGGTCATTCCAGTCAACAAGTACGTGCAGCTTGTAACACCCATTAAAGGCAACAATGACCATTCTTTGGAATATGCAAACACGGATAACACAATTAATAAACACCAGTATAGCAAACTGGATATTTTATAAGTTGAGTCTGTTCCGTTAATATCAATTAAATTTTTAAAATAATCCGGAAAGAAAAGTGTGATCATAAAAAAAATAGTAAACACCATGAATGGAAAAATATATTTTCCGTTTATATAAACCAGATTAAATCTACCGGGTATCCTTTCTTTTCTGGGAATTAATAATATACCGCCGCATACAAGCGTAAAGGCAAATAATGTTGCGATACTTGTAAAGTCCAGAACAAAAGTTTTGTCAGTAAAAAATATGGGGATACCTACTACCAGGCCAGTTACAATTGTGGCAAATGAAGGCGTTAAAAATTTTTTATGTACCCGTTGAAATGAATCTGGTAACAATCCATCTCGACTCATGCTCATCCAGATTCTGGGTTGGCCCATTTGAAAAACCAGTAAAACGCTGGTCATTGCCACGACAGCAATAAAAGATACAATGAGTTGCATCCAGGCATTTTGTTTCATTTCAAAAACATAAGCAAGAGGATCGCCTATTCCTTCAAACAATTTATAATTCAATACTCCTGTTAAAACAAGTGCGAGTAAGATGTAAACAATGGTGCAAATAACCAGCGAGTAAATCATTCCTTTTGGCAGATCTTTTTCTGGATTTTTACTTTCTTCTGCAAAAACACTTATGGCATCAAATCCAATATACGCAAAAAACACACCACTCACAGCCGTCATAACACCGGTAAAACCGTTGGGCATAAAAGAAGGGATTCCTTGGTCATTCAATGGTGTCCAGTTGATGACATCAATATAATATGCCCCCACAAGTATAACCAGGATAATTACAAACAGCTTTAAGGCTACCATGATGTTGCTGAAATTTTTTGATTCTTTCACTCCGATATACACTAATATTGTTATCAGGATGTTGATAATCACCGCAGGTAAATCAAATATTATTTTAAGTCCTCCTAACATAGGGGCTGTGTTCCAGGCATTAACCAGTTCCAGATTTACAGAATTATTTAGTACGGCTTTTTTGGCTTCTAAATAACTACAACTCAGATATGCCGGTATATTCAGATGAAAACGTTGGAGTAACGATGTAAAATAGTCGCTCCAGGAAAACGCAACATAGATATTGCCAATAGAATACTCCATCAGCAACGCCCATCCGATGATCCATGCAGCCAATTCTCCGAATGAAACATAAGCATATGTATAGGCCGAACCAGCCAATGGAATCCTACTGGCAAATTCTGCATAACATAATGCTGTAAACCCGCAGGCAATTCCCGTTATGATAAATAGTATGGCGACTCCGGGTCCACCTTTAAAACAAGCTTCTCCCAAACTACTGAAACTACCAGCCCCAATAATGGCAGCAATGCCGAGTGCTGTTAAATCGCGAACATTCAGTACTTTATGCAGATTTGATTTTTTTGAGGCAAGTTCAAGCGACTCGATTGACTTTTTTCGATGAAAAGCATTAAACATATATAATAATATTTTAATATGATTAAATCAGGCTGGTAAACTTAATTATTTTTTGGAATAACGGAGTACTTCCTTTCAGAATAGACTGGTCTGGGAGACTGTAAAAACGGATACAGATTTGTCAACTCTTAAGAGTTGACAAATCTATAACGCATTTAATTGATTATCAACAAAGTATCAAATTTTATCATTTTTCATACTCAGAACTCCAGTGCACGGATCCCATTTGCTCCTTTTAATCTATTGGATATGGGCTGCTTCAATAGCTTTAATCTAGCTCAATAAGTTGGAAGCTTATTATCTGCCTCTAAATTGATTTTGCATTAATTCGGCTGTAGTTTTGGTTTTCCAATATCTTTGTTGCCTTAATTTAATTTGACCTTAAGAAATGGTAAATAAATATTTTGACCTCGTTGATCAAACCTATTATTTTCCACAGGATGGATTCGATCTAGAAAAAGATGAATTGATTTTTAATGGAATTCCGATTATGATGTTAATTGAAAAATACGGAACTCCATTTAAATTGACTTATCTGCCAAAAATAGGTGACCAAATAAAACGCGCAAAAAATTTATTTAATAAATCCATCAAATCTTTGGATTATAAAGGAAAGTACTATTATTGTTATTGTACCAAATGTTGTCATTTCTCTTATGTGCTCAAAGAAGTACTTCAACATGACGTACATTTGGAAACGTCTTCAGCCTTCGATATTGATTTGATACTCAATCTTTATAAAAATGGCCAGATTAACAAAGATCATGTTATTGTAAATAATGGCTTTAAACCAAAACAATATTTACAAAATATTGCTAATTTGATTAATTCTGGTTTTAAAAATGTAATCCCTGTAATTGATAATGTTTATGAATTGGATAGATTTCAGGAACTTATCCATAAAAAATGTAAGATCGGTATCAGGGTCGCTACAGAAGAAGAACCAACTTTCGAATTTTATACCAGTCGACTTGGCATTCGTTCTTCCAAAGTGGTACAGTTTGCACAGGAAAAGCTCAAAAAGAACAAAAAATTTGAGTTGTACATGGTACACTTTTTTGTGGACACAGGTATAAAAGATACAGCTTATTACTGGGGAGAACTCAAAAAAGGAATAAATACCTATATAGAATTAAAAAAACATTTTCCATCTATCAAAGCTATAAATATTGGCGGTGGTTTACCGATTCGAAATTCTCTTGGGTTTGAATTTGATTATAAGTATATGATCCATCAGATCGTTAAGATGATAAAAGAATCATGTGAAGAAGCTGAAATTGATGAACCCGATATTTTTACTGAGTTTGGTAAATACACAGTAGGCGAAAGTGGTGCTACAATTTTTTCAGTGCTTGAGCAAAAGCAACAAAATGATTCTGAGATTTGGTATATGATTGATAACTCCCTGATGAATACGTTACCAGACAGCTGGGGAATTGCCGAACGTTTTATATTGCTCCCGATCAATAAATGGCATCATGATTATTGCAGGATTAATATTGGTGGCTTGAGTTGTGATAATTCAGATTATTATAACACAGAAGCGCAAAATCAACAATTGTACCTTCCAAAATACAACCGCGAAGATAAAGAAAAGCTTTACCTTGGTTTTTTTCATACAGGTGCTTATCAGGATGCATTGTCGGGTTATGGTGGAATAAAACATTGTTTGTTGCCTTCACCGAAACATATCATTGTAGATCGAGATGAAAATGGAAATCTCGTGGATTGGGTATACAGTGAAGAACAAACCTCAAAAGATATGCTAAAAATTTTAGGTTACAGTTAAGTTGCAATGCTTATTTACATTTTATTTCATATAGATTCTTAAATTGAACATATTTTAATCTGATTTATAATTCAAAGTGTTTCATATAGTATTCAGTAAAATCAATTAAGTTGAAGAACAAATTAAGTAAAAGTAACATTAAATGAAATCCAAATCCATTACATACGCTGGAATTCCGGAAAAATATGCTTCATTCGATTTTGCAAAGGTTTTGCTCACTTCCATTCCGTTTGATGGTACCAGTACCTGGGGAAAAGGTGCCGATGAAGGATTTAAGGCCTTTCTGAATGCCTCAGAAAATATGGAACTCTATGATATAGAAACCAATTCTGAACCTTACAAACAAGGAGTCTTCCTTGAGAAACCATTGAAAGTAAAAAAATCAAGTCCTGAAGAAATGGTGGAAATTGTTTTTGATAAAGTCCAGGAACAACTTCAGACTAAAAAACTTCTAACGTATTTTGGAGGCGAGCATAGTGTAAGTATTGGCGTGCTACGGGCATTCTCCAAAAAATATAAAAATTTAACCGTAGTTCAGCTGGATGCTCATACAGATTTACGTCAAGAGTATCAGGGTACCAAATACAATCATGCCTGTGCTGTTGCTGAAGTGCAAAAGACGGCAAAGCTGATTCAGGTAGGCATTCGGAGTATGGATGCAGGAGAAAAAAAATATCTTCAAAGGGAATTGGTTTATTTTGCTCATCAGATAATGGACAATGATTATTGGATGGAAGAATCATTGCAAAAAATGACGGATCAGGTTTATATCACTTTGGATCTCGATGTCTTTGACTCATCCTTGATGCCAAGCACAGGAACTCCCGAGCCTGGTGGAATGCATTGGTATCAGGTATTGCAATATTTGCGAATGATATTTTTAAGAAAACAGGTTGTTGGATTTGATATCGTTGAATTGGCGCCCAATCCTCATAATAAGGCACCTGATTTTCTAACAGCAAAATTATATTATAAAATGTTGGCTTATTATTTTGAAAAGTCAAGCAGGAAATAAATGGTATTTTATAGGGTATTCAAAAATAACAATCATGTCAAAAGGTCCCGTCTCTAAGTTTATTCAACATCATTACAGACATTTTAATGCAGCTTCACTGGTAGACGCTGCCAAAGCTTATGAACAACATCTGGTAGAAGGTGGCAAAATGATGGTTACTTTGGCTGGTGCAATGAGTACGGCCGAATTAGGTGTTTCCCTCGCTGAAATGATCCGGCAAGGAAAAGTCGATATCATATCCTGTACCGGTGCCAATCTTGAGGAAGATCTGATGAATCTTGTTGCGCATTCACATTATAAAAGAATCCCCGAATACCGCGATTTAACACCTCAACAAGAATGGGACCTGCTTGAACAAGGCCTAAACCGGGTAACGGATACCTGTATCCCCGAAGAAGAAGCGTTCAGGCGTTTACAAAAACACATTCACGATTGTTGGAAAAATGCTGAGATTAATAATGAACGCTTTTTTCCTCATGAGTATATGTATCAGATGCTCAACAGCGGTGTACTTAAACAATATTATGAAATAGATCCAAAAGATTCCTGGATGATTGCGGCGGCAGAAAAAAATTTACCCATTGTATGTCCGGGATGGGAAGACAGTACGATGGGAAATATTTTTGCATCCTATGTGATAAAAAATGAATTGAAAGCCAGCACTATGAAAAGTGGCATTGAATACATGGTGGCCCTGTCTGAATGGTATCGTAAAAATTCTTCCGGTAAAGGAGTTGGTTTTTTTCAAATCGGAGGAGGTATTGCAGGAGACTTTCCAATTTGTGTAGTGCCAATGATGTATCAGGATCTTGAATGGCATGATGTGCCTTTCTGGTCTTATTTCTGTCAAATATCTGACTCAACAACTTCTTATGGATCGTATTCAGGTGCGATTCCAAATGAAAAAATTACCTGGGGTAAATTGGATATAAAAACGCCAAAATTTGTAATTGAAAGCGATGCAACCATAGTTGCCCCTTTGATATTTGCCTGGATCTTAGGCTGGTAATTAATTTAATTCTTGAAATAATCTAGTCAAGGGGAGGATTGTCATCCTCTTCTGTATAAGAAGAACCATCTGATCTGCTTTCCATTGGTGGCGGTGCCTCAGGTCGTTCATTTTCTTTGGCTTTTACACTTTTGGTGGCATGTGGAACCAGTAATAATCGCTGCTTGTCAATTAACTCACCGGTAACTTTGCAAATACCATAAGATTTGTTCTTTACACGGATTAAAGCCATTTCAAGATTTTGAATAAACTGTTTCTGGCGTTCTGCCATTTTTGTAAGAAACTCAATTTCAGTATGGATAGAACTATCATCAAACCAGTCACCTCCTTGTTCGTCAGCCATATTATCCCGCAACTCCATCATTTGTTGCTCGATATCATTTAGCTCACGCTTGGTGCTTTCAAGCTTGTCGTCAATGACTTTCTTAAATTCCATCAATTCTTCATCGGAATATCTGGTCTTCATGCTATTAGAATTTGCGGCAAAATTAGATAGATTATATTTTATTGGTATGTTTTTTTCGAATTATGCTAAAAAATAAAATATTTGACTAATATTCAGTTAAATATACATTTAAAATTATTTAATGTATATGCTGAGCCCAAGAAATGACAACCAGATCAGGATCAAAGAACATCGGGTAATCAATTAAACTCATTTAAAGTTAAATCAGAAAATTAAGAGTTCGGCCGGCATACTGGATTTTTCAAATTTATTTTAGTCGTGATGAAGATAAATTTATATTGATGAAAAAATTGTAAGTGGCTTAGATTAGCTTTGTTGAGCCAAATTTAAAGGATTTATAAAATCACTTGAAACAGCTATACGATTTCTTTTTAGCCTCAAACAACGAAATTCTACTTGAACATTTTTACAGATTGGAATGCCCGGCTGTAAATTGATAAAACCTGAACTGCATACTAATTCGGGGTTCGGTATTTACGAAAAAACAGCGCGAACTCCAAAAATTCAACTAATCAATTATATTTAATAATTTGATTTATAATATTCTTTGTATAACATTATTATTATATTTGTATTGTTTTTAATTCTTGAACTTAAATTGATCCTGTAATGAAAAATCCCTTTAAAAGGAAGCATTCCAGAGTAATTAACTTAGTAGATGAGAAAAACGGAGTTTTCGATACACCTGTTGAAATTCCAGAATCTGAACTGCTTATGGAGTTAAGACCCTCCGGCGAATTCCTTGAAACCGATGAAGACCTCGGATATTGTTAGATGCCCTTAAAACATTTTCCTCCGTTTAAAATAGGAGACCATCACAATAACTACGAGTGTAATACCTATCCACCAAAAGAGATAGCCATATTGCCAGTGTAATTCAGGCATATATTGAAAATTCATACCATAAACTCCCGTAAAAAATAAAATCGGTATTGAGATAGTAGATACCAAAGTAAGCCATCTCATGTCTTTGTTCATATTTAAATTAGCTTTACTAATGACCAGCTCTCTCAATCCATTTAAGAGCTCCCGTTGATTTTCTATCGATTCTAATATATAGTGAATGTTATCCTGAAGATCCCTGATAAAAGGCTCAGTTGATTCATCGATTAGTTTGCTTTCTAGATTTTTAATCTGACTTACTTCTTCTCTTGTAGACTGTACTTGTCTTTTAAAACTTATCAAACTATTTCTGAGCATGTGAAATTCATCCAGTGTAAATTCTGTATTTTTTTGAACAACTTTATCTTCAAGGAATTCAATTTCACTGTTAACTTCATCTACAATTATAATATAGTTATCAACTATATAATCCAGCAATGCATAAAATAAATAGTCAGTTCCCCTGTTTCGTATTCTTGATAACTCCATCTTCATGCGGTTATGTATTACTGAAAAACTATCATCCGAATCCTCCTGAAAACTGATTAAAAAGTTTTTTGTAAAATATATTGAAATTTGTTCTTTTCTGATTTCATTTTTTAGTTTATCGTATTTTAATGCACTTACGATGGCAAACATTGCCGAATCGTAATCTTCAATTTTTATGCGCTGGCCAGGATCCAGTATATCTTCCAATATCAATTTATCAATAGAAAATTGTTCTCCTATTTTACTTATCAAATCCACATCGTGAATACCTCTGATATCAATCCAATACTTTTGGTCATGCTGAATTGAAATATTTGTACATTCTTCTCTTGTTAAAGGTGTAATATTTTGATGATTGTACCTAAGGCCAAATATTACCGGATCTTTATCTTTAAATTCACCAGTATAAATCAAACTCCCGGGAGAAAGGCCTATTTTTTTTCGCTTAGTCATAATTATTTATTTATTAAATAAATATCATCAGGATATTTTTTGCGTATGCTCTTTAAAATAAGATATCAGCGTTTGTAATATACCTTCCCAGTTTTTCCATTCTTCTGAAAAATCAAAACTGCTGTTATGCCAGTTTAAATGAAAATGGCCGCCATTAGAAAGGCAAATCTCATAAAGTCTTTTGATTTCATTTACCACTTCTTCAGGTTTATACTGCAGATGATCCAAAAAACAACGATCCATGACAATTAATGGGCAAATTTTCAAATCCGTTTCCAGCTCATTTTCTGCATCATACCAATAAAATTCTCTGCAAGTTCCTGCCCTGAATCCCGGATCTGATATATATCCGAGACTAAAGTCTTTTCTGATACCTGCACGGATCAGATTTCTGTATGTATGTGGAATTGTAATTTTTAAATAGTGATTTCTGCTTAAGGTAATTTCAGATCCTGTACATTGTTCTATTTGTTTTTTTTCTGAAACCAGTTGTCCAAAACTTTCATTACTGGAATAGGATGGGTGCAGACCAATAATAGCGAATTTTTTTAGATTATTAATTAAATTGAAAATGATCGAATTTTTTAATGAATGATTATTATCGTAGCGCGATTTTCCTCCACTTAATATAAAAAAAATTAATTGACTTTTATCGATTTCCAGGTTTCGGATTAACTCATATGTATCATATGGATCTTTTTGTTTGCCATTTAGAACATTTAATCGCAATTCAAATTCACCTAGATTAAATCGAATCAGTGATTTTAACAAACCTCCATAGCGCTTTATCAGACTCTTATATTGATATTTATAAAACTGGTCGATATCTATACCTAATGACCAGGAAGGAATACAGTTTGTAATAACAAGTCCATCCTCAAATATTTGATCTAATTTTTGAAATAGTTGTTTTACCCAAATATCTATAATCGGAATTGAAAGGGCATCATTTTTATAAAGTATACTTTGACTGGCAATAAACCGCCCGTGAATATCCCTCGATTTGATTTGATATTCTTCTATACGTGCAAGTAAATAAAAAATAGAAGCAAACACATCAAATTCTTCATTGTGAAGTTGCGGAAATAATTGAAAATATTGTGCACTGTTTCTGTAAGGTATATCTTTAAATTCATGAAGTTCTTTAAAAAGCCAGGAAGAATTAAAGATAAATACTTCCTGTTCCTTAATTTTTTTTCTGCTATAGTTTATAGAAATACCATTGTATTTCTGATATTCCAATAAACTATTGGTAAAATGCCAGGTATATACAGGATTGTATTGCTGCAAAAAGCCAAGAATGTAATTTAGTCTGGGATTGGAAACTTCAGAGAATACATAAATCTTTTTCAATGTTTTACGAAAATTAGTTGTTTTTTATTAAATAGTTGTACATTTAGGATGTGAAAATAATACACATATTAGTATGGATTAGTTTTTCGGGGTTGTTGTTTTCCCAGACCAATAATTTATATCAATCGCCACAAACCATTCGGAAAGGTATAATCTATAAAAAGGAATGGTCTGTTGATGCATCTATTCATACAAACGGTTTTTATTTTGGCTATAATGTTGGAAAAATTAAAAATTATCATACCACAAATTATGTTCATTTTGATCTGGGTTTTTTATTTCATCCAAAGGAGACCCGTTCCTCAAGATCTATTAATACAGGATTTCAAAGTTTTAATTCATATAAATTCGGAAAGCAAAATCAATTGATTAATCTTCGGTTAGGTAGGGGAATCATTAAAACATTAACAGAAAAATCCAGAACAAAAGGCATTGCCTTAGGTCTGAAACTGGAAGCTGGATTTAATCTGGGTCTATTAAAGCCTTATTATTTGAAGATATCAGAAGAACAGGATGGTCGCTTTCTGATCAGTGAACGCAAGTATACAGAAGGCGATACAAAATTTTTAAACCCGTATCATATCCTGGGATCAGGCAGTTTTTTTAGAGGATTTGATGATCTTAGCCTTGTACCCGGTCTGTTTGGTCGAATTGCGCTCAGGTTGGATCCGGGAGCATTTGAACGGGTAATTCGGTGTCTTGAAGCTGGTATTCAGCTAGATATATATTCAAAAAGACCTGATATTCTGATCATTGAAAAGAACCCGCTCAGCTATATCAACCTTTATCTCAATTTACAGTTAGGTATGAGAAAGAGTTAAAAACTCGGAAAATTAAAGCAATTCACCCAATTAAATGCTGGATTTAGATTTAATACAAGAAAGCCCTGGCAGACAAAGGAAACCTGACTGGTTGCGTGTCAAGTTGCCAATTGGTGAAGACTACCGGCGTGTCAGAGAATTGGTCGATGAATATAATCTGCATACCATTTGTCAAAGTGGTAACTGTCCAAATATGGGAGAATGCTGGGGAGCTGGAACGGCCACTTTTATGATTTTAGGAAATGTATGTACCCGGTCTTGCAGCTTTTGTGCAGTAAAAACAGGTCGCCCAACGGAATATGATGTGGATGAACCACGCAGAGTGGCAGAAGCCATTCGCCTGATGAAAGTAAAACATGCCGTTATTACTTCTGTTAACAGAGACGAATTAGCTGACAGAGGTGCCGAAATATGGTATCAAACTGTGGTTCAGGTAAAACGTCATAGTCCTGATACAACAATCGAAACTCTGATTCCGGACGTAAAAGCTAATTGGGATGCTTTAACAAAAATGATAAGCGCCGGTCAGGAAGTCGTGTCTCATAATATGGAAACGGTAGAACGCTTGTATCGACTGGTACGTCCCCAGGCTAAATATCAACGAAGCCTCGAACAGATACAAAGAACCCGGGAATTTGGAAAACGGACTAAATCTGGCGTAATGCTCGGCCTTGGCGAATGTAAGGAAGAAGTCATCCAAATTATGGAAGATCTGGTAAGCTCAGGTTGTGAGGTATTAACTTTAGGACAATACCTCCAACCCACAAAAATGCATCTCGAAGTCGTAGAATTTATTCACCCCGACCAGTTCGCTGAATACAAGGAAATCGGACTTTCTAAAGGCTTTAAATATGTCGAAAGCGGACCAATGGTACGCAGTAGTTACCACGCTGAACGACATTTAGCCTGATTTTTTAAGTATTCTAGGCCTTAGGTGTTATTTTAGCGGTCAATTTTCAGTGTTTACCCTGAGTTTTATTACAAATTTATTTATTCTCTTTGCAGAATAAATTCTTATAAGTAAGGTGATGAGATATATATTTCTTTTATTTTTAGCAAGTTGTGCATTTTTTTCCAATGCCCAAAATTATGTTGTAAATACCATTGATGACATGGATGACGGAACCTGTGATGGGGTACATTGCAGTCTTCGAGAAGCCATTAAAGCTGCAGAGGCAGATGGATTACCCAGTACGATTCGGTTTAATATTCCTGGGGCTGGACAACAAAATATTAATCCTACAGGTCCATTCCCAACTATTACCCAAAATGATCTCACTATCTTAGGTGAAACTCAGACAGGCGGTGCTGGTACTGTCGTTATTGATTTTAATTACCGCAATTTTATGGGAATCGGATTCTGGGATGTCCTGGCCAGTCGATTTTATATTAGTGGAATCGATTTTACGGATTTTTTATTTGACAATCCCGGTGATCATCTTTTTCAGTTTGGAGATTTAACCAATAATGCAAGGGATTGCAGAATATTTAATTGTTCCTTTATTACAGATAATTCTTTTGTTCCTTTAACCGATAAAAATTTAATTAATGTATTCAGTGCGGATAATCTAAGTATATCCAATTGCAATTTTGGTACGGACAATTCCAAGACATTTATTTCTAAACTGGAAGGGTATATTAATATTGATGGAAATCAGGGTTCTGGTAAGATAACCATTGATTCCAATTATTTTGTCAATAAGTTTAAAGCAATAGAATGGGGTGGCGGCAATCTGAATGTTTCAAAAAACTTATTTGGTGCCTTGGACACAAGTAAAGCGGCCAATTTTTTAAACCCAGATGCAGCAATTCATGCCAACGCAATCGATCAGGATGGACTCATTCATGATAATTACTTTTTTGGATTTGTAAAAAGAGTCATTGAAATTGCTCCACAAAAAAATCTAATTATATCAAAAAACCGATTTTATAACAATATTCACGACATGCTAATTTCCGGTAATGGTATGGATATCGTATCAATTGTCGATAATTATGCCAGAAACGGTCGAACTTTACTTAGCTCTAATGGTATTGGCGAAATGTATTTCGAACGAAATAATATCAGTTTATATGACACAGTATGGCACAATCTAAACTCTAGTGTAAATCAAAAAATCAGACATATCGATAACCGGATGACCTGTATCAATGACAGAGTCATTATTATGGATCCCTCCCTGGCTCCTTCACATCCCATACCTGTGATCACTTCTGTAAACAGAAATCAGATAACTGGATCCGGCAACCCAAACGATAGTATTATTGTCTATTCAAATAACCGTTTAGTTTGCCCTAATACAGTATGTCAGGCAGGTGTAGAGCTGGGTAGAACGCAGGCTGATGCAACGGGTAACTGGATTTTGAATGCAGCCTATCCTAATCGTACCACGATCTCTGCTTATCAATTTGATAGCAATCCAAATAAAAGACCAACCCGGTATTCAGAATTTTCTCCGTGTTATCAATGCCTGGCTGAAGTGAAATTAAATTTCAAACAAACATTTTGTACCGGTCAGATGATTAATTACCGCGGAAAAATATATTCTGAGTCCAATCCAAAAGATTCAATTTTTATTCGTGGTGACGGAGTGAGTATTTGCGATTCCGTTATTTTGGTTGATCTGCAATTCAACAATGGATATCGCTTTCAACTGAATGTGCCGGTTTGTTATGAAGATACCTTGCGATATGGTAATGTAATCATTCATAAAAATCATTTATCGGATTCCCTTTTGTTAAAATCTGTAATTACAGGTTGTGATTCTATCATCACCATAACCGGCAGGGAAGTTGGATTGCGTAATTACGATCAAACTATTTGTGACAATGCTTCTATAACAATCGGTGGTATTGTATTTGATAAAAATAATAGATCCGGGATCGCAAAAATTACGGGTGCAGCCGTCGGTGGATGTGATAGCATTGTATTCGTGAATCTTACGATTAATAATTTTACAGAGTCATTTTTAAACAGAACGATGTGTCCTGGTGACAGTCTGATAGTTGGCACAGAGGTATTTAAACAATCCAGACTCAGCGGTGATGTTACATTAAAGAATGCTTCGAGTACCGGTTGCGACAGTATAGTCCATGTAAGTTTAAATTATCCGAATAATTCCGGCAGCTATTCAATTACCTTATGTAGCGGAGACAGTTTATTTATCATTGATCGTTTTTTTTCTGAAAGAAATCCTACAGCTAAAGTGACTACGAACAATGGATCTTCTCACGGTTGTGATACAATTGTCGATGTTAACGTCGTTTTCTTGCCTAATTCACAGGGCACATTTACAAGTGAGATTTGCAGAGGAGATACCATTAATGTTTTGGGTGAATTATTTTATTCAGGTAAAACAACGGGCTCAAATACTCTGGCCAATATGGCTGCCAATGGATGTGACAGTACCATAAATATTGTAATTTCAATTATTCCGGATGCGATCGGCAATTTAGATACTTCTATTTGTGAAAACGCGAGTCTTACATTATATGGAGAGGTGTTTAACATGCTTAGACCAAGAGGAAGTATTCGTATTCCTGATGCTTCATTCAGAATGTGTGATAGTTTTTTAATGGTTAATGTACAATTTGTACCTGAAAGTAATGGCAATTTCAGACCCGCAATTTGCCAAAAAGATAGTATTCAGGTTGGTACCCAGTTTTTCTCTGCACGCAATCCTTCCGGCTCTGTACGATTTCCGTTCGGTTCTTCATCTGGTTGTGATAGCGTAGTGAATGTACAATTGACAATCAATCCGCCGATTTTTGCAGATATACTAGCCAATGAATTAAAATGTAATAGCCCTAATACCGGAGAATTGGTGTTACAGGATATCCGGGGTGGATCAGGCAATTTTAAAGTATCCATCGATAATGGTGCATTAATCAATTATACCAAAGGTCAGGTCATTGGCAATCTGGCTGTTGGGACACATATGATCCGCATTAGCGATCAGTTAAACTGCGACACAACATATACTTTTACAATTAGTAATTCACAGGTATTAAGTCTGCAGTTACCCAATGACACCATCATTAAAAAAGGAAATCCGGTTAATATCAATGCACTCATTAATTTCAATCCTAAATCCATCAAATGGGATCCTCCAGCTTTTTTAAGTTGTGACACCTGTCTTAACCCTCAGTCCTTACCAGATAATACGATTACATATACTTTGACAGTCACCGATCAAAACGACTGTGCAATCAATGATGTCTTAACGATAACTGTAATCGTCGATGTGGCAGAAATTTATGTACCGACAGCATTTTCCCCTAATGGAGATAATATTAACGATATTTTCTTTCCTGTATTTAAATTTCCGGAGACCACAGCTATCAGTATTTTTCGAGTTTATGACCGATGGGGTAACCAGGTATTCGAACGATTAGATGGTATGGTCGGCGAAAGTATCGGATGGGATGGTACAGTCGATCAGGAAAAATTAAACCCGGGTGTATACATCTATGCTATACAATTTATCGGAGAAGATGGAGTCGCAAAATGGGCTTCCGGGGATATTACATTGATCCGGTAAATGGTATAAACGCAATGTATAAATTGAAATGAAGTATATTCTGATTTTTGGGTTCATTCTTTTTTTTGATACTTTTGGATATTCTCAGAATTATATAGTTAATACAACAGATGATATTGATGATGGAATATGCGATTCTGTTCATTGTAGTCTGAGAGAAGCAATCCTGGCATCAGAATCAGATGGTGTGGCCAGTCAGATTTTATTTAAGATATCAGGTGCTGGGCCATTTTATATCCATCCCACTCAAAATTTTCCAACTATTACGCAAAATGATTTAAAAATCAAAGGAGAAAGCCAGCAAGGCGGACCCGTTGTTATTGATTTCAATTACAGACAATTTACTATCTCACCATTCTGGAAAATTACGGGTAGCAATGTTCAGATAAGCAGCCTGGGATTTGTGGATTTTTTATATTCTAAAATGGGTTACAGCATAATTCAATTCGGAGATGATTTCAGTAATGCTTCAAACTGTGTTCTAAAAAATTGTCTGTTTAATAACCTAAACAGTCAGGATACCAGTAATAATTATTTGGTTTACATATATAGAGCAAATAATATTAGAATTTCATCGTGCAAATTTGGAACGGATCATGCTAATACACATATCTCAAAGATTATTGGGCAAATATTTATTCATACTTTTCAATTCTCTGGAGTTGTTACTATTGACTCCAGTATATTTTTAAATAAAAATTTGTGCATTGAAGCAAATTCCGGGGATTTGAAAATTCATCATAATATTTTTGGATCATTGGACACAAATAGAACTGCTAATTTTTTATTTCCTTCCACCGCTATTAAGGGATTTAAAATATATGATGCCACAATTCGGGATAATTATTTTTATGGTTATATTGACAATGTAATCGAGATGGAAGGTGTGTATAAGGGACTTTCTATTTTGAATAATGCTTTTTATGAAAATCCGGCCATAAATACAATTTTATTGTATAATAATACAACCGGGCCTATCTACATAAATCACAATTCTGCCGATATTCTAAATCCTGGTTCAGAAAAGAAAGACAGGACGTTTATAAATGCATTGGATGATAATACGGTTTTAGAGATTAACGACAATTATGTAAAAAACTATGGCAACTTTTTGATTGCCAGCCAAAGACCAGCCAGGCGCTCAATAGAATATAAAAATAATGAAATGCAATGCATTTGGTCAAATGTCATTTTGAACCCCGGACATCCCAAGCCAACCATTTATACTGTAAACAAGGATATCATTACGGGCTCAGGAAATCCTAACGACAGCGTGTTTATCTATTATAATAAGCGGATAAATTGTGCAGATGCATTATGTCAGGGTGGAAAAGAATTAGGCAGAACGAAATGTGACAGCAGCGGTTATTGGGAACTACGAAAAAATTATCCAAACAGATCAAGTATATCGGCATATCAGTTTGGCAAGGATTCCTTTGGTATGATACGTTATTCTGAATTTTCAGATTGTTATTATTGTAAGGAAGCTGTGCATATTGATTATAATCCTGTTGTTTGTCAGGGAGAGATAGTTATGTATAGATCGCGTACTTACTCAGAATTGAATCCCAGTGATCAAATCTTGATAGCTGGAGATGGAATCTCAATATGCGATACCCTTATCAATGTTCGATTAATTTTTCACCCGGCGATTGATACTGTTATCGTACGTGATAGTATACATTTAATTGCCAGGGCAGATAGCGCGAGGTATCAATGGTTGGATTGTGAAAAAGGATTTCAGGCCATTCAGGGTGATACTCACAAGGTATTTCAGGCGATGCAAAATGGAGTGTATGCGGTAATGATCAGTAATAATCTATGTGTAGATACTTCGGAATGTTTTCCTGTCATCTTAGTCGATGTAAGCCATTCAGGTAATAATGCGAATTTCATTTTTTATCCTAATCCTGTTAAAACATATTTGAATATTTTTCCTTCGGATATGGATACGGATATTCACTTGAGCATTTATGACATTACCTCAAAGCTGATTTTTTCGAAAGATTATACAAATGGTAATGTAATGGAAATAGAGCTATCGGGGTATCCCAATGGAGTCTATTTTGCGGAGTTAAAAATGGACAGAAAAATTTGGCGTAAAAAATTTATAAAAAGAGATTAGTATCTCTAAAATTAATCAAACAATAACTTTCGCATTTTATAATAGATTTCGGTATTCTCATAAATACCAGAAAACATTTCCGCACCCGGACCAAATGCATACACCGGAATTAAATCGGCTGTATGTTTTTTTGAAGTAAAGGCTGTCGACAATTCTCCTGATTTAGATCTGCCGTTAATGGAGAATCCACCAGTCTCGTGATCTGCAGTGATGACCACCAGGGTATTTCCATCTTTTTGTGCGAAGTTCAGCGCTTCTTCGATCGCTTTATCAAAGTCAAGGACTTCAGAAATTATATAATTTCCATCGTTGGCATGTCCTCCCCAATCGATTTGAGAACCTTCTATCAACAGAAAAAAGCCTTTACTTTTAATTTCTTTTAAAAATTGAATACCATCTTTTGTAGCTTTAGGTAAATAATTGCGACCTGAAGCTACCGGCAATGGATCGCCATCTGCTGTAAAAAAAGCCAGTTTATTAGTTTTTGGTAAAGCCCATTGCTGGTAATCCTGTTCGAAATAATCACTTAGATGATACCCTTTATCTTTTAATGCAGCGATTAAGTTTAAGGTATCAGTACTTCTTCTGTCAAAATATTTTTTACCACCGCCAATCAATAAGTTAAAATCACTATCTAAAAGATCAAGTGCTATTGCTTCATAGTTATCCCTGTTATTCTGATGTGAAAAATAGGCTGCAGGTGTGGCATGAACTATAGTAGAAGTAACAATCAAGCCGGTAGCAAAACCTTTCTTTTCTGCTTCTTCCATAATTGTTTGGTAAGTACGACCAGTAGAATCAATTCCCAAATATCCATTTTTAGTTTTTTTACCTATGGAAAAAGCCGTAGCTCCGGCGGCAGAATCAATAATAAGATTATCCATGGTAAATGGTTTATGAATACCTACTACAGGACAACGCTCAATTTGTAATTTATTCGAGTTGGAAATCATTCCGGCTGTAGCTTGAGACAAACCATATCCATCACCAATTAAAAAAATAATATTCCGCGTATTTTTAGTTGATTCTTCCTGAATTGTAACTTTTTGTTTTGATTTGGTGGATTTTTCCGGCTTTAATTGCTGTGAAACACTACAAGAATGAAAAAAAATAACAAGGAGTAAATAAAGATAACGCATAAAATTTATTGTGAAAGTGAATATCGTTTTCCGGGTAATGACCTAATTAAACCATTGAATTCCAAATGTAATAACAGACTGGCAAGAATTCCAGGACTTAGATTTAATTGTTCACAAAATTCATCAATCTGCACTTCAGTTTCTTTCTGTAAGCATGAGATAATTTTTTGTTCATCTTCCGTTAAGTCAAAAATCAATTTTTGTTGAACTTGTTTTTTTTCGGAAGAGGAAACATCCCAACCCATATTGTTTAAAAGGTCTTCAGGATTTTCAATCAAGTAAGCCTTATGTGATTTTATCAGGTAATTACAACCACTTGATAAGGTATCATAAATTCTTCCGGGGTAGGTAAACACATCTTTGTTATAAGAATTAGCCAGCTCAGCAGTTATCATACTTCCTCCATTTCGTTTTGTTTCAATCACAATAATTGCATCAGACATCCCGGCGACTATCCTGTTTCTCATTGGAAAATTTTCTCTGTCAGGTTTTGTATGAATTCCAAATTCTGTCAGCAATCCACCACAATTGATCATTTGCAAAGATAATTTTTTATTTTCAGCTGGATATATTCTGTCAAGACCATGTCCGAGTACTCCTATGGTAGGTATATTTTGTTCGACACATAATTTATGACTCAGACTATCAACGCCATAAGCCAGTCCACTGACGACCATAATATCGAAAGATGAGATTCCTTCGATTAACTGCTGAACAATGGATTTACCATACTCCGTAATGCGGCGGGTACCTACAACTGATATGATCCTCTTGTGATTTAGATTAGCATTGCCTTTATAATATAGTAAGACTGGGCTGTCAGCCTGATTCTTTAAACGATCCGGATATTCCGGTTCTGAGTAAAATAATACGCGTATATTATTTTTTAAAACAAATTCCAGTTCTTTTTCTGCTTTGAGAAAAACTTCAGGTTTTTGTAAGGCATTTACAACCATGGATCCAACAAGAGGGATCTTAAGAAGTTTGTATTTTTTTTCTTTAAAAACTTCTTTTGCATTCCCGCAATAACTTAATAAAGTTTTTGCAGTAACGGCACCAACTTTTTCTACTTTTGTTAAAGCTATGTTATATAGCAATTCATCATTGTGCATATTTAGGGTCTAGTGTTGCAGCCTGGTTGAAAAAGAGCTGAGCATTTTGTTCAAATTCTTTTATTTTAGCTGAGTTGAGTCTTCCGAATTTTGCAGCATCCCGGTAGACACAAGCGATAAAATAACATAAGTCAGCATCTTTATCGTTCATTCGATAAGCCATACCCAGAAAATGTAAAGCATATACATAATTACGGGTCTGCTTATATAAAATTTCAAACCCTATCTTTTTTAGATAAGGAAACATAATGGAATTGTTTTCAGGATCTTTAGTAAGATACTCCATGTACTTTGTAACAAAATCCAATTCGGGTTTAATTTTTATTACTGATTCAAGACTTTTTAAAAATCGATGAATATCATTATCTTTTTTTAACCACTCTGCAAGAATTCCCGCTTTCATATTCAAACCCTGACCATACGTTGGAAATATTTTCAATGCTCTGTCGATATAAAATTCAGCCGTTTGCAAATCTTTATATTTTTTTTCTGGATCTGTTTCGGTCTGATGCCTTTGAAAATAAGAAACTCCTGTAAATAAATTAATCCTTGCACTGTTTTTTGAAACTTTGACTGCAGATAAATTTAAAGTAAATCCATCTTTCCAGTCTGGTACCCGGGTAATGGTTCTGATAGAATAAGCGGCAATAATTAATAAAAAAAGAATGCCTGCATATAGTTTCCATTTTTGTTGTTGGTATAGTGATAACTGATAGAGAAAATAAGCACTTATAAGACTAAACCCGACTGATGGCATATAAATAAATCGCTCATTCATAAAAGTACCAACCGGAAAGAAAAAGTTGGAGACTATAGAAAAAGTCAGAAAATAATAAATTATTGAGTAACTAATTAAAGGTTTGTTTTGACGAAATCGATATGCAATGATTAAGAAAGTCAAGCTTGTGATTATAGAAATCCAAACCCAGATATCTCCAAAATTAAGTTTTGGTACATGGTATGGATAATAATCATGCGTGAGCGGGTGAGGTACAAATAATAATTTATAATACCAGCCTATTGTATAGAAAATCGTTGCAATTTTTTCATAAGGTTTCATCCCGACAAAAGGATTATTCATCAAGTCGGTAATCACCGTACCGCTACTTAAAAAATAGCCGATAACCTGCCAGCGTACAATGATAAAAAATAAGAAACATAGCCAAAGAGGCCAGGCATCTATAATAGCCTTTTTTAATTTATTACTCCTGAAAAAATACAGTGTTATAGGTATAACCGCCATGAATGTGACAGCATTTTCTTTTGAAAACAAAGCCAGCAGAAACCAAACACACGCACAAATCAGATGAATTCTCTTTTGTGTATCTGTGTACTGTAACCAGGAAATAGCTGCAGACAATGAAAACAACAAACACATAATTTCATCCCGGCCTTTTATGTTGGCTACAGCTTCTGAATGTATCGGATGAGCTATGAATAAACAAGCAGACAAAAAAGGTATAGACCAATACCATTTTGTTGATGATGAGTTTTTGAATAATAAATGGGCGAAACGAAATAGAGCACATGCACTTAAGGCATAGAGCAGAATATTAATCAGATGACTCAGGTGCGGGTTGTTGCCAAAGAATTCAGTTTCAATAGCAAAACTTACAATGGAAAGTGGTCTGTAACGCGATCCTGCGACCAAATCTTTTTGTTCTCCAAAATAACCTGTAAAACTTTCTTTGGATAAAATATCCCAAATACCGGAGAAACCATTTTGAACAAAACTATTTTCTGATAAAATGATGACATCATCAAGCACATAACCAAATTGTATAGATTCATAATACAGTGCCAGTGACAGTAGAAAAAATACCGGATAAATTAGCAACTCAGGTGTTTTCCAAATTTCGGAGATGCGATTCTTTTGCATTCAAAAAAGTTCTGGTTTTAATGAATTTGATGCAAGATATACATTGAAAAGATAAGTTAATTGTAGTAATACCTTGAATATTTGAATTGATCACTGCCTGGCGATGCCCGGATTTAATGGCAATATCTAAAAAATTACATATATATCAGATAAACAGCATATTATATATGTTGAATTTTATGCACATGCCAAAAAATTGCCATTCACCTGACTTTTTTCAAGAAAATAATCGAAAAGTTATAATATTATTAAAAATAATAATATGTTTGCAGTCTAAAGGTTTTTTATAAAGTATTGAAAACGAATACCCCCCGATTTTTCATCTTTAGTTGTTTTCTGGTTCTTTTATCTTTAAATACTTCGTCACAGATTAATCTTCAGGTAGGCTATGGTTTGGGATTGGTCGATTTATCCAATGCTGAACAAATACTCCAGACATATAGGAAGAATAATACTTCATTATCTACTGATTTTAAATCAATTAATTATTTAAATACATTTATACTCGGATGTCGTCAATCCTGGCAGGGTATGTCCTTAGGAATTGCCTGGAAATACCGTCCGGCAAGAACAGATGCTGAAGGTTTTGATATGACTCTTAATCAGGCATTTAAAAAAGAAATTTTTATCAATACATATAGTTATTCCCTATTTTTTGAAACCGGAAAGAAACGCATTCAATTTGGTACTAGTCTGGATTACAATATCTTAAGAATTAAGGAGCGACATACCGGCAGTTCGGAAAAGCTTCAATTATCTTCTGAAAGTCAATGGGGGTCTCAGGTTTATATCAACTATCATTTCTCGACAGGCCATTCTAACCAAATCAGCTTGCAAGCTTTTTATTTTTTGCCATGGTCAGAATTTGACCTTTCCGACTTACAAAAGCATTTGCAACTTGTCATAGATCCTAAAACCCAAAATCAGTCTTTTTCGCATTTTGGCATAAGTCTGATTCTAAGCAATGGTCTTCAACTATATGATTGATTATCATTCTTTTATATTAAAAAATTAAAGTGTAATGAAGGCAGTATTACTGGAGAATGGATTCGAATTTTCATTTGATTCAAATACCTGGAGCAGAATTTGAATATATGAAATTAATTTTTATGGAAAGCTTTGATTCTCAACAATATTGGTATAGCTTTGCGTAAAATATTTTTTTGTCATCTCATAGTTCACATCGTATAATTAATCGCCCGCTAAATTTTTTCATAATTTTTAAATATTTATTGCAATGAATCTTTATGTAGGAAACCTTGACTATTCAGTTAAGGAAGCCCAACTCCAAGCCATGTTTTCTGAATTTGGCGAAGTGTCTTCAGTAAAAATCATCACAGACAAAATGTCTGGAAAAAGCAAAGGTTTTGCTTTTGTTGAAATGCCAAACGATGAGGAGGCAAAAGAAGCCATAACAAATCTTGATCAGAAAACTATTAAAGAAAGACCCATTTCAGTTTCTGAAGCCAGACCACCTGTGCCAAAAGAGAAAAGGCCTTTCCGTCCTTCTTCTTCTTCCCGCGATAACGATCGTTTTCGCAAAAGATTCTAATTAGGATGCTTCAATCATTTTTTTTACATAAAAAAAGAATTGCAGTATCTGTAGATCATTTTTAGATTGTAAAAGAATAATTTGATGAAATACAAAATACCTGCCCCTAAAGGCAGGTATTTTTTTCTACTTGCCAATTTTTATATTATCTTCAATTATTATGACTCAATTTGACAGTTTAGGGATCAATCCTGAAATAATGCAGGCCTTGACGGATCTCGAATTTTTAAATCCCACCGAAATTCAGGAAAAAGCCATTCCCTTACTTCGTGATAAACATTCTGATCTGATTGCTTTAGCACAAACCGGAACAGGAAAAACCGCAGCTTTTGGGATTCCTATTTTACAAAATATTAAAGCTGATAATCATTTTACTCAAGCTTTGGTTATCGCGCCAACCCGGGAATTATGTATGCAGATTACTTCCGATCTGAAGAAGTATTCCAAATATTTAAAAAATGTTAGAATTCTGGCTGTATACGGAGGGTCCAGTATTTCTATGCAAATCCGCGAACTCAAAAAGTCAATACATATCGTCGTGGCAACACCCGGACGTTTGATGGATCTAATTGATCGAAAAGCCGTTATAATAGATCAGGTGGATATTGTTGTTCTAGATGAAGCCGATGAAATGCTGAATATGGGATTCAGGGAAGATATGGAATCAATCCTTTCTCACACTCCTGCAGAAAAAATTACAGCTCTGTTTTCTGCTACCATGTCTAAAGAAATCAGGGAAATTGCCAACCGCTTTCTACATAATCCTCAGGAAGTAACCGTCGGAAGAAAAAACCTGGTCGCAGCTAACATTACCCATCAATATGCAGTTGTACAGGCTAAAGATAAAGTTTTATCCCTTCGCCGAATTATCGATTATCATCGCGATTTTTATGGAATCGTATTTTGCAATACCAAAGCAGAAACACAGTTGATCAGCGACATTTTATTAAAAGATGGTTATCCTGCTGACTGCATCCATGGCGATCTGGAACAACATCAAAGGGATAAAGTAATGAACAAGTTCCGACTTAAAACTGTAAAAATATTATTTGCTACCGATGTTGCCGCCAGAGGAATAGATATCAAAAATCTGACACATATTATACACTTTCATCTACCAGATGATATCGAAAATTACACTCACCGTAGTGGTCGAACAGCAAGAGCAGGGCAAAAAGGATTTTCTATTGTGCTCTTGCACGTTAAAGAAGCATACAAGTTGCATCGAATAGAACGTATGGCTAAATTGAGTTTTGAACGCTATTACATCCCTAAAGCCGAAGATGTTTTTGAATCCAGTATCCTGAATTATGTCGGAGAAATCAGTCAAAATTCACAAGAAGTTGATAAAAACTTAAAAATAAAAAATGAATGGATCTGGCCTCTGATGCAAATGTCCAAAGAAGAATTGGTAAATATTATTCTCAGATCAGAAATCAAAAAATTTTCAGAAAACTATTTAAATTCACCTGACGTTAATATCGATGAAAAAATAAAATCCTCTTCAGCTTCAGACAGTCGTACTGATGACCACCGGTCCAGAAACTCCAGAGGTAACCGGTCATCCAGAGTTTCAGAAAACAGAGTAGCCAAAAATAATGTACGCCTATTTGTAAATCTTGGCAGAAAAGATAATCTCAAATATGATGAAATCAGAGAAATCATTTTCAAATTGACAAAAGTGAGTGGAAGAGTAATCAGAGATATCGATATGAAGAATACGTTTTCCTTTTTTATGACCGATGCCGACAGTGCTTCAAAATTGTGCGGGCAACGAAATATGGTCTTAAAAGGTCGTGAGATTTTAATTAAGAAAGCAGACGAAGTAAAACAAAGTAAATAATTTTCTAATCACCTGCAATCCAGAAGAAATAGAATTTCAATCAAGATTAAAAACCATAACAAACCAGTATTATACAGCTTAATGTTTTTTTAAAAACAATACGGCATCCAAATCGTTTAAAGAGTTAATTTTAAAGAATGGAAATATTAATTAAAATCAGTCAACTATTATTAAGCTTAACAATCTTAGTAGTCATACATGAATGCGGGCATTTTTTTCCGGCGCGATGGTTTAAGACCAGAGTTGAAAAATTTTATTTGTTCTTCAATCCCTGGTTTTCTATCATTAAGAAAAAAATTGGGGAAACTGAATATGGCCTTGGTTGGTTACCCTTGGGTGGATATGTCAAGATATCAGGAATGGTTGATGAAAGCTTTGATATGAATCAACTTAACTCAGAGCCACAACCCTGGGAGTTTCGCTCTAAACCAGCGTGGCAGCGATTAATTATAATGGTGGGCGGTGTAACCGTAAATTTTATTTTCGGATTCCTCATTTTTGCCATGCTGATTTGGAAAAATGGAAAAGAGTATTTACCAAACAGTGAATTAAAATATGGAATTGCAGTTGATAGCGTGGCATATGAAATGGGTTTCAGAGATGGTGACTTAATATTAAAAGCAGGTACTATTAATATTGACAAATTTGATAAAACGGTTATTCTAAAAGCAATCGTTCTGGATAACGCTAAAGAAATTCATATACTGCGCGATGGCCAGGAACAAATTATCTCTATAGATCCAAAGTATATCGGTATCCTGACCAAACCAGATATTAAATCTCTGGATCTATGGACAGTGAGACTTCCTGCCCAAATCGCCGCTGTAGGTGATGGTACTCCAGCAAAATCAATTGGGCTACAGGGAGGGGATCAATTTTTTTCAATCAATGGTGATCCCGTATTTTTTCTTCATGAGGTAAATAAAAAAATAAAAGGCAAGGCCAATACAGCATTTAATCTGGGAGTACTTAGAGGTGCTGATAGTTTATTTATGGACGTTACAACCAATGATAAAGGCATGATCGGAATTCAATGGCAACCTGTGAATCATTATATGAATGTTAAGTCAGAAACCTTTACATTGCTTCAATCCATTCCATTGGGCGTTAGTGCAGGAGTTGATTTACTGACTGGTCAACTAAAAGCCTTTAAACAAATGTTTGCCGGAAGCATCAAAGCCAAAGATTCATTAGGAGGATTTGCTTCCATCACGAATATGTTTCCTGCAAGTTGGGACTGGGAAGCTTTTTGGCGAATGACAGCAATTCTGTCCATTATACTTGGGTTTATGAACCTATTGCCGATACCTGCTTTGGATGGTGGCTATGTGGTATTTTTATTAATTGAAGTGGTTACCGGAAAAAAAGTACCCGACAAAATCGTCGAAAAAGCCACTATGATCGGTTTCTTTTTATTAATAGCACTGATGATTTATGCTAATGGCCTCGACATATTCAGAGGAATGAGTAAGTAAATGAATTATTTTGAACATTTTGGACTGAAACCTGTATTTCAACTTGATTTAAATGAGTTAAGACAGAAATATTACCAAAAAAGCAAAGACCTCCATCCAGATACCAACAAAAAAGAAGAACATGATTATGTTTTTCTTACGGCACTAAATAATCAGGCCTATCAGACATTGAAGGATCCTTTAAGCAGGCTGAAATATATTATTGAATTATACCGGGGGGCATTGTCAGAGGACGAATTTTCATTGTCTCAGGATTTTTTAATTGATATGATGGAACTTCATGAAGCGATTCATGAAGCAATAGAATCAAAAGATAATGCTGAATTAAGTCGATTAAAATCTAAAATCGAACTTATGGAAAAGGATGCCTTGCAGAATGTCTTACCGGCTATTTCAAAATTAGATGCTGTCCAGATAAATGAAGACGTTTTAAATAATTTGATTGAGTATTATTTTAAACTTAAATATTTCAAGCGCTTGCATCAGAATCTAGGCAATGAATCTGCTGAGATGTGAGATCCTTATATTTTATCGGGACTTCGACTACTCAACTACTGAGTTTCTTATTCTCTAACTGAATATATTGATAGAAAATCACCGATACTACTACCCAGTAATGTCTGAAATTCATCGTATCCATTGAAATTCCTTCTGCCAGCATCATGACAAATAATATGACTAATGTAAATGAAAAGGGATCGGATAACCAATCTATTTTGCTAATGACATTCACAATAGAAAAACCTAATAAACATAACAGTATGAATCCTATGATGCCAGTTTCTGCCAATGCACCCATGTAGCTGGAATGAGGATCATAATTTGGTAAATTACTTGGATACTCTCCTGATTCTTTTAAGATTCCTACCATTTGATTATAGTTACCGGGTCCAATGCCAAACATCGTTTGTTGTTTGAAAATTTTCCAGGCCGTCTTTTTAAAGCAATAATATCCTGATGCTATAATGGAATAATTTTGGCCATGAATCAATATTTCATTGGAAGTAAATGGGCTGTTCTTATATGAATCATCATGGATATTTTTTGTTTTTACCAACAAAAAGTGACTCATAATTATAAATATCAATACAAAAGGAAAAAACAAAAGACTATATCTGAACCAGGTATGCCGGGGTTTGAATGATATCAAAAGTATTATACCTGCCAATAAAATCAAGCAGGATTTTGTAAATGTCAATAGTGCAGAAAGACAAAATAAAATCAATAAGACAATTTGAATTTTGTTTTTATTTCTGTACAGGTATTGATATAAAACGAAGAGTATACAGATTGAAATCAGTGAAACATACATGGATGGAGTTGTGGTCAATGCATTTAGTCGGTGTGTATCACCAAAATACGGATAATCCAGATAAATTTGGGTAGTGATATTGTGAAATCCAAGGATACTGCTAATCCATCCTATGGTACCTGTTAAAGAAAGAATCAGGCCACATATAATAAAACAATTTATAAGCATCTGTAATGGCTGGGAATAAATCATCAGTAATACTATGATGGTCATGGTAATTAAATAGAATTTACCCAGGCACTCTGACCATCCGGAATTTGATGGATTAAGATAAACAGAAAGACTATTTGAAAAAAGGTAAAGAGTAGATGCGATAATAAAATATTGAAATACCCTAAGACGCCATAATTTCTGTAACACTGGTTTGAAAATTTGCCATCGATAGATCGTATAGTACAACATAAGCAGAAACCAGAAATCCGACAACTGAATTTTCGAATCCAGCCATTGGGGGAGTATAATGATTTGAATTCCGATCAGGGATATATAAACGCCTGTCAGAAATAGACAAATAAAATCATGTGTGGATTTTGATTTCATTTACAAAGAAATTGAAATCAAGATAGGATAAATTAGATCTTAAATGGTGAATTCAGAATAATAAATCTTCTTACAATTACTCTTTTATGGTTTCAAGATTCCTAATCGATAGCCGCCATCTTATTCACAGGCGGACATTCCAGCTTTTCCTTCTTGTTAAAACCATTAAAAATCTTAATGTCATAACTAATACGAAAACCTATAGATTGAATTTGATGCAAGTGGTAGGCATTAATCCCATCTCCCTCAACAGGAGTAGTCAGTCTGCTTTGATAAAAAACTTCAATCTCAAACATGGTATACTTTAGCCCTAGAATGAACTCTACACCTTGTTCAGAATAATTAAACTTTTGATTACTTATGAAATCATGCTCAATATCTTCATAATAAAGATTGTTTACTATATTGTATGTAGCACCTCCGCCTATCTTCCATTTGTTTTTCCAATAATATGTAAGTAAGAAATGATTTTTTATATAGTTATAATGGAATTGTAAATCTTGAAATGCTCCTCCATTTGGCCACCCTCGTACATGTTTATGAGTAATATCACTGGAAATCTGAAGATAAATCTGATCAAACAGTTTTTGCTTTAAATTGATTCCAATAAAGGGGCTGCAGTGTCCAAATCCTTTACTATTTAAATTTAAGTGGAATATTTTATTAGAAATCACCTTTTGAAAATCATAACCCACTGCAGGACCAATATAAGTTTGAGATAACATATTATTCCTGGTGGTAAAGATTAAAATAAGACAAAAGGCTAATCTATTTAGATTATTCATTTTACAGAGTTTCTAGACAATTTTAATACTATTTTGAATGGGTACCATGATTTAAATAACTTTTTTGTACTTTTATCAAGTTGTTATCTTTTGAAAAAAATCTAAAGATCGCAATTCCGGAATAGGGAATTACCAGTTCCTGAAAGTAACAATTGTTGGTCGTATAAATGAGACGACCATAAATATCGTAAACTCTCAATAAATCACAATCTTGTTCGTTTTTTACTGAGCTAGTTGAATAAAATAAGGCCTCTTTTTTGTCGTTGCGTTTTCCTTTCAACAGAACAAAATAATCTTCCTTTTTTGATATATTATTTTAACTTATATGTTTTTTTTATTCTTCAATCTTTGTTTGGTTTCAAGATTCCTAATCGATAGCCGCCATCTTATTCACAGGCGGACATTCCAGCTTTTCCTTCTTGTTAAAACCATTAAAAATTTTAATGTCATAACTAAGACGAAAACCTATAGATTGAATTTGATGCAAGTGGTAGGCATGAATCCCATCTCCCTCAACAGGAGTAGTCAGTCTGGTTTGATAAAAAACTTCAATCTCAAACATAGTATACTTTAGCCCTAGCACGAACTCTACACCTTGTTCAGAATAATTAAACTTTTGATTACTCGTGAAGTTGTTTTCCTTGTCTTCATGATAAAGATTGTTTATGATATTGTATGTAGCACCTCCGCCTATCTTCCATTTGTTTTTCCAATAATATGTAAGTATGAAGTGATTTTTTATATAGTTATAATGGAAAAGTAAATCTTGTGTAATACTTCCATAAAAAAAGCCCTGGACGTGTTTATGAGTAATATCACTGGTAATTTGAAGAAAAATCTGATCAAACAGTTTTTGCTTTAAATTGATTCCTATCAATGGACTAATGTATCCAAATCCTTTATTTCTCAAATCCAATTTAAAAATTGGGCCGGAAATCACCTTTTGAAAATCATAACCCACTGCAGGACCTATATAGGTTTGAGAGAACATAGTATTCCTGGTTGTAAAGATTAAAATAAGACAAAGAGCTAATGCATTTAGATTATTCATTTTACAGAGTTTCTAGATAAATTTAAAACTATTGTGAATAGATACCATGAATTAAATAACTTTTTTGGACTTTTATCAAGTTCAATTCTTTTTTTTGCTTTATTATTTTCGAGTTGGTCAATCCAACAGATTTTATTGGACTTAATAAATTGCTCATTTCTTCCTTCAAGAACCTTAAAGGTAATTATCTGCCTTACACATCGCAGGTTTGTTTAAATTAAAATGAAAACAAGATCGGGTAGAATCTATGAAGGCCTGAAATAAAAATCTTGTAGATTTAGAGGATAACAGGATTTCGAACTTATACGGCAAAACTTTCACCACAACCGCAGGTACGGGAAGCATTTGGATTATTAAAATAAAATCCTTTTCCCTGCAAACCTCCAGAAAATTCCAAAGTGGAGTTAAATAGATACAAGAATGATTTTAGATCTGTTACTATCTTTTCTCCTTTATCTTCAAAAACCTGATCATTTGCTTTTGTCTCTGTATCAAAATCCATATTATAACTTAGTCCGCTGCAACCTCCGCTGGTTACAGATACGCGGACAAAATGAGAATGGTCAATTCCAGCTTCTTGGCGGAGTTGATCAATTTTTTCTTTAGCGCTGTCACCGATATAGATCATTTAATCTACTTTATTTTTTTCTTTATAATCTTTGATGGCAGATTTAATAGCATCCTCGGCCAATACGGAGCAATGGATTTTAACAGGGGGTAAGGCCAGTTCTTCAACAATATCCATATTGTCTATAGACATCGCTTCATGCAGGGTTTTGCCTTTTAGCCATTCTGTGGCCAAAGAAGAAGATGCAATGGCAGAGCCACAACCAAATGTTTTAAATTTTGCATCTTCAATTTTTCCGGAAGTGGGATCCACTTTGATCTGAAGTCTCATTACATCACCGCACTCAGGAGCTCCAACGAGGCCGGTTCCGACCGACAGATCATTTTTGTCCATGGTGCCTACATTTTTTGGATTTTTGAAATGATCCAGTACTTTTTCAGAATATGCCATTTTATTTGAGTTATAATTTATAAATACTAAAAGATGGATTTGAGTTCAATCCAATGTAATTTTTTTTTATTAATGCTCGGTCCAAACAACCTTATCTAAATCGACTCCTTCCTTGTACATTTCCCAGATTGGTGATAAATCCCTCATGTGATTTACTCCTTTCTTTATGGCTCCAATGGTAAATTCGACTTCTTCTTCAGTGGTAAATCGACCCAGTGAAAATCGCAAGGAAGAATGAGCCAGATCATCACCAAGTCCTAAGGCGACGAGTACATAACTTGGTTCGAGTGAGGCTGAAGTACAAGCCGATCCTGACGAAAGAGCAATATCCTGATTAAATGTCATCATCAGACCTTCGCCTTCCACATGTTTAAAAGACATATTGGTGACATGAGGCATTCGGTGATTTGTATTTCCATTTATATAGACTTCTTCGAGTTCTGATTTTAATCTGCTTTCAAGTTTATCTCTTAATTTACTAAGTCTTTCTGCATCTTGATTCATCTCCGCTTTTGCTATTTCAGCAGCTTTTCCAAACCCAACAATTCCCGGTACATTTAAAGTCCCGCTACGCATTCCTCGCTCATGGCCTCCGCCATCCATTTGGGCAGTAACTTTAACTCTAGGATCCTTACGGCTTACGTATAATGCACCGATTCCTTTAGGTCCATACATTTTATGAGCACTAAAAGCCATGAGATGTACTCCAAATTCCCTGGGATTAACGGGTATTTTTCCGACGGCCTGAGTTGCATCACTCATAAAAAGCACCCCGTGTTTTGCACATAGAGCACCAATCTCTTTTATAGGTTGTATAACGCCTGTTTCATTGTTTGCCCACATGATGGATACTAAGATGGTATCCGCACGGATAGCGGATTCGAGTTCTGAGAGGTCAATAACTCCATCGGAACCAACTTTAAGATAGGTGACTTCAGCACCTCGTTTTTCCAAAGCTTTACAAGTATCCAGAACAGCTTTGTGCTCTGTGGTTGCTGTAATAATATGTTTTCCTTTACGGCTGTACATGTCAAAAACACCTTTTATGGCAAGGTTATCTGCTTCTGTAGCTCCGGAGGTAAATATGATTTCTTTTTCATCAGCCCCAATCAGATCGGCTATTTTTTGTCGACCGATATCAACCGCTTCTTCGGCTTCCCAGCCAAATGGATGACTTCTGCTGGCTGCATTACCGGGATGTTGGTAAAAAAATGGCAACATGGCTTCAACCACTCTGGGATCGCAGGGTGTTGTGGCATTGTTATCCAGATATACTTTATGAATTGACATTAAGTTTTTGATTTATAGGAGTTTAATCGAATGCAAAGATAACACCTTCACGACATTAATGTTTAATAATTACATGGCTCAATACTTGCTTTTAGCTGATACGGGTATTTTTTGTAAAGTGGCTTTTCAAAATCAGTTCGTTGAGCTTTTTATCTGAGAAGATAAATCAACTTGTTCATGGAGTGCGACATTCAAGTCATTGGATCAATGGGTGAGATACAGAATTATGTAAAAAGTCGTTGATCAAATTCAAACACAACCGAAGCTGTAAGTTGTATCTGATTCATTTCCCGGTGCTTTGGGTTTATTAAATAATTATATTCTCCCGGTACAATTGCCGAGGGTACTTTTAATACCAAAAACGTTCCTTCCGATATAAATCTGTCACCTATTTCCTGAGTTTGTTTGGAATAAGGAAATTTGTTCCATGTTCTTGTTAAATCAGACAATTTTATTTGGGATATTGAATGTTCGGGAATAAGCAGACTTAACAAGTAATAATCCTGTGGCACATTTCCGAGAGCGATATGTACCGCAAGTTCAGCTACCGCCAAAGCTCTGGATTCACTGGTATACAGGATTGGTGTGCCTTTAGAATTCCAGCGGCCGCCGGCAAGCTCAGCTCCTTTACCGATTAAATCCTGCTTATAGTTTGATTTGCAGAGTCGAAATACCGGAATCATTTTTATGAAGCAGTTTTCCTAAGCCAAAATGCCGTGCTCAATGCGTTGTAATTCTTCGTCAATTAATTGAATGCCATAAGCTGTATCCAGTAAATTTTTGGGTTTGTTGTTGCTAAAGACAAGATTATTGGAATTTAGCCAGGAATCAAACTTTTTCTGATCTCCAAATACTTCCAAGCCTCGTTTGTAAAGTAGTGTTATCTGGAGGATTTTTTCGGATTGAAGGGCATCAAATTTTTTTTGATCTTTTTTATATCGCTGCATAGTACGCTCCGAAAGATGCAGGAAATCAGACCATTCGGATAAACTAAAGGGACTGTTTTTCAAAATATTTAAGAAATAACTAAAGTCCAAACCTTTTCGGATGGTATTCATCAAATAAGCTACATTGTCTTCACTAATTCTTTGTGAATCCAAATCATCCATGATGAGATTATATTCTCGGGCTTTACTTCGTTTCATAATAACAAAATTACGACATTTAGTCAATAATTGAAGACAAATGTCGCTTTTTTCTTAATGTAAGGAGTCTTTTATACGAGAGCTTAAAAAAATTCTGAATCATCGATTTGGCAAATATTAAAATTTATTTAATTTTGTTGTTGAAATTGAGTATTTTATATATTAAATTTTATTATATTGTTAAATCAGACTCAACTCGAAGAATGGGTTGTCAACATCCAGGACGGCGACCGGAATGCCTTATCCAAAGCTATTACCTTAATTGAAAGTCAAAAACCTCCGGATAAGTTAATCGCAAAAGAATTACTTAATTTAATCCGGGCAGCGAATAACCAAAGTTTGCGCATTGGTATTACGGGACCACCGGGTGTAGGTAAAAGTACCTTAATTGAATCACTGGGATTGTATTGTATTGAAAAAGGTTTTTCAGTTGCTGTATTGAGCATCGATCCGAGTTCTGCTATTACAAAAGGTAGCATATTAGGTGATAAGACCCGAATGTTAAAATTAAGTCAGCAAGCCAATGCCTATATCAGGCCGTCGCCGACCGGAATTCACTTAGGAGGAGTTGCGCAGCGCACCAGAGAAAGCATTAGCCTGTGTGAAGCGGCTGGGTTTGATTTTATTTTTGTTGAAACAGCCGGTATAGGACAATCTGAATACCAGGTTTCAACGATGACAGATCTCACTGTTTTGATGACGCTGGCAGGCACAGGTGACGAATTACAAGGTATAAAAAGAGGAATCATGGAATGGGCTGACATACTGGTCATCCATAAAGTCGATGAAGATGGAGACAGGAATACCTTGCAGGCATATAATGATTTGGTCGCAGCAAGTCATTATGCGGAAAACCGGATTCCCGGAAATTCAAGAAAAATTCTCAAAATTTCTTCATTAAATCACAGAGGAATCGATCAGCTTTTTGATTGCATAATAAATCTTAAAGCACTTATCGAACAAGATGAATATAAACAAAAATATCGTATTCGCCAACTGCGTGAATATTTTTATGACTTATTGAAAATCAAACTATTAGATGAAATACTTCAAAAAGCTGATATTCAGGAATATCTGCTTGAAACGGAAAAAAAACTTCTTGGTCTGGATTTAAGTCCGGAAGATGCAGCGGAAATCAGCAGAGATTTTATTTTTGCAAACTTTAACGCGAAGCAGTAGTAGGTATGAAAAAAATATTTTGGGTATTCATATGCCTGGGATTCTCTTTTAAAAGCGATTATTATTCAAAAATTGAATTTGAACCCAGTTTTTCATTAGTTGCACCAGTACGAAGCGAGCTATCGTTAACTGGAAGTTTTGGAGAATTGAGAAATAACCATTTTCATGCAGGGATCGATTTAAGATCTGGATATGGACCCAATGGTGATGATATTCTTGCGGCTGCTGATGGATATATTTCTAAAATTGTAATTGACTCGGATGATTATGGTAAATCGATGTACATAAGACATCGCAATGGCATGATGACCATGTATGCCCACCTGCATGAATTCAGAAAAGATATCAATGATTATATAAAAGCTTTACAATATCAGCAAAAGAGTTTTCAGCTTGAAATAAAATTGAATCCGCATGACTTTCCGGTTAAAGCAGGAGAGATGCTGGCCTTTATGGGAAATACCGGAGCAAGCCGGGGAAAACATTTGCATTTTGAATTGAGAGATGAAACGGGTGAAGAAGTGTTCGATCCATTTTCTTACGGACTAAATTTAAAAGATCAAATAAAACCAACCATAAAAAGAATTAAGGTTTATGGGTATGATGAAGAAGGTAGCGAAGTCAGTGGCCGGGTTTTCAGCAAATCGTTTGCTGAAAAAAACAAAGCGCCGATAGATATTCCCGGAGCTATTTTTTCAGTAGGACTTGAAGCATTTGATCGAAGCGACAACTCACATAATCTGACTGGCATAAAAACTATTAAATTGTCGATTGATGGTGGATTATTTTATTGCTATTCAGCTGATAGTTGGAAACGCGATGAAACCAAATATATAAATGCACATATAGATTATTTTGCAAAAGCAGCTTCCAAAGGTCAATTTCACCGTTGTTTCGTTTTGACCGGCAATAAAATGAATATGTATCACAGCCTGCAAAATGATGGCTTCTTTTATATGTCGGATAATGCGGAACATGAGGTTCAGTTGATCGTAGGTGATGCCAATGGCAATGAAAGTATGCTGAATTTTAAAATCAGAAAAAAACCTTTTATCACTACACACCGGTCCAGTAAATATGTTGATGTAATTTATCACGATCTGGAAAAACAATTTAAAACAGAAAATGCCTCAATCTGGTTTCCTGCCGGTTCTGTCTATGAAGATCTTAATTGCGAATTAAAAATTCAAGCCAGAAACTCAGCGCTGGCTTATTCTGATTGGATTTCTGTAATTCCTTCCAATATTCCGGTGCATCTTAAAGCTTTGGTCAAATTAAAACCAAACCGCGAAATTCCAGCGCATCTCTACAATAAATGTTTTATTGCCATTAAACGCGGAAATTCGGTACAATCAGTTGGCGGTAAATGGGAGAATGGTGAATTGGTGGCACAGGCAAGATCATTGGGTCCATTTTGTATCATGGTCGATACCCTGGCTCCTGGTATCAGGCCATTAGTAAATAAAAAGAAACGCTTTCCATACGGACAGATTGCATTTAGAATCAACGACAATAACAGTACATCTAAAGATGTTCCGGATATACATTATGATACCTATATTGATGGGAAATGGGTGCTTGCTGAATACGATAAAAAATCGGCTACCATCCGACATAAGTTTGAACCGGATCTGGAAGCAGGTACTCATAATTATCAGGTTTTTGTTCGAGATTATTTAGGAAATGAAAAAACTTTCAAAGGTAGCTTTGTAAAATAATCTTTGGTTTTGGTTTACATATCAATGAAGAAATACTTTTTTTTTTTCGTGATATTTTCAAACTTAATTCAAATTCCTGATTTTACAACTGGACAACTTCTTGAATTACAAATCAGGTGTTCTGAATTCCCACACTGGTTTTTTGCAAACATTCTATCTGATTCTTGAGACTTATTTTTTTTTAATATTCGATAGTTTTGAGTATTTTGCAAAATTGTATGTTGGTTACAGATTATCAGCCCAAATTCAAATTCAAAGAAGGAGATCAGGCACCCTTATTTCGTGCTAAAATCCAGGACGGCTCCGTTTTTTCACTGGACGAGGTGCATTCAAAATGGACGGTCTTGTTTTTCTATCCAAAAGATAATACACCTACTTGTATCAAGGAAACCTGTAATCTCAGAGATCATATATCAGAATTAAAATCCGGAGATATAAGTTTGTATGGCATAAGTCCGGATTCAGAGCGGAAACACCAGAATTTTATTGCAAAGTACAAACTACCCTATGATCTCATAGTTGACACGGATCATAAAATTGCTTCATTGTATGGAGTCTGGGGTAAAAAGAAATTTATGGGCATCATTTATGATGGAATACACAGGACGACCTTCGTATTAACCAACAAACAGATAATACATAAAATCATTTATCCTGTTGACTCTGCAAATCACCACGATCAGATTTTAGAATCAATACAAAACATTGTCGAATAAAACTTTTAACATAATTAATCTAAACAACATGAAAAAAATTATTGTAAACCTGGTCTTATTTAGTGCCCTTATCTTGTTTGTTAGCAATTGTAAAGAGCAATCAAATTCAGCAGATAAACCTGTGATGGAAAAAAGAGATACCAACAGTCAGGAATATACATCCAGGTATATATGTCCGATGTATTGTAAAGGAAGCGGTAGCGATGTCGCTGGAGTCTGCCCGGTTTGTGGAATGGATTATGAGCTCAATGAAAATTATCAGGAACAAGGCGGAACAAAAGAAGAGTCGCAACATTCCGGATCTGAAGATCATCAAGGCCATAATCACGAAGATCACGAAGGACACGACCACTAATATTAAGTCAAGTAATTCAATGATTTATATATATAATTAAAAAATATATAAATTATTTTTATATATAATTTGCTTTATTGCAAATAATCTACATATATTTGCTGCATATATAAATGTTTTTTATATATATTCCTACCTGAGATGCCCAATTTGGGTATAGTTTCTAATTGATAATAAGCCTTCAAAGATGTATCTGTAAGTCAGGAAACTGAAGCTCCTTTCTAACAGGTTTTTTTTTACACTGTAATTGATTTTTTTCCAATTCAGTCCCTGACTTTCATGGGCTGCACATTGGATCACTTAAACCTTGAAGCTTATGCTACCGATAACTGTGTCTCGTTTCGGAATAAGAAAACTACGCCCCTCGGGGTACTTCTGTTCTAAACTGATTATCGGACTAATTACCTTAGTCCTAACTCTTTGCAATTCCTCAGGAAGTTTAACCGCTCAATGTCAATTGGCATGCAGGGGTAAACTCAATGTATCTGTTGGTGACTATTGTCAGGCAGAAATCACTCCGTCCATGTTATTAACAAGCGGACCGGATGATTGTCCGGGAGCCAAATTCAGGGTCGATGTCCTGGATATGTATTATAAAAAACCCATTCCAACAAGTCCTTTTGTTACAGAAGTAAATCTTCATACCGAGATAATCGGCATGGTTTACGACTCTGTCAGTAAAAACTCCTGTTGGACAAAACTCTATATCGAAGATAAGTTTGGACCAGTAATCGAATGCCGTCGGGATACCGTTTATTGTAATGATACTATGGCATTCAGTACACCTGTCTTTTATGATAACTGCGATCCAAATCCGACAATCAGCTTTTTAGGCGAGATTGTTGAGCCTTATGATTGTGATACATACTTGATTAAAAAAGTGACCAGGATCTGGCAAGGAAGGGATAATTTAGGAAACCTCGGGAAAATATGTACCAGTATGTTCTGGTTAAAAAGAATACCTATTGATTCGGTCTCTTTTCCCAAACATTTTACAAAAGCCAATGATTGTTTTGCCGAATGCAATGGTACATATTTGAAAGATGCCAATGGTCATCCACATCCAGAAGTCAGTGGCGTACCTAATGTTCATGGCTTATCGCTTTGGCCTTCATTTCATTTTTATTGCAATTTATCGACTTCTTATGAAGATGTAGTTGCCATAGATATTCCATGTAAGAAAAAAATCATACGGGTATGGAAAGTAGTAGAGTGGTGGTGTGGTACTGCAGTTGTTCGTACTTTTCCGCAATCGATTGAAATCCTGGATACAAAACCTCCGGTATTTCATTGTCCTTATGATTTTACAGTATCCACAGCTGGAGGATATACTTGTGAAGCCAATGTACTTATGCCTGCATTAGATATAAAAGATGCTTGCCAGGATACAAGCATCAGAGTAGATATACATTATCCGGGTGGTATACTACAAAACCGAAACGGAGGATATATACCGTTGCAGCCCGGAATCAATCAAGTCAGTTATATTGTAAATGATGGTTGCGGAAATAAAGATACCTGTTATGTAACGGTGACTGTCCAGGATAAAACTCCGCCTGTAGCAGTTTGTAAAAAACGAACCGTAGTGACTTTAACCCGTGACGACTATGTTTTAATTCCTGCATTTCTTTTTGACGAAGCTTCATATGATGATTGCCATATCGACAGTTTTTTAGTTAGGAGAATGGATGGGGGGGATGCCTGTGGCAAATCTGATCAGGTTTTCAGACCTTATGCAGAATTTTGTTGCTCAGATGCAAATACAGAAGTTATGGTCGTGCTGCGAGTTGTCGACAAACACGGAAATTATAATGAGTGCATGATTTTTGTCGAAGTTCAGGATAAAACTCCTCCGGTTATAAGATGCCCGCACGATGTAAGTATAGCTTGTTCCAAACACAACGATACCATTAATTTAAAGCGTTTCGGGGTGCCTGATTATTACGATAACTGTATTGTAGAAATGAACGAATATGTTGATTCGTTTCTCAATCAGTGTGGTTTAGGTTATCTGGAAAGAGTCTTTGTGATAAAAGATAATATGAACCGGTATGATACTTGCAAACAGCGCATTTACATTTATGATACAGATCCATTTGATGAAACAGATATCATCTGGCCAAAAGATTATTCTATCAGCTCGTGTAATGCTAATCTAGATCCTAAAAACTTACCCGATACTTTTGGATATCCTTTTTTCAGGGATAACGATTGTTCTTTAATCGGAGTAAGCTACGAAGATGAAACCTTTAATTATTTACCGGATACCTCAGTCTGTTTTAAAGTAATCCGTAAATGGAAAGTCATCGATTGGTGTCAGTGTGTTTACGATAGGCAAACCGGACAATCTGTATGTCCGAAATGGGAATATCAGCAAATTATTAAAGTAAGCAATAAACTACCGCCTAAAATTACAGATGACTGCGATTCACTTACATTGTGTATTTCAGATCAGAATTGTCTTAAACAACGGGTTACTCTACAACATGAGGCTTTTGATGATTGTACACCTGATAAGGATATCATCAGCTCATTTAAAATTGACTTGTATAATAATGGCCTTTTTGATAGCACTTATACAACATTTGGTAATAAAATAAAATTTGACGGCGATATGCCTTTAGGTGAACATCGGTTTCTATGGATTTTTGAAGACCGTTGTGGAAATCAGGAAGTATGTACACAAATTGTCAGGGTGCTCAATTGCAAACCTCCTACCGCTTATTGTTTGATCGGTATTAATGTAAATCTTATGAGTATTGATACAAATGGCGACGGACGTTTGGAAGCGGCAATTGATGTGTGGGCAAACGATCTGGATAAAGGCAGTTATCAGTTTTGTGGAAATCCTGTTGTATTGTCATTTTCCAGCGATTCTTCAAACCGATACATCCGGTATAATTGTGACAGCCTGGGTATGCGACGGGTAAACATTTGGGTGACAGATCAACTTACGGGACTGCAAGATTTTTGTACTACGACAGTGACCATACAGGATAATAACAAAATCTGTAGTACAAGGACGATCACAGCCAATGTTTCCGGTTTAATTCAGACACCGTTTAAGCAGATTATTCCTGAAGTGATCATACAACTGGAAAGTTCTGGTGGTCTTACAAATCAGGAGTTTAGCGGATCCTATCAATTTAATAACCTGATGAAAGGTGCTGATTATAAAATCCGCGCTATTCCTGATAAAAATTATCTCGAAGGTGTCAGTACGCTGGATATTGTAAAAATGCAGCGACATATTTTAGGTATTGAAACTTTTACTTCAGAGTGGCATTATCTGGCAGCGGATGTCAATGCAGATAAAAGAATTACAGCCTCAGATATTTCTTCCGTGCGAAAATTAATATTAGGAATCGATCGAAAATATAAAAACAGCTTGGCCTGGAATCTGATAAAATCTGATTATCAGTTTCCGGATAAAACAGATCCGTGGATTGAACCATTGCCCAATGAGTATACCATTAGTAGTCTCTCAGGCGATATGAACTATGTTAATTTTACAGGAGTCAAAGTGGGCGATGTAAGTCAAACGACCTGGAATGGTTTAGGTAAAACTGAAATCAGATCAGGTGTTTCCTGGGAATGGACAATAGCTCCTGTTGAAAACGAACACCTGATACCGGTTATTTCCAATCAGGATATACTCATTGATGGCTTGCAGTTTACACTATGGCACAACCAGTTTAAGAGACCAGTTAATGGAATAAAATCAGGTTTATTGCAAATCAATGACTCACATATTGGTTGGTCAGAAGTTGATCATGGTTATATTGTTTTATCATGGAATGCAGAACAGAGTATTCAGATAAAAAAAGGAGATATCCTTTTCTATATTATGTCTGATCAGTCTAATGCTGAAGAATTGGAGCTGGATATTAATTCAGATATCATCATTGCAGAAGCTTATACTCCTGATGACCAAATTCTGGAATTATCATTAAGCAAACGCAATTCTGAATTAAAGAATGGAATTATTTTCAGTGATCCGGTTCCGAATCCATTTTCACAAAGCACCAGTGTGCGATTTGCTTTAAAAGAAAAAACAGAACTTAATTATAGTATTTCTGATTTAAGTGGAAAGCTTATTTACCAAAATAAAGAAAGCTATTCAGAAGGACAACATACTTTATCAATTAAAAAAGATGTATTGTCCGGACCTGGGGTTTATTTACTTAAAGTAGAGGCGGGAAATTTCACCAAAAGCATTAAACTCGTGATGATTGTAAATTAAGGCTTCAGGTTTAAATATCATATTACAGTGACCCTTTCAGGATTCCTCCTGGAAGGGTTTTTTCTTGAAGTTATCTGGTTTTTCAGAAGTAGTCAAATGGGAAATTTTAAAATTTGTATTCCCGAACAATTGGGTAGGGTGGATAGTTATTCACAAACACTATGGGTTTAGGATCAGCCCGATTCCGGAAAGGATTTTATATATTTGCAAATAATTTTTAATATATGAGTTTTCAGATAAATGGTAAACTAGTTAAAAAAATGGAAATTGAAAGCAAAACGCCGAGCTTTCAGGCCAGGGAATTTGTAATTGTTACTCAGGAACAATATCCTCAGCATATTAAATTTCAGTTAGTTCAGGATCGGTGCAGTGTTATTGATAAATTTAATGAAAATGATGATCTGACTGTGTTTTTTGATCTGAGAGGCCGTGAATGGCAGGGAAAATATTTTACTAATTTACAGGCCTGGAAAGTAGAAGGAGCAAATACATCCGGAGCGTTGGCAGGTCAGGATTTAGTTGCTGATAAAGATAGTCCGGATCCTTTTGCCAATGCTTCAGAATCATTTGATGATCTGCCTTTCTGATGAAAAAATTTGTATTTTTTATTATCTTCTGGCAGCAATTGTGTTTTGCTCAAGACATCGCAATTCTTCGAACATTTTTTGCAGCAGACTACCGGGACTGGCAATTTTATGATTTTAAAGAACAGGAATTAGGTACTTTAAGAACTCGCTGGGGACTTACCAATGATTACTCTCAGTGGGATATTCGCCTTGGGGAATCCTCAGGTTCGATTGTATTAAGGTGGCAGGACCGGCCTAATGAATGGGAGATCAGACTCGATAATGATTTTTTAACGGCTTCCCCAACCTGGCCGGGTCAAATCGATTCATGGAGAATTACCAAAGACAATAAAACTTACTATCTGAATCTGATTCATGATCCGGAAGGATTTCAATGGGTATTGGAAGAAGATCAAAATTCACTTGCTTATATTTATAATGTCTATTACGATGATCCCGGTGAATGGGAAGTCAAACGAGAACAAAAAATAGAAAAAAGCTTACTGGTTACGTCTTTTTTTTTAGTGAGTTATTATACTACTCCTAAATAATTTCTCAGATTATTGATTAGAAGAAGATAAACAACCGTATTTATTATCGGTTACGCAACTCCGTTAGCATCAAATTCGTAATCCTTTTGTATAATTCATTTTGAATTAACATTCCATGCATTTTCTAAAATAAACTCAAATGAAATATAGATTTACCTTACTGTTGTTTTTTGTAGTTTCCTTTATACAGCTTTGTGCCAGTACATTTTACGTATCGCCTGTCGGATCCGCACATGGGTCAGGTACTTTTGCCGACCCCTGGAATCTTCAAACGGCCCTCAATCATCCCGCTATGGTTTTACCCGGAGATACTATTTTAATACGGGAAGGACGATATTTTGGAAAATCAGAAATCACTGAAATTGCTGCATTCGTGAGTGTCTTAACCGGTACCAGAGAAAAACCAATCATCGTCATGCCATTTCCAGGAGAACGTGTCATCCTGGATGGTGCAAACCGAAAGCATCCAGTAGATGATCCTCCAGCTTCTGACTCCTACATTTTAGGCATAATCGGAAGCTTTACATGGTACATCGGAATGGAAGTAACCGATAGCAATCCATTTTCAAGAGCTGATTCACTTTCCGGATTCCGATGGCGACCCTCCAGCATCATTTCATCAGGTACCGGTATCCGGTTGATCAATTTAATGATTTATGATACAGGCTCTGGACTAGGGCCATTCTCGGGATGTATTGAATGCGAGTTATATGGCAATATTATTTTTTATAATGGCTGGTCTCATTTAGGCGTCCGCGGTCATGGAGAAGGAGTTTATGGTCAGAATCGTGAACCTGTCAAATACCTGCTGGATAATATCGTATTTAAACAATTTGATAGTGGAATAATTCTGTATGGCACCACCAATGCCACAATTGATAATTTTCACATAGAAGGTAATGTGATTTTTCAAAATGGTGTCATTAATGACAATCCAAATGGTTGGGGTTTTTTATTTGGTAAAAATTCGGTAGCGAGTGGACCTGGCAAAAATTTTATTATTCAGGATAATTATTTATATAATCGTTTTGATTATCTCCGCAGTAACAATATTGATCTGGGTTATCAAAGTGGTCTTAAAGATGTGATATTAAAAAACAATTATTCTGTTGGTCGATGGGCTATGCGGAATAATCTGCCGGTGGAAGGCCTGCATGCTTATGGCAACACCTTTGTCGGTGAATTATATCCTGTAACAGCTGCTCAGGTATCTGTTGACAGTAATGAATTGTTTAGTCCTTCAATGTTGCCTCAAAAAAATCAGGTTTTCGTCAGACCGAATAATTATGAACAGGGACGTGCTCACATCATTTGTTATAATTGGGAAGGAAAACCAGAAATCGAAGTGAATTTGAGCAAAGCAGGTTTAAAAAATTCTGAATCCTTCGAAGTATTTGATGTTCAAAATATTTTTGGTCCTAAAGTATACGCTGGTAAATATAACGAATCTGATCCGGTAATCTTCTTACCCTCCAATTTAAAGGAAGTAACAAAAGTAACTGGTTTAAATGTACCAAGACAAGCAATACATTCTGATTCAGTTTTCAATGTGTTTATACTAAAGTCAGCAAAGGAAATTGTAAAACTTACTGAAACCGGATTTTCTGTATTTGACTTCAACTATAAAATTAAATCTGGCAACTTAATAATCACAACCAGATATTCATCCAACTGGCGATTGGAATTAGTTGATATCCAGGGTAGATCTGTTGATTGGAAGGATTTTACAGGAAGCGATTTCATCCTGCCATTGACAGAAGAGATAAAGGGTTTGTATTTTGTCAAACTAAGTGATGTAAAAAATGTACAGACCAAAGTGATTACTATTCCGTAATAAGCATTTTATAAGGTCTTATCATGATGAATAATAGTTTAAATCAAAAATGCAATTCGAAAAAATAGATAATCAAGGTATCAATAAGCTTTGGCAAACAAAACCCTTCTGCTGGAAGGTTTTCCGGAAAACACGCATTTGCCGGATTCTTCCCGGGTATTATCCGGAATACAGCGAATGGTTGCTTTTGTTGCATCTTTGATCTTTTCTTCTGTTTCAGAACTACCATCCCAATGTGCATAAATAAATCCACCTTTTTCTTCCAGGACAGAAACAAATTCATCCCATGAATTTACCTGATGAGAATTTTTCAATTGCATATCCAGGGCATTTTTAAATAACTGCGATTGAATTTCTTCTAATAACCTGGGTACATAGTTTTGCACATCTGCTAAGGGTATCGATTGCTTTTCTTTGGTATCACGACGAGCTATCTCGATGACACCTTGTTCGAGATCACGCATACCAATTCCAATTCGAACAGGAACACCTTTTAATTCATGTTCTGCGAATTTAAAACCCGGTCTGTTTTTATCATCTTTGTCATATTGACAACGGATACCTTTTTCGCTTAAATGATCAATAATCGATTTTGCAAGCACTTCAATTTCTGCAGAAGGTTTTGGTATCGGCACAATGACAACTTGTACGGGTGCTAGTTTTGGCGGCAATATCAAACCGTCATCATCAGAATGAGTCATTACAAGGGCTCCAATCAGGCGGGTGCTGACACCCCAGGAAGTGGCCCACACATATTCTTCAACATTTTTATCTGTGAGATATTTGACACCAAATGCTTTAGCAAAATTTTGACCTAAGAAATGGGACGTGCCGGCCTGTAGTGCTTTACCATCCTGCATCATGGCCTCAATTGTATATGTTTCTTCCGCTCCGGCAAAACGTTCATTAGGTGTTTTAATACCTTTGATTACCGGAATGGCCATATAATCTTCAGCAAAGCGAGCATAGATTTCATGAATCATTTCTGCTTCAGATATCGCTTCTGCGGACGTTGCATGAGCAGTATGTCCTTCCTGCCATAAGAATTCTGTAGTCCTCAAAAAAGGTCGGGTGCGCATTTCCCAGCGCACTACATTGGCCCACTGATTGATCAGCAATGGCAGATCGCGATACGATTGTATCCAATCTCGGTAGGTATTCCAGATTATGGCTTCTGAAGTTGGTCTAACGATGAGTTCTTCCTCAAGTTTAGCCTCTGGATCTACGATGAGTTTGGATTTATTATCCGGATCTGTTTTAAGTCGGTAATGAGTGACAATAGCACATTCTTTAGCAAATCCCTCTGCATTTTTTTCTTCCGCTTCAAAAAGACTTTTAGGAACAAATAAAGGAAAATAAGCATTGACATGACCCGTTTCTTTAAACATCTTGTCCAGTATATTTCTAATATTTTCCCACAATGCAAAGCCATGTGGTTTTATAACCATACATCCTCTTACAGCACTTTGATCTGCTAATCCGGATTTATAGACGATATCATTATACCACTGAGAATAGTCCGTACTTCGGGAGGTGATTTCCTTTGCCATGTTGATTTTTCTATTTAAATTAAACTTTAGTGAGGACTTTTCTGTCTAATAATAAAAGCTATCGTTGTTAAAAAGTTTAACGCAAGCCTCTATAAATCTTAATTGGATTTTAACTAAGCCTGAGCGCAAATTTAATAAATTGCAGTCTTTAACGTTTATACTTAATCGTAATTAATATAAAAATTATGAAAAATTCAGTAAATAATCTATTTCTGGCAGTCTTTCTGGCTTTGATTACTCAAGGGATCCAGGCGCAATTTGATGATATCTATTATGACCCTGATAAAGATTCCCGGCAAAATGAATATTACAGTGACAATAAAAATGAAACTTCAACAGGTCAGGATGCTGATCGCAATCTGAATTATCAGGAAGAATATGAAGATGACGACTATGAATGGGATGATCAGAATTATTATTATTCATCGCGGATAAAGAGGTTTCACAGACCTTACCGGGGCTTTGATTATTTTCATGGTTGCTATATAGATAATTATTATTATGATCCTTTTGAATTTAATCCCTGGTATTTTAATGGCAACATTTATTCTACTCATTATGGTTATGGCGATTATTATAATTGGCGAAGATGGTACCACAGACCTTATTATAGCCATTCCTACTGGAATCATTGGGATTGGTGTTGGGGATGGTCATCTTATCCTATAAGTTTTAATTATTATTACTGGCCGGGAAATTATTATTCTGGATATTATTATAATTACGGAAGACATAATTATTACCATTATGGTCATGGTGGTTATAATGATAACAATAACGACCGCCATCCTAATGGCACTTATTATGGCAGTCGTAATTTTGGATTGACCAACTCATCTAACCGAGGCCCGGTTAGAGTTGTTAGTCCTCCTTCACGGAAAATTATAGAAGCTGATGGAAATCAACTAACACCGGCACCCGATCAGGGCACGAACAGGAGAATTGTGAGATCTGCGGATGGCGACAGATATAATACGGGTTCTGATTCCAATCCGGAAAAACAAATAAAAAGAACTGAATTTCCAGGTACTTCTGTGGATCCGGTAGATCGCAATAAAGTTTCTCCAAGGTATACTGCTAAAGAATTTCAAGAAAAAAATATTGAATCGTCTGATTCGAGACCTGATGCCGGAAGAGATCTCAGACCAACGCCGACAAAGCGTCATCAAGCTGAAAAAGAAGAATTCAGACCAAGCCGCTTGCGACGGGACGAAATGCGAAGTGAACCTCCGGCTCAGCAGAATCCAAAAATTGAAATTCAGAGAGAAAGGTCGAGAGAAACATATCAGGCTCCAAGAGAATTCCGACCTGAACCCAGATCTGAACCACGTCAACAATATAATGCTCCTTCACGGTCGCATTCAGAATCTTCCGGATCAAGATCATCGGACAACCATGATCGTGGATCTTCCAATAACCGGAGACCTCCTCGCTAATAAAGTATATTAATGTAGGTGAAACAGGGTGGTAGTTAATTATTTACTGCCCTGTTTTTTACCCAAATAAAATGTCATGAAACGATTTATTTTTTGTTTTTCCATGTTATTGTGCGGCCTGGGTTTGTTTTCACAATCGGCTTCTGAAGTTTTAAAATATGCGCAGGCAAGGCCCTATGCCACTGCCAGAGCAAGTGCCTGTGGATCAGCTATGGGAGCCCTGGGTGGTGATTTTACGGCCATTGGCATAAATCCTGCTGGCATTGGACTATATCGGAAAGCTGATTTTTATCTAACTCTTACCACACATATTGATCAACAAGAATCAACTTTACGAGGTGCTTCTAATTTGACTTATTCCAGGGAAGAAATTTCAACGACCTTATCCGGGATTGGAGTTATAGCGACCAGAGAACCGATGGCCAGTCGTTGGAGAAATGTTAATTTTTCACTTAATATAAGTCAAACAGCCGACTTTGATAAATCCTATTTTTTTAAAGGTCGGAGTGAAGGATCGATTACTGATCGTTTTCTTGAATTAGCATTAGATCCTGATCAGACCGGCCTGATTGGATTAGATCCTGATCATTTAGATGATTTTGAAGCAGGGCTGGCATACGAAACTGGTGCCATTTTCGATCCAAAAACAGATCCGCAACACTTTATTTACACCACAGATCTGCTCAATAAAAAAGCTTACTTATTACCTAAAGAACAATTATTAAAAACTTCAGGTGGTTTATTTGATTTTTCTTTGGGGGTTGGAGCTAATTACGATGAGAAATTAGCCATTGGGATTAGCTTGCACATTCCGTTTGGGGAGTTTCAAAGTGTTTCCAAATACAATGAATATGAAGCAGTTGCCAATGAAGTCTTGCCTTTTAAAAATCTGGAATTTAATCAATATCTTAAAACAAGTCTGACAGGAGTTGCTGCAAATTTTGGAATTATAGTAAAACCGGTTGCGTCATGGAGGATTGGTTTGTCCTGGAAAACACCAAGCTATTTTTGGATGAAAGATGAATTTAATACATCGTTGACCTATAGTTTTAATAATGGGATTCAGGATACCACTATTACGGCCTACTCCCCCGATGGAAACTTTAATTATCGTTTAAAACTACCTTCAAGGACAGTCTTCTCTTTGGCTTATATTGGAAGATTTGGATTTATTTCTGCCGATGTGGATTTTATGAATATTCGAAACGCTAAATATAATTTGACAGCAGAAAGTGATTCATCCGATGATTATGATAATCAGGAATTCGTAAATGCCGATATTAAAAAGCAATATAAAAAGGCAATTCAGTATCGTCTGGGTGGTGAATTTGCATTTAGCTACATCCGGCTGCGGGCTGGTTTAGAAATAGTACAACAAACTTTTTCAAATTCAGATAGATTTGATGGTGGATATAGTTTAGGTTTCGGATATAGGGGAAATAAAGTCTATCTGGATTTTGCTTACAAGCAGTTAAGTTCTGAACAGGCTCATATTCCATACCTCACAGGAAATTCTGATTTTGACGGAAACGGAAGCATTGATGCACCAACACCTCTTGTCGATCAGAAAAGTATGTTACAACTGGTCCAGTTGACAATTGGTTTTAAATTATAATCTCAGTAAACGATTTTTGTCATTCCACCTAAGAATTATAAATAAGCCGATTCTGCTTTGTCGGCTTAAAAAAAAGTGCTAACTATGTGCTATTAAGAAAATTTTAATGATAGCCATTATTTCCCCTTCGAAAGATTTAAATTACAAGTCACCTGTGCCAATAGATTCTGAGGATTTACCCCGACTGCTACATGAATCTAATATAATACTTGAGGTAATCCGAAAAAAAAATGTGAAGGCTCTGATGAAATTAATGAATATCAGTGAAAAACTGGCACATGAAAATATGAATCGGTTTCAAAATTTTTCTGAAGTTTTTAATAAAGATAATTCGCGACCGTCCATTTTTGCTTTTTCAGGGGATGTCTATCGCGGACTAGATGCTTATTCATTAACCAGTAAACAAATTAACTTTGCACAAAATCACATCAGAATACTCTCCGGATTTTATGGATTACTAAGACCCTTGGATTTAATTCAAGCTTATCGCCTTGAAATGGGTTTAGCCTTGCGTGTGTCCAGAAAAAAAAATCTGTATAATTTTTGGGGCACAAAAATTACCGCTCTTCTCAAAAAAGATCTTGATGATTCGAAATCAAAAACCTTGATCAATTTAGCTTCTAAGGAATATTCTGATGCCTTACAATTTGATCAATTAAATATCCCGGTTATACAAATACATTTCAGGGAATATAAAAAAAATGGATTGAAATTTGTAAGCTTTACGGCAAAAATTGCCAGAGGATTATTCGCCAGATTTATGATCCTGGAAAATGTGTCAAACCCGGTAGAACTTAAACAATTTAATTTTGAACATTATACTTTTGCACCAGAGTTATCTTCTGCAACGGATTGGTATTTTGTCAGGTAACCTGATCTTATGAAAAAGTACATTAAATTATTTTTACCTTTAATAGTATCCACCTTTTGGTTATTTAGCTTAAAAACCCAATTTAAAATAAACGATAATGAAATACCTCCACTGGGTCCTTTTTTTAGTCCGTCAGAGGGGTTTTGGCAAAATGTACTTCATCTGGACCAGCCTTTGGATAAGCTGATAGACGAGATGCCTGTAGAAGGAACTGTCGTATTTGATGAGCGGATGGTACCTCATATTTTTGCTCAAAACATTTCGGATGCTTATTTTATACAAGGTTATGTTCACGCTATGCACCGTTTATGGCAGATGGATTTTTCTACGCGGGCTGCAGAAGGCAGGATTTCAGAAATCATTGGCGAAAAAGCATTGGAATTTGATAAAAACAAAAGGAGAAAAGGCATGGGTGAATCAGCTAAAGCCAGCATTGAGTATTGGAAAAAATTTCCGGAAAAATATAAACTGATTCAATCCTATGCTGATGGTTTTAATGCATATTTAAAAACACTAAATGTAGCGAGTCTTCCGATTGAATATAAATTATTGAATTACCAGCCAGAAATGTGGAGCCCTTATCGATCTTCTCTATTTCATAAAAATATGGCGGAAATTCTTTGTGGCAGAGATAATGATGTCGAGCTGACAAACGCAAAATTATTTTTCGGAGAGGAATTTGATTATTTCTTTACAGAAATAGATTCACTGACAGATCCGGTGATACCTAAAAATACACGATGGAATTTCTCAACGGACTCGACGACAAAATCTTTAAGCATTTTGCACAGCGAATATATCAATTGGCAACGGGAAACTAATGCCACGGGAATCGGAAGCAATAATTGGGCTGTCGGTCCGGGTAAATCTAAAACAGGGAATGCAATATTGTGCAATGATCCTCATTTGTTCTTAACCTTACCTTCTATTTGGTATGAGCAACAAATTATTACACCCGAAATTAATGTTTATGGTGTTACGTTTCCAGGTGTCCCGGGAGTAATCATCGGGTTTAATAAATCAATTAGCTGGGGAGTAACCAATGCAGGTTGGGATGTCATGGATTGGTATAAAATAAAATGGAGGGATTCAACATTTACAGAATATTTGCTGGACGGACAATGGAAACGCATTGATAAAAGAATAGAAACTATCAAAGTAAAAGGAAAACCGGATGTTCAGGATACTGTCTTGGTAACACATTGGGGCCCCGTCGTTTTTAATGATGAAGAACATAAAAAATTTGGCCTCGCAATGCACTGGATTATTCAGGATCCTGTGGAACAGTTTGAGTTTGCAACTTTTACCGATTTAAATCAAGGCACCAGTTTATCTGATTATAAAAATGCGATTAAACAATTTACATATCCAGCTCAAAATATGGCATTTGCTTCTGTCAACGGCGATATAGCTTTAAAAGTACAAGGAAATATGCCTTTAAAAAGAAACCAGCAAGGTCGCTTTGTATTGGATGGATCTGATTCACGGAATCAATGGCAGGGATTTTTAAAAAATGAATTAAATCCTTATTGTGAAAATCCGGAACGGGGATTTATTTCATCAGCCAACCAACGGTCTACTGATTTGAGTTTTCCGAATTATTATAATAATGGTGACTTCAGGGATTACAGGGGTTTTTTGATCAATCGGATATTGAATAAAAAAAATGACTGGTCAGTAGACGACATGAAAAAACTTCAATATAATTGCTACAGCCTTAGAGCAGAAACTGCTTTACCTTTTATGTTGCAAGCATTGGATTCTTCTAAATTAACCGGCTTGTCATATAATATATATGAGGAGCTAAAAAGCTGGAATTACAATTACGATTCAAACCGCATATCGCCTGTTTATTTTGAATATTGGTTTCAGTCCTTTTATCGAATGGTTTGGGATGAAATTACAATGGACTCAAGTATGAAAGCCGTTGCTTTACCCTCTGATCAACGGACAATCGAATTTATGAAAGCGGATCCAGATCACCTGTATTTTGATTATAAAAATTCAGGAAACATCGAAGATGCCAAAACGCTAATTCAGATGGCATTTGATACTCTGGTACTCTTTTGTTCGAAAGAGTTAAAATCTAAAGATTGGGCCGACTATAAAGATGCCAGTATAGTGCATCTTACAAGGATTCCGGCTTTTGGCAAGTATCATATCAGAACTTCCGGAACAAAAGATGTGATAAATGCCCATAATAAATCTGAAGGTCCTTCCTGGCGGATGATCGTCGAATTAAAAAAAGGTGGCATTACTGCCTATGGTATTTATCCGGGTGGGCAATCAGGTCATCCCGGGAGTAAATATTATGATCAGATGATTTCAGATTGGTCTCAGGGAAAATATTATGATTTACAAATTCTCAATGCGTTTACGGAAGCAAATCAGAATCATCAGCTCATTCAATTTATTAAATAAAATGAAATTATCAGTACCTTATAATTTGGTAATCCTGGGTTGTTGTCTCTTGAGTTTATGGATTCCGCTTTGGTTTTCCGCTTTTGGACTTGCAGCAATCGTGGGTTATTTTTATCAATTTGACTTTAAAAAGTCCGTATACTCCCATTTTATTATTTATAGTGCTGTATGTATTATATTTTGCTTTTATGCGTATAATACTGGTGGTAAAGAACTTGTAATGATGATCGGCGAAATTTTTCAAGGTTTATCAAATGCGGTTCTTATCTTATTAAGTTCCATTCTTCAGGGGATTAGTGCCGTATGCGGAGTTTGGACCGGAATTGCAATTAGAAAAATACAGCAAGACCTATTTTTTACGGATTGAGTCTAAAGGATCAAAATACCTCTTATTTATGTCATTAAATTCTTAACAGAATGATAGTTTACCTGATGACTTGAGTGGATTTGAATGCTTTTTTAAAAGATGAGACAATATATATGATTAATATATCAGGAATTTTATAGCCTAGCTTTCAAAACTTCAGCATAAATCGATGTATTCATACGATCCGGCACAAATTAGGGGTATTTACGGGATATGTGTTTACTTGTCAAGACCTTAGTCTCGGATGATTATTGATGCTATTCCGAAAAGGATTAATAGCAAAGGGTCTATAAGTTGAATGAACTTCTGCTTTATATTCCCTTAATTTAGGTGAATTTTCCCTGGTTTTTTTAAATTTGAAGCATTATCTGTGTATTTTGCCCAACTATTGCTGATAACAAATCAGTACCTTTGGTATATAGCTATAGTTTAGACTTCGAAAAAAGATTTCGAAATTAAACAATGAAATCAGATTATTTTTTTTATAACCTTTTAAATTTTACAAAATGAAACAGTTGTTATTTTTATTTTCTTTTTTGATGTTGGTTGGCTTCAGTGCCAATGCTCAGGCATTAGTGTTTGATGATTCTCAGGTAGGATCTTATACTGATGGTAAAAACACTATAGCTGTGGGCAGCGATTCTTATCAATTGAACGGATCTGCAATAGGTGGATTCAAAAGAATTGATGACAATACTTATTCTGGTATGTGGATTAATAAAACCCGTGCTAATTTCAGATTCCGTAAAGCAAAATCCGGAGAAATTGATGCTATTTTGGTTGTTGATCCTAAAACAAACAAAACTCTTGGTACTTTAAACAAATCAGCAGTTGGTGGAATGCAAAGACCAATGAAATAAATTGTAGTCGAAAGACTTTTGTGTCTGGTCACAAAACATCAAAAAACAAAAGAGGAGTTACATTGTAACTCCTCTTTTGTTTTATATCATGTTTGATAATAAAATTACTGATAGCGAATGAATACTATTTTATTGAGATGAATATATGGGACAACTTAAAAATGCATGGATCTGCTATAAGATGATTCCTTTCAAGTTGCAATGAATTTTATCGGGCTTATGATTTTTGATTCAGTTGAATTACATTTATTTAAAAATACTGAGTTGTTTTTGAAACTGCAGCTCACTATTGACCAGGAATAATAAGTTGTAATTTTGTGGAATTAAATCCGACGTATTCAATACAAGTTTGTTTTCAGGCAATGCCCCGAAAATAACCGTTTTTATGATATGTCCTCCGGTATCTTGTACCCGGACTTTTAACGTTTTAATCAACAGATCTTTTGGCAACTCTATACGTACCTCATGTTTTGCAGGATTAGGAATCAGTGTAATTGCAGATTTGTCGGGCGAAGCCTGTTTATTTTTATCAGACATGATCTGATCCTTAATAAAGTAAATTTTCAGTAAATAGGGGTTACTCATTGTTAAATGAGCGCTATCATTTTGCCATGGATTTTTCATTTTACTGGGATTATATATTCCGCCATAAACAATTCCCAAATACGTAGTATCCTTATTAAAGGAACTGAAATCTACAATGTCCTGATAAATTATATTTAAATTTGGATTAATTAAAAACTCTGAATTAGTTCCAAAAAATCCAGGTAACTCATTTTCGTAAAGATGCTCAACTAAACTACCATCTGATTTTCTGCTGATGCTACTGATTGATTTGACAAAAGGAACATATGGATCCTGTGCAATGTTATTAACTGAATCACGGTAATATTCAGCCATTCCACCAAAAAATAATTGATGAAATTCGTTTGTCAAATGATCATAACAAGCAAAACGGGCGCAGTTATACGAGGCAAATTTATGTTCAAAATCAAATACTTCATCAAATGTCTGATCATGTATTATTGAAATATTTAAAAAGGGTCTGTTGATGTTATACTGAAAAACTCCCGAATAAACCATGAGTTTAACTTCGCCGTTTTCTGAAATCGTCGGGTTAAGATTATAGTCCCGCCTGTGAAAATTAAAGTCATTTATTATTTCTGAAATAGAATTTACTTTCAATGAATCGCCCTCGTCTGTAATTTTAAAAATGCGTACAGCATCCGTATATTTTTGATTTAATGAATGATTATTATGATCGTACTTAGCTGAAAATAACTGACCGCCAACTAAATAAAAAAGGGAATCCATAATGCGCATTTGCGCTCCGGCTACAGCAAAATAATCTGACCGGATATATTTCATTGAGGAAAAAATAGTTTGATTGGTTAATATTCCTTCCACACATTTTTTTAAATCAACCCTAAGAAAGACTGGAAATGTTTTATAAACTCCGTCTCTTGATTGACCATATCCTCCTGTTATATAAAGAAATTGATCATCCTGGGTAAAATTTGTGTTGGAAGCACTTAGAAAATCATGAATAAAAGGATCCAATGAATCAGGTCTGTAGGAAATGATAGAATGGTCTTTAGTATTCCAGAGATAGATCATTTGATTGCTCTGGTTATATTCAAAGCCACTTTCCCTGGGATGTAGTCCGTCTTTTCGTCCGCCGATTAATAAGATATAATGATCGTATTGTGCGAAGGAAAAAGAATGAATGGCCGGCCAGTTACTAATTTTAAAAGTATCAATATAAAATCTTCCTTTTAATTGACTGAATCCAGCGAGTGATTGTAACAAAAGGATCAGTATCAAAAAATGAAATCTCCTGAGCAGGTTCAGCTGATTCTGTTGTGCTTTAGGATTTTTGTTACTTACCATTTTTCTTTGGGTAATTTGGTAATGCCAAACAAACGTCGATAACTGTATCGACCGGTGCCGTATATCAATACATGAATCATACCGCCGATTATGGCAATATTTTTCATAAAATGAACAGCCATAATATTTCGTATATGAGGCGGATCCAACCAAAACGAATAAGCAATGAATGTAACCGGAATCCAATACAATAAAAGCAGACTTACACCAAATTTAGGCCTGTATCCAATTAGTAAAAAAATACCTCCGATTGCCAGAGCCAGGGAAGTAAGATAAATAAAAAAGTCAGGATTCCAGGTTAGTCCATAATGGACCATGGTTTCTTTAGTTCTTGACAAAAATTGTACTGTGGTAAACGCTTCAAACAACGATATAGCCGATAGCAAGGCCCGGGCTATCAAATCAAAAAAATCTTTCATGTGATTTAGCTACACAAATTAAGGTCAGGCTGAAAAGGAAGATCCACAGCCGCAGGTATCTTTTGCATTGGGATTAACAAATGAAAAACCCCGGTTATTAAGTCCTTCGACCCAGTCAATCTGCATACCTGCCAGATACAGCGTATGTGCTTGTTCCATTAAAATTTTAATTCCTTTCATCTCGTAAACCTGATCCTTTTCAGATGGCAGGTCAAAGCCTAAAACATAACTAAATCCAGAACAGCCACCTCCTTTTACTCCGACCCTAAGTCCATGACTATCAGGTATTTGCTGTTCTTCCTTTATTCTTTTTAGTTGTTCTACAGCCGTTTCAGATAAGGAGATTGGCGATTCGATCATTATATCTGTATTCATATTTTTTTCCTTTAAAACGCAAAGGTACGTTATTTGGTTCTGATTGATAAACCGCAGCTTTGCCTGACTTTATTAATTTTGTGTCTAATTTGATCAATTTATGGATGTTTTATTTGAAGTATTAAAATATACTCTACCCTCAGGAATTGTTTTTTTAACAGTTTACATGTTATTAAAACAGTATCTGGAATCGGAACGATTTAAAATGATATCCATACAAAAAAAAGAGCGGTACCAGGTAAGCCTCCCATTGAAACTTCAGGCTTATGAGCGTTTGGCCTTATTTCTGGAAAGAATCCGTATTCCCGTTTTAATGTTGAGATTTCCCATGTCTGAAACCAGTTCGTATAATTTATGTAAAACATTATTGCTGGGCATTCAGCAGGAATTTGAACACAACATGGTGCAACAAATTTATATCAGTGAAAAACTATGGGAAATTATTGTGCTGGCCAAAGATGAAGTCTTGCATGAAGTTGATGCCGCTTCTCAACAGGGACTCGATTCCAACTCCATTAAACAATATCTCCTGACTACCTCAAATCAAAATACGTCCAAAGTAATCGATGTCGCTTTGAATGCCATCAAAAAAGAAATTCAGTTATTGCTCTGATTTTACAGACAGCTGATTTTCCTGATTTTGATTCGTTTAGCTAAACGTACGAAGAACTGTAAGAATTTGTATTTGATTCGATAAGATTATTCACCAGATAGTTGTAATCATTAAAGTTTCATTAAGACTGTGATTACCATAAAATGAACGATGTATTCGTATTTTTGCCAGCTTAAATTAAAAATACATTATGATTAGCGCGATAAATGTAAGTCTGGCTTATGGCAAAAGAGTATTATTCGATGGGGTGACTATTGAGTTTACCAAAGGAAATTGTTATGGTATTATTGGAGCAAACGGAGCAGGTAAAAGTACATTTTTGAAAATCCTGAGTGGTGAAATTTTTCCAAATAAAGGATCGGTAGAAATCAGTCCGGGCGAACGTATCGCTGTATTAAAACAAAATCAATTTGAATTTGACAATCACTCGGTGTTAAATACCGTGTTTATGGGTCATATACGTTTATGGAAATTAATTCAGGAACGCGAAGAGCTATATGCTAAACCAGATTTTAGTGAAAAAGATGGAAATCTTGCGGCACAACTTGAAGAAGAATTTGGGGAAATTGGTGGATACATGGCTGAAAGCGAAGCAGGGGCTTTACTAAATTCATTGGGTGTTGGTGAACAGTTTCATACTATGGCCATGAGCGATGTGCCGTCAAATTTAAAAGTCAGGGTATTATTAGCACAGGCTCTGTTTGGAAATCCGGATATTTTACTATTGGATGAGCCTACAAATGGTTTGGATGTCCATACAGTAAATTGGTTGGAAAATTTTTTAGCAGATTACGAAAATATTGTAATCGTGGTCAGTCACGACCGGCATTTTCTGGATGCGGTTTGTACTCATGTAGCTGATGTAGATCGGCAAAAAATAAAGGTGTACACAGGAAATTACAGCTTTTGGTATGAAGCCAGTCAATTAGCAGCACGGCAATTAGCAGATAAAAATAAAAAGATTGAGGACCGGCGTGGAGAATTATTGGAGTTTATTGCACGGTTTTCTGCCAATGCTTCCAAATCCAAACAAGCGACGTCCCGTAAAAAAGCACTGGAAAAACTGAATGTCGAAGAAATTGAACCTTCATCCAGAAAATATCCAGGTATCATATTTAAAGCGGAACGAGAGGTAGGTGATCAGATATTAAAAGTCGAACATCTCACATCCATTTCAGATGACCCAAATGCTTTTAAAGATATTTCTTTTACCCTGAATAAAAATGATAAGGTTGCTATTCTTGCAGATGACCCGATGATGGTCCATCAGTTTTTTGATCTTCTCGATGGCAAACAGAAGGCAATTAAGGGAACTATCGAGTGGGGTTCTACCATTAATAAAGCCTATTTGCCATTTGATATTTCTGACTATTTTGTCAACGATCTAAATCTGATGGAATGGCTGCGACAATTTGTGCCTGCGACGGTTAAAGATGTTGATGAAGTATTTCTGAGAGGATACTTAGGCAGAATGTTGTTTAGTGGTGATGAGGTCTTGAAAAACTGTAAAGTCTTAAGTGGAGGAGAAAAAGTAAGGGCGATGTTATCTAAAATGATGCTTCAAAGTCCAAATTTACTTTTATTGGACGAACCAACCAATCACCTCGACCTGGAAAGTATTCAGGCATTTAACGAAAATATGATTTCGTTTAATGGTATTGTAATTATCAGCTCACATGACCATACTTTTTTACAAACAGTCTGTAACCGGATTATCGAATTGACACCAAATGGCTGTATTGATAAACTCATGAGTTTTGATGAGTATCTGGAGAAGAAAGAAGCAGGTGTCCTTGTGTAATAAAATGCTATGGTAAAGTTGTTTCTATTTATTTTTAATAATTTAAGATATTTTCAATTTGTCATTCTATAATTTTAATAAATGAAGACTTCAATGCTATTCGGAATATTCCTACTATTTTTACCAGATTTAAATTCACAACCTAGTTTTATGTCTACCTTTTACGATTTTACAGCCCAGACAATTGATGGTAAGTCATTTGATTTTAAAAGTTTAAAGGGCAAAAAAGTACTAATTGTAAACACTGCTTCAGAATGTGGCTATACACCACAATATAAAGAGCTGGAAGAACTGTATAAAAAATATGGAGGAAAAAAATTTGAGATAATCGGATTCCCTGCGAATAATTTTGGTGCCCAGGAACCCGGAAGTAATGAAGAAATCCGGCAATTTTGTACAAAGAATTATGGAGTTAGTTTTCAAATGATGGCGAAAATCTCTGTGGCTGGTGAAGATAGGCATCCGCTTTACGAATGGCTGACTACAAAGAGTAAAAATGGGAAACAGGATGTGGAGCTAAAATGGAATTTTCAAAAGTTTTTAATAAATGAACTTGGCCAATTGGAAGCTACCATTTCACATAAGGAATCACCAGTGTGTGTACAAATTATTGATTGGCTTGAAAAATAGATATCTGATATTATATTCTCAGAATGTTTTATACTATAAACAATTATTAACAGGAATTTTTTCGTATATTTGAAAAAACGTTGATATGAATTCAAATAATAACGAACGAACTACAGCTACACTTCATGTATTTAGTGATTTGATGGATGCCCATTTGTGTAAAAATAAATTAGCCGCACATGGAATCGAATCATTTTTGCAGGATGGAAATGTAGTTGGGTTAAATCCCTGGGGTGGAGTAGAGCTTATTGTTTTTACGGATAATCTGGAAGCTGCTAGAGAAATTTTAAATTCAAAAGAAGAATCTTAATAAATGATATGTTTTGTACCAGTAAAGATTAAGAATCAACAACAGTATCTTCTTGATCTGATTTAACAAGGACTTCCGGTTTCTTTGTAAAATAGAGAATTACAAAACCCACAATCGCCGCTGTAACAGAAGCCACTAATATTCCCAATTTAGCTTGCAATATCATTTGAGGATCCGCAAAAGCCAATTCGGAAATAAACAATGACATAGTAAATCCAATACCTGCCAGAAAGGCAACGCCACTTATATGTTTCCAATTAGTTCCAACCGGTAATTCTGCAAATTTTAATTTGACAAGTAAAAATGAAAAACCAAAAACACCTATAAATTTTCCAAGCAACAATCCCAGTGCTACTCCAATGGTAACCGGATGAGATACGGCATTTAGAATATCAACTGTAATTTCTATACCTCCATTGCTTAGGGCAAAAATTGGAACAACAATATACGAGACCAGCGGATGCATGGTATGTTCCAACTCCTGCAAGGGCGTTTCTGCATTATCGCATTCTTTTTTAATGGCTTGAATGATATCTAATTGATTTGGTGTAACCAGATGTGTTTTATTTGGGGGCGAATTTTTAAAAAGTATGGTATAATTTCTAAGTGTTCTTACAAATCCAATTTCGTCAATTTTTGTACTTGCGGGAATGGTAAATGCTGCGAGAACTCCTGCGATGGTGGCATGCACACCCGACATTAAAAATGCTAACCACAATCCAATGATACCGGTAATGGCATAAAATAATGTATTACGCACTCCCAGGTAATTGGCCAGTATTAAGATTGCAAGAAATCCACCGCCAACCATTAAGTTAAAAAGCGATATATCCGATGTATAAAAAAAAGCAATAACTAAAACAGCACCCAGGTCGTCTGTTATCGCCAATGCAGTTAAAAAAAGTTTGATGGTTAGAGGTACCCGTTTTCCAAGTAACATTAAAACTCCTAAAGCAAAAGCAATATCTGTTGCCATTGGTATACCCCAACCTGATACCGCTGAACTATTATGATTAAAATAGATGAAAATAATTGCCGGAATAACCATTCCTCCTATAGCTGCACCAATTGGAAGTGCCGCTTTTTTTACAGAAGATAACTCTCCACCGACAATTTCACGTTTTAATTCAAGTCCGACTACAAAAAAAAATACCGACATGAGGCCATCATTGATCCAGTGATGCAGCGTTTTGGATACTTCAAAATCGGCAAATCTGATGGTGAAATAATTCTCCCAGAAGTGATGATAACTTTCTTTGAATGGCGAATTAGCCCATAAAATGGCTGTTCCTGCACAAAGAAACAGTAGAATACCTGCGATACTTTGTATTTTCAGAAATTGATTTATTGGTTTTAGAATTGTATCTATAGGTGCTTTTTTCATAAGTGATAAATTTCGGGCATAACATTAGCATATCATAATACCCGATTGTTAAAAAGTTGTTACAGTATTCTTTTTTAGAGCTAACAAAGGAATTTTATTGCGAAACGAAATTTCCTGTGTAATTCCCATGCCAAATATATTTTCAAATAAAGTCAATTTGTGTGTAAATAGTATCAACATATCGGGATTCCATGTAGTAACAAAATTTTCAATGGCGTCAATTATATCTTTGTTGATTAAAATTTGTATGGAAATTTGATCATATTTATTTTTATCAATTAGATTGGATTTCATTTTCGGTATATCGATGATTTGATCATTAGGGTTTCGCTGCACATGTAAAACTGTTATCTCAGATTTGAATTTTTTTGCAATTGCGATCACTGGTTTTATCTCCGAGTCAATATTGATTAGATCGGAAGCATAGACTATTTTTTTAAGTCTATTAAAATTGGCAAATTCCGGAATAGCAAGAACAGGAATCGGACTTTTATTTATGACAGTCGTAGTATTGGTACCCATTAAAAATTTATTAATTCCGCTGGAACCTTTCGTTCCCATTACAATTAAATTGATGTTATTGTAATTTGAATAAGTCATAATAAGCTCATCCAATGGTTCTTTGCGTATTATTTCATAGCTAATATTAATATTGGGATATAGTATTTTTAAATTCTGTATGACAGACTTCATATCTAAAAGTGCATGATCAGCCATTGTATTTTCGATATCTTTCAACTTCATTGATACAGAGGCTCTGGGAGGTGTTGACAGATAAACTGCATGTAATAAGATTATTTCAGCGTCATAAACATAAGCTATTTCACATGCATATTTTGCCGCAATAGTTGATGGATTTGAAAAGTCAATTGGAATTAGAATTTTCATGGGAAAGTATTTGATTAATAGAATGAAAAACGCTTGTGTATTTGATTATTTAAACAATTTTGATCCGTTAAATGAGCAACAGGCTTAAGCATGCTGGCCCTTTCTTTTAAATTCTTTCCATACAAACCAGCAATTCTGAATCCAGTTACCACATAATTTACCGGAGCTTTTGTGGTCGCTACACCAGCAGGTTGTTTTAAGTATGGAATTATTTTGGATTGGCCTGATGTATGAATCCCAGCGGCCTTGGCTAGAGAAGAATAATTTTTGAACATCTTCATATTTATAAAATGAAATATAAGGAAAATTGGAAGAAAAAACTGGGTTAATTCAAGGATCCGCTTACTGTAAAAGTTATAAATTAGTTTTTTTATTCAGAATAGTTCAAATCCCGGGCTTAGAAAATTAGTGTCATAGATCCTAATCGGATACATTTCAGCCTTTTATAGATAAATTGACATTACTTTCTTAAAAACATATCTTATCATTTTAATTCTGTTTGTATATTTGCGTTCCTAAAAAATGATAGGTCATTTTTTATAATTATATACATATATTATTTTATTTGTATATGTATATAACTAATTTATAATATTGTGCGAACTGTCGATAGGCAGGCACACCGAATTGCGGGAGTAGCTCAGTTGGTAGAGCACAACCTTGCCAAGGTTGGGGTCGCGAGTTCGAGTCTCGTCTCCCGCTCAATTCAGCATGAGTGTGTGTGTGAGTGTCTGTGTGTATCCACAGATGCAGACTAACACTCACACCCACACTCACACTCATGCCGAATTGCCCAGGTGGTGGAATTGGTAGACACGCAGGACTTAAAATCCTGTGGCCAGTGATGGCCGTGCGGGTTCAAGTCCCGCCCCGGGTACTAGGTTCAGAGAAATCTGGACCTTTTTATTTCAAGCTGGGTCGAACATAGGTCGAACAAATTTCTCCCCTTTTTTCTTAAAATTATTTCCGTAAATTTGAACCATGGAGGTTATCTGCATGGAAGATGAAGCCTTTTACGCCTTGATTGAAACCGTAGTCAGGCGGATCAAGGATAAAGAGAATATCAAAAAAGATAAATGGGTAAGCACGGAACAAGCCATGGATATTCTTAAAATTAAAAGCAAGACTACCTTGCAGAAGCTCCGGGACGAAGGCAAAATCCGGTTTTCACAACCTCAAAAAAGAATCATATTATATGATAGTGACTCCCTGAATGAATACCTCGAAAAACACATAAAACCAATTTTATGACGGAATTAGAAAATGCAAAATTTGTGGCAGGATACAATGCGGGTTATTTGCTTGAACAATACGAACCAAAATTATTGGACAAAGTATTATATGACGTAAAATCCAACTCAGCTTATATTTCCGGCTTGCATTCCGGACAACAGGAATTTCAAATATCCAAAACCAGTCTTGAATTATCCAATATAAGAAGAAATAAGGAAAAAGGAAAAGACCAAAGAGAATTATAAGCTTAAACAATTCTAATATTCTCTATATTAGAGTATTGTAATTATCAAGTCAAAATGCTATTATTTTCAATACCAATGAATTCATAATGCCTTAAAATAACCATTATTAAGATAAAATTGTATGGCTAAAAAAGCAAAAGAAAAAAAACAAAAATCAATCGAAGAAACCTTATGGGATTCTGCAAACAAATTGCGTGGTACCGTTGAACCATCAGAATACAAACACGTAGTTCTCGGGCTAATTTTCTTGAAGTTTGCAAGTGATAAATTTGAAGAACGAAGGCAAGAATTAATCGCCGAGCACAAAGAAAAGTATTTGGATATGGTAGAGTTCTACACATCTAAAAATGTCTTTTACCTTGCTCCAGAATCCCGTTGGAGCTATTTAATTGAAAATGCAAAGCAAAATGATATTTCCATAAGAATTGACACAGCACTCACTACTGTTGAAAAAAATAATCCTGTGCTAAAAGGAGCATTACCGGACAATTACTATTCACGACTAAACCTTGATGTAAGCAAACTCGCATCATTACTGGATACTATCAATAACATTGATACATTAAAAGACAAACAACAAGACATTGTAGGTAGAGTGTATGAATATTTTCTCAGCAAGTTTGCATTAGCAGAAGGAAAAGGTAAAGGAGAATTCTATACTCCAAAAAGTATCGTTAACTTGATAGCAGAAATGATTGAACCCTATAAAGGTAAAATTTATGACCCATGTTGTGGATCAGGCGGTATGTTTGTTCAATCTATAAAATTTATACAAGCTCATCATGGTAATACCAAAGATGTAAGTATCTATGGACAAGAATACACAGCTACTACTTATAAGCTTGCAAAGATGAACCTTGCTATTCGTGGCATTTCCGCTAACCTTGGAGATGTACCTGAAAACACTTTTTTCAGAGACCAACATAAAGATCTCAAAGCTGATTTCATTATGGCTAATCCTCCGTTTAATCAAAAACAATGGAGAGCAGAAAATGAACTTGTAAATGACTCTCGATGGATGGGCTACGAAATACCTCCTACGGGGAATGCAAATTATGCATGGATTCTAAATATAGTGCAAAATCCGGTCAAACTGACCACCCTATACCGGAGCAAATTGACCACCCTCTA
>CAZALD010000013.1:0-101438 GCA_964486185.1 uncultured Saprospiraceae bacterium
GCCTCTGCTAATGTTGAACTTATCAGCTAGCTGCACTTCCTTGTACGGATACAATGATTTCACATGATGCCAATGGAAACATTTTTAACAAAATAATTACTCATTACGAATTTGACTCAAACTTAAACTGGATTAAACAAACTGTATTTTTAAATAATTTACTGATAAGTTTTAGAAAGAGATATTGAGTATTTTTAATATAAATTTAAAGAAGCACTGATGGATAAAGACCATCTTCCAACAATTACAACTCAGAAGATGATCGAAATTTGTTTCTAATCTAAATTGCCTAAATTTAAAGTTTGCTGCAAAGTATAAGATTAAATTGATTCTGAATGGTTAAATTTTGTAGATTTGATTTCGACTTAGAGTTTTTAAACAGATTTTTGTTTCTCAACCCTAACTAACAACAATCCAACTCAAAGCTGATAAAAAATTAAAATGAAGACATTAGCTCTAATAGAATATTTCAATCACCTTCTTACATTAGATGAAAAGGAAATTGCTTTTGTTGAAGAGGTCTTTAAAGAAAGCAGAGTAAAAAAAAGACAATTCATCCTACAGGAAGGGGATGTATGCAAGTGCAACACATTCGTAGTTGAAGGCTGTTTCAGAATGTATATGGTGGACAAAAAAGGCAAGGAACACAACCTGCAATTTGCCGTTGAGAACTGGTGGATTGGTGACATTGGCAGTTTCCATTCTGAAACACCAAGCAGACTTTATATTGAAGCCATAGAACATTCGATTATACTTCAATGTACAAAAATAAATCAGTTGAAACTATTTGTAGATTATCCGAAGTTCAATCGGATATTCAGAGTGCTCTCCGAAAATGCCATGGTAAGTCTTCAAAACAGAATTTTACAAAACATCAGCTTAACAGCTGAAGAGCGGTATCTGGATTTTGTGGAACGTTATCCGCATTTCTTTAACAGGATATCTAACGTGCAAATAGCATCCTACTTGGGTGTAACCCCAGAATTTCTTAGTGCCATCCGAAAGAAGATTGCAAAATCTTAATCTACATTAAGGTTCTTTCTTAAGATACCTTATTGGTAAAACCTGCAAATATCAGGGACCTTTGTTGTGTAATAATTAAAAAACTTAATCATAATGGAAAATAGAATAATTGCAGTAGTCGGAGCCACAGGCTCACAAGGTAAAGGTGTTGTGAATGCCTTGATTAAAGAAGGTTCTTTTAATGTAAGAGCTATCACAAGGAAACCTGACAACTATACAGGCAATGCACACCAAGTGGTAAAGGCAGACCTTACGGATTTAAGTTCACTTACAGAAGCTTTTAAAGGTTCGCATGGTGTGTTTGTCGTAACAAACTTTTGGGAAGGTGCAGATGAAATTGCTCAAGGTAAAATTGCTATCCAGGCTGCTAAAAATGCAGGCGTAAATCACTTTATCTGGTCTACACTTCCAAACGTTGAAACGATAAGCAGCAGAAAATTTAATGTTCCTCATTTTACCGGTAAAGCTAAGGTGGACGAGTTGGTTAAAGATGCAGGATTCAAACACTACACATTTGTTCAGGCCCCATTTTATTTTCAAAATCTTAGCGGGCAGATGGGCGCGCAAAAACAACCAGATGGTTCTACCGGATGGACACTGCCTATTGATCCTAAAGTAAAAGGAATTCATATGTCGGATATCAACGACTTAGGTAAGGTAGTGGCAGGTGCATTTTTAAACTCTGATAAAGTTGGAAATGGAAGTTACTTATCAGTAGCCACAGAACTCAATAGTTTTAACGATATTTTGGAAACCTTTAAAGCCAATGGAAAAAACTACAGTTTTAATCAAGTTCCTGTGGAAGTGTTTTCTGCCTTTTTTGAAGGAGCCGGTGAAATCGCCCAAATGCTTGCTTATTTTGAAGTCTATACTTACATGGGTCCTAATGCAGATGAACGAATAAAATTGGCTAAAGAAATTGCAACGGAAGAATTTACATCTCTTGATAATTGGATTAATCAAAACATACACTAATATGAAAAAAACTATTGCAACCGCATTCGTTATGGTGGTTATGTCATCGTGCAACATGAACAGTGACAACAAGCCAAATCAAAGTACATCAGAAAAAACAGAAATCATGGAAAAGCAAGAAAAACAAAAAATTGAAGCACTTCTCAGTGAATATGAAAAATCTTTAAATACATCAGATGCCAGATTAGCTCAATCGCTATATACCAAAGATGGTATTTTCATGCCCGCAGAAGCTCCAACCGGAATTGGCTCAGAAGGCATTTTAAAATCTTATGAATATGTCTTTTCTCAAATTCAACTGAATATTAAGTTCTTTATTGAAGAAATTCAAGTGGAAGAAAACATGGCATTTGCAGTAACCAGTTCTAAAGGATCAGTTAAAATACTTGCAAATGGTGTTGAAGCACCTGAGGCAAATAGAGAACTTTTTGTATTTGAAAAGGTAAATGGAGAATGGAAAATTGCGAGATATATGTTTAATAAAACAAATTAAACAGATAGAAGAACAGTCTCTAACAACAGCTGTTTTCATCATGTGGGGTTTCGTTCAAACTTAAGGCTTAGTGCTATACTTCAAGTCCGGTCTTGATTTACAGTTTTGAGCTTCGAAACCAGCACGAATGCAAAACCCGTAAACCTTAGTGCCCATGCCAAAATATCTCATTAAAATTACGTAAATTTGTCCCTTCAATGAAAGAAATTAATACTCATATAGACCAGATAAAAATGCTTTGCGACTCCAACAAAGTAAAGACTCTTTTTGCTTTTGGATCAGTTACAACTGACCAATTTAACTTAGACAGCGATATTGATTTAGTCGTTGATATTGACGAATCTGATCCAATGAATTATTCTGACTATTATTTCAGTCTTAAATTACAACTTGAAAATCTATTTTGTAGACCTATTGATCTATTGGAGCAAAAAGCAATTAAAAACCCCTACTTAAAAAAGGAAATAGATCAGACAAAAGTACTTATCTATGGAAAATGAAATTAAAGTTTGGGTTAATGATATTAAACAAGCCATACTAGAAATTAATCAATTTCAACCTGACAAGAAAAATTTCCTAGCGTTTCAAAAAGATTTAAAAACTAAAAGAGCAATAGAAAGAAATATTGAAATTATAGGTGAAGCTGTAAATAGAATATTAAAAGTAGATCCGGAATTTCAATTAGCAAATGCCCGAAAAATTGTAGATACAAGGAATCGAATTAGTCATGGGTATGATAGCGTTTCTGAAGACATTGTGTGGTCAATTATTATTCGTGATATTCCTAATTTGGAAAAAGAAATTGAACAACTTTTAAGCGCATAGAAATGCACTGGCACTAACATGCTGCACAACGCTTTGCCTACGGAGGTCTCCGTGAATAATTAAAAGATACTAAACCGGCACAGGGTGTGCTGCCGTCCCTTGGTAGTCATAATATTACACGCTGGGAGAAATATGAAATAAGACTTTTGGTTAAAGCTTAAAGCAATAATTTATCAGGAGTCTTATAGTATCTGGATGGTATGATCCAACTAATAACAATAGTACTTACACGTAAAAATTATCTGAGAAATAAATAATGCTTAATCAATTAAAATCTATGATTAACTTTGTTAAGTACTACCTTAAATAAAATTCATTTTGGTGCACTTTGGCCTGACGACATATACCGTTACCAATATATACCGCGGACTAAAGGGATATGCGTATCAATACGATCAATTGCAAAGGATCAGACAAAGCCATTCTTTCAGCACAAGCAACGGCACATCCTGGACACGGGATGGGGCTAATAACAGTTATGATGAAAACTATAAGTATGACCCAAATGGCAACATCCTTAAACTGAACCGGAGGGGTGCTTCAGGTCTGATGGATAGCCTCACATACTATTATTATTCTGGGCAACCTAATACACTTAACTATATACAGGATTCTGTATCGTATTCATCCAGTCTGAATATGACCAACCAAAGCAGCGGTAACTACAGCTACAATGCCATAGGCAATCTCGTATCCGATGCAGGAAGTTATGTTTCTGCAATAGCCTGGGATGTTTACAATAAAATAGCCAAAGTAACTTATACCGGGCCCGGAGGACCGAAAATCCATAAGTTTGATTACGATGGTTTGGGACAGCGCAAAATGAGGGAATCAATGGACTCTACCGATGCCAACAACAAAAACTTCATTAGAGATTATTACATCAGAGATCCCCAGGGTAATGTGATCTGTATCTATAAAGATACGGTGACCATTGTCAATGGCTCTGTTACAAAGGACATCATCTGGCAAACCGAGCTCCCTGTATATGGCTCTGACAGGGTTGGAGATTACTTTATCAACAGACAGGTTAGCGGCAGCGGAGCTATATTAAAATTTAAAAGGCGAAGATCAGAGAAGCAGTATGAACTAAAAAATCACATGGGAAATGTGTTGGTCACTATCTCAGACAAAAAGAAAGGCATCGGCAATCTGACAGCAAATTATTACCAGCCGGAAGTAAAAACTGTACAGGATTATTATAACTTTGGACAGGTAATGGACGGAGCAAGGCAGTTAAATATAAGTAAGTACCGATATGGCTTTAACGGTAAGGAAGAGGATCCATCATTTAGTTCGCTAACGAATTATGATTATGGGTTTAGGATTTATAATCCAAGTATTGGGAGATTTTTGAGTGTGGATCCGTTGACAAGAAGTTATGCATGGTATACTCCTTACCAATTTGCTGGCAATAAGCCAATCATTGCTATTGATCTTGATGGACTTGAGGAAAAAATAGTGATCAATAGTATCTACAAAGCAGCACCGACACAATTCTATGATCAAAATGGAGAGTTGCAATCTACTCCTAATTACTTCAAAATTTCTCAAGAGTTCTCAAAAGATCATGTAATGTATAGCGCCTATGCAAATAATCAAAAGTATGGAACGGAAGGTGTTTTAACTTTAGACTATTATGAAAATGAAAAAGTTGCTGAGAATTATAATTCAGGAAATATTGATAAATTTATTGATCAAGGAATTAAGTTATCAGAAAGAGTAGAAAAGACAGGAGATGCAATAGTATTTGGAAGTGCTGCTTTGGTTCTGATAACTGAGGGAGCAAGTGCTCCAGGTGTAGTGGCTGGTGGAGTAATTAGTCTTGCTGGGATGGGATCAAAAAATTTTATAAAGCTCTTTGTAAAGAAAGGCAATGCAGCTGATGATATAATAGATTTAACCGTTGATGCCACATTTGAGTTATTGCCAAACGTGGTCAAAACAGCGGTTGAAAAAACAAAATTGGATGTATTGACTAAAGAAATTATTAAAGCTCAAGCTAATAAAACTGCAATCGTTGGGGAAAAAGCAGCAGAAAAAATTGTTGAAGATAAAAGACAATCAAGAAATGGTAGTAAATAAAGTTTTGGGGTTAATTTTCTTGTGCTTAGGTTATGTTTTAACTAAGTATGGAGTTAAGCATAAAATAGATGATTCATGGGATATTTTAAGTAAATGCAGATCAATTATTGTAGGTGTATTATTTATTTTTACTGGTTTGTTTTTATTAATCACTTCAGAGGAGCTATTTTAATGGTATTCAACACAAGAAGTCTGACAGAGATAGATCAATTATTACCCTGATTAATGTGAGAGATCACAAAGGTAATTCTGGAACAATAATTAGGTTCAAAAGGAAGAAGACGAAGAAGCAATCTGAATTAAAGAATCATTTAAGCAACGTACTTGCAACAATCACCGATAGGAAAATTGGTGCTAAAGGAACAGCTCCAACAGATATCCCCGCGAATTATTATAATGCGGAAACAAAAACAGTTCAAGATTATTACAACTTCGGCCTGGTAATGGATGGAAGAAAATTGAATGAACTGGATACCTTTTATCGTTATGGCTTTAACGGTAAGGAAGAGGATCCATCATTTAGTTCGCTAACGAATTATGATTATGGGTTTAGGATTTATAATCCTAGTATTGGTAGGTTTTTAAGTGTGGATCCGTTGACGAAATCATATCCTTACCTAACACCATACCAGTTTGCATCCAATACTCCAATACAGGCAATTGATTTGGATGGATTGGAGGCGAAAATAACAATTTATGGTGGTTCTTCAGATCAGGCAGCTTTTCAATTAAGAGCTGCTAAGGATATTAAAGCGGGAAATTCAATTGGAAATCCAATATTCGTTCAAAATGGGCCGGAGCTTAGGTCTGCTTTAATAAATGCAACTCAAAAAGAAGGTTCAATCGGAAGAACTATAGTGTTTTCCCATGCAACTAACAGAGGAATTTATTTTTGATTCTGATGCCAATGGACTATGGAGAAGTGATTTTACTGCCTCAGATCTTCATATTAATGTAGCAGATTTGGAGCAAGATAAAGAGAGTAGAAAGATAAAATTTGAGCCAAATGCATTATTAATTATAGGTGGGTGTAATTGTGGAAAAGAGACATCTGATGAGCCTCTTTCAATTGCAGAAGATATAGCAACAAGGCTAAATATATCAGTGATTGCCGGTACTGGAGATGTATACCCCGAAACAAAGGACAAAAAGGAAACAGGACAATTAATGTCGAGCAATAAAGGCTTTGTTTTATTTCAAAATATTGATGGTAAAATTCAAAAAACTAATTTAGGCAAAACCATTAATCCATCAGATTATCAATATCGTGATACGATAGAGCCAGTGGATCCGGTTGAAACTATAAAACCTAAACCCTAGACCAGATGAAATATTATTTTATTTTTAGTTTAATGATTATTGTAAGCTTAAATTTTCAGGCTTGTTCAAGGGGCATTTTAACAAATGATTTTGGAAAGTTGTGTAATTATGCCAAGAAATTTACTAAAGCATTAAATTCTTCAGAAGGAAGTCCATTTAATTTTCGGAGTAAAAAAGAATATGTAGATGCACTTAAGGCTTATAATGATATTAATGTTAGCGATGAAGATCGAAAAAACTATTTATTCTTTATTAATTTAAATATTTATTTATTCCATTTAAAATAATTTCATCAATCTTACAATTTGATTGATAATCCCGTTGATAAATTTACTCTTGACCTTTTTAAAGAAGTTAAAAGTCACGAATTAACCATTGCCGATGATCATTTTTTATCTTCAGAATGTTTTGAATATTTGAAAAAACACAAAGCCTTGCAGCAATGTAAATCTATCAAAGGTCTGATGAATAAAATTAAAAAAGAAAAGAGTATTATTCAAAAAGAACTTACAGAAGAGTTAAACTAAGAGATCGTGTTCGAATAAGGAATCTATCTATTCTGATTTATATTTAACCATAGCCTGGAGATACACACGGCCATCATAATCTTCATTGTGTCCAATAGCCACCCACTCCGCCAAAAGGTATATACCCTTGACTGATTAATTCCTTGACGTGTTCCTCCAAGATGTGAAGCTCACTAGTTTCGGCGATATTGTAATCAATAATTTTCATGATTCGAAAGTAATTTGAAGATAAAATTAAACAATCTGTAAGACTATTTCCCATGCATTAAGTTCTTTATTGAAGAAATTCAAGTGGAAGAAAACATGGCATTTGCAGTAACCAGTTCTAAAGGATCAGTTAAAATACTTGCAAATGGTGTTGAAGCACCTGAGGCAAATAGAGAACTTTTTGTATTTGAAAAGGTAAATGGAGAATGGAAAATTGCGAGATATATGTTTAATAAAACAAATTAAACAGATAGAAGAACAGTCTCTAACAACAGCTGTTTACATCATGTGGGGTTTCGTTCAAATTTAAGGCTTAGTGCTATACTTCAAGTCCGGTCATGATTTACAGTTTTGAGCTTCGAAACCAGCACGAATGCAAAACCATTAAACAAGGTAAGTATTTGTAAGTTGAAATAAATCTATTTGGCGATGATTAACTTCTCAATTGCGGAAGCAGCACCATGTATCTGAAAATAGTATAAGCCGGCTGGTATATTAGATACATCAATCTGTATTTTTTGCTTTGATAATAATCCTGTCCTGATGATATTTCCCATGCTATTTGAAATACACCATCTTGAATTATTTTGTAAGATATTGTCTTTAACTTCGACTTGAATCATTGCATTGCCTGGATTAGGGTAAATCTGGATTCTTTTTAAATTATCTGAAGATTTTGAATCTGTAACATTAGATACGGGTTCTATGGTTTTATATATTACATCATTGTAAGAAGATAAATAAAGATAATTTTTATCATCGATGACTAGTCGAATGGATTGATTGTTAACTGGAAGACCTAAATCAAAATTTATCCAGGTATTACCATTATCTTTTGAAAATTTACATGATCCATTTAGGACTGTTCCGTAAAGTGTCCCTTCCGGATCATCTACTATTGAAGTAAATGTTGCCGGATTTATAAATTGGTAATTCAATAATTTATTATCTAAAAGATAGAGTCCATTTTGGAAGAATGATGGATTATTCATTGAAAAATAGATCATTCCATTTTTAGCCAGGTGAAAATCAATAATGGGCAATTCTGTAAGGCTTGTCTTTTTCCAGTGAATACCAAAATCTTCTGATTTGTAAATAGTACGCAAATTGGGATATCCACTTAGACAATAATAATCTCCGTCTGGATGAATGCGAATTTTACTATAAGATGGTGGTGCATCAATAACTAAATCCCAGTCGTTTCCACCATTTCTGGAAATATAATTTTTTCCGGAATAATCTACCATAATCACGTTTTTTTGATCACTGACTATATGATTAAAATAGTTATCATTATTTATTTTTAAATTATTCCAGCTGCGACCTTCATCATTGCTGAAAATTATTCCTCTCTCAATAAGCAAAAACATATTGCCATTATCCATTACCTGCAAATCGCGAAACGAAATGCCATTGACCGTGTATACGTATGGATGCCAGCTAATGCCCTGATTTACACTAAAGGCATATTCATAAAAATCAGTGCAGCGTTCCGCATACAAAACATTGGATTTTGTTACAAAATGATTAAATATGGATTCATTTGAAAATTGGTTGTGAAAAGATTGCCAGCTATTTCCACCGTCAGAAGATTTTATTAAATGATTATCGTAGCAGCCATTATTAATGATATAAACAACAGAATCATTAATAAATACACGATCTCCGATTAATACTTTATTGAAAAATGTTGTTGGATGTTTTAGCCAGGTACGTCCGGTATCCAGAGAAAAATAGTCAGCGTTGTCTGTTAAACACAAAATCGTTCCATCGGGTTTAAGCAAAAGACTTCTGACGGGTCCGAGACTTGTATTATAGGATATGCGATTTTTACCCTGACTGTCAATCCTTGTCATACCATTATAAGGATCAGTAATAAAAAGATATCCGGAAGAGTGAGTATACAATTTTATGGATAATAAACTGCCACGATAAATCTGCATCAGATTTGATCCATCATCATTGACTTTATAAATATTGTGAAAAGGACCTTCTCGTTCCGCAAAATAATTTCTGTTAAGGCCATTTAAAGAAACAGTAGCAATATTTGCTAATTGCCTGGATTCTAATAATACCTGAAAACTTACACCATTATCTTTTGATATAAGATACTTTGTTTCTGGTGACCATGTTCTTACATATACAGATCCATCCTGACCTGTATATAAGTCGCTATAGTTTGCATTAAAAGAAAGTCGTCGCCAAATTCCAGATTGTATTTCCAGAATCCACAAATCATTTTCAAATAAACCGTACAATTTATCTTCCCCATATACTGCCAAATGAGTGGCAAATGAATGAGAATGAGTCAATCCTGAATCTAAGTTATTCCAACTCAAACCCTGATCTTGTGTTACATAAATTCCTGAATTTTTTGCCGATATGTAAATACTTTGGTTTGTGGCAATTGCAAGATCTTGAATTACCAGGCCATTTGGTCCATTCGTAGGTATCCAGAAATTTTGAGAATTGAGAAAACCACAAATGAATGGAATAATCAGAATTGTTATTTGTCTTTTCTTCATAATCGCGTAGTACTTAAAATGGTCTAAACGTTTGGTAAAGTAATTTGTGATTAAGGGAACAAAGGAAGATAAGATCTGGATTAAACAATGATTAGTTTTGCAGTTAATGCCGTATTTAAATTTTAAAAACATTGTTCTTGTTAAGCAACGGATAAATACTACTCTTTACTAAATAGTATTCTGCGAGATGATATCGACTTAGTAAAAAAGGATTTGAAGTGGCTCTATTACAAAAAATAATATTCCCCGACAAAAACTATTTTAATTTTTCTACTTTGTCAGTCCCGGTTTCATAATGCAGTACAATCTATATCGATTACCGACCAGCTTGCCGGAAGTAGGCAATTATTAATTGTCAATTACTCCTCCTCATCCCTTCTTCTTCGTCCCTGGTCATTTCTTTCATAGGCTTTGAGAATTTCTTTTACCAGGCGATGACGTACTACATCTTCGTGAGTTAGATTGACAGTGGATATGCCATGAATGTTTTGTAACATTTGGGTGGCTGGTTTTAAACCTGATACCAGTTTATAAGGTAAGTCAATTTGAGATAAATCACCGGTGATGATGCATTTGGCAGAGGGTCCTAGCCGGGTTAAAAACATTTTGATCTGCAGAGGAGTGCAGTTTTGGGCCTCATCCAGGATGATAAACGCATTATCGAGCGTACGGCCCCGCATAAAAGCAAGTGGAGCAATTTCAATCACTCTGTTTTCAGTAAACTGATTGAGTCGATCTGCAGGAATCATATCATCCAGCGCATCATAGAGTGGACGCAAATAAGGATCAATTTTTTCTTTCAAATCACCTGGTAAAAAACCCAGGCTTTCTCCGGCTTCAACAGCCGGCCGGGTTAAAATAATTTTTTTGACTTCTTTGTTTTTTAAAGCTCTGACAGCAATGGCAACTGCAGTATAAGTTTTTCCTGTACCAGCAGGACCAATTGCAAAAACTACATCATTTTGTGCACTGGCTTCCACCATGAGTTGCTGATTTCTGGTTTTGGCATAAATCACACGGCCTTCCCGGCCATGCACCAACACGGTCTTGCTTTCAGCAGGAGGAACATGACTGTGGTAGGGATTTTCACCCAATAATAACTCTTCAACGGTTTGAATACTCAGCTCTTTGCGTTCGCGCAACAGCTTGACCATCGTTTCAACGGTTTCTTTGACAGACTGCGTATCCTTCTTTTTACCGGTAATTTTCAACAAGGATCCCCGCGATGTGATCACGGTGTCGGGATAGGATTTTCTGATCAGGTTTAATTTATTGTTGTTCTCTCCAAACAAGGCTACCGGATCGACATTTTCGACGGTAAGGATAATTTCACTTTGTGACAAATAGTATGGTTTTAGGTAAATTAACTTATGACAAAACTATATGTTTTAAATCATATTTGCAAATTAGCCATGTAAACATGTAAAAAGTTTATGGTAATTTAACAACAGATCATAAACGATTCTGACCATTATGAATTACAGGCGGGCTAAAAAGTTTAAACAATTATAGGGTATACTTGCTTGATAATATTCTAATACCTCATCAGACAATTTTTAAAAGAATGATTACCAGAATTGTAAAAATGAAATTTAAACCCGGGAAGATCAATGAGTTTTACCATATTTTCAATCAAAGCAAGTCATTGATTCAAAATTTTCCGGGTTGTCAGGGAGTACAGTTGTTACAGGATCATCTGGATTCAGCCAGCCTTTTTACATTGTCCTATTGGGAATCGACAGACCATCTGGAGCATTACCGTAAATCCGAATTATTTCTTTCGACCTGGGCAAGAACCAAAATCCTGTTTGATGCCAAACCTGTGGCCTGGAGTCTGGAAGAAATTTTAAAAGATTAAACCATCAGATATTGAGACCACCACAGACACTGATCACCTGACCTGTAATATAGCTGGATTCATTAGAAGCTAAAAAGCAAACCACATCAGCCACTTCTTCCGCTTTAGCCAATCTGCCGAGTGGTATATTTTTTAAAAACATTTCTTTGGTTTTGTCATCCAGGACATGGGTCATTTCAGTTTCTATAAATCCAGGTGCCAGAGCATTACAACGGATATTGCGGGATGCCAGTTCTTTGGCCATCGATTTGGTAAATCCGATCATTCCGGCTTTGGAGGCTGCATAATTGGATTGACCGGCATTGCCAAATTCACCCACTACAGAAGATATATTGATAATTGATCCGGACCGTGATTTCATCATCTGTTTTGCTACGTGTTTGGTCAGGTTAAAACACGATTTCAGATTGGTGGTAATGACCTGATCCCATTGTTCTTCGGTCATTCTGAGTATCAGATTATCTTTTGTAATCCCGGCATTATTTACCAGGATATCGAGGCTACCAAAATCAGTGACCACATTCTGAATTAATTGTTCGCTTTCTGCAAAAACAGCGGCATTGGATTGATAAGCTTTAGCATTGACCTGATGAGATTTACAACGTTCGACAACTTCTGCAGCTTTGTCTGGCGATGAAACATATGTTATGGCTACCTGGGCACCGTATGTGGCCAGTTTTTCAGCGATTGCTGCTCCGATACCGCGGCTACCTCCGGTTACCAGGGCGATTTTTCCCGTTAGTTTACCCATGTTGAATTGGTTTTTTGCAAAAGTAATTATAAAAAAAGAATGATCCGATTGTCAGAAAAGATATGCTCAGACAGGTTTATTTAATAAGCTCTGACATCATTTCTAAGCATAAAATTGATAAAGGCGGTATTGACTACTTTAACTCCTCCTGGTGTTGGATAGTTTCCTGAAAAATACCAGTCGCCGGTATGACCTGGGCAAGCTTTATGTAAGCCCTCGATCGTTTGAAAAATGATTTCTACTTCGACATTATAATCGTGTGGAGATAACATTTGACCAATTTTACGGGAAATATCTTCATAGCCAAATGTATCGTATAATTCAACCAGGTAATTTTTCATATTTTCAGCTGGAAGATCTTTTTGAGCCAGGCATTTTTCTAAAGTTTCTTCCAACAATTCTTCCTTATTATTTTCCTGAAGTAGCTCTACCAAAGCGCGAAAAGCGATAAATTTATCGAGCTGCGACATATCGATACCATAACAGTCCGGATACCGGATTTGTGGAGCTGAGGAGAGCACAATAATTTTTTTAGGATTCAGGGTTGATAAAATATGGATAATGCTGTTTTTCAGTGTTGTTCCGCGGACGACGGAATCATCCAGGACAACCAGGGTATCTACCCCGGCTTTTACAATTCCGTATGTGACATCATATACATGAGCCACCATTTTACCCCGGACCAAATCGTTGGCTATGAATGTGCGCATTTTATCATCTTTCACCACCAGTTTTTCCATTCGGGGTTTCACCGCCAGGATAGTACGGATTTGGTCGCTGGACAAATTATTTTTTTCTTCCAGCAGCCATTTGGTTTTTTCGTGATTCAGATCATCGTGTATAGCTTCCATCAATCCTAGGAAGGCTGTTTCAGAAGTATTTGGAATAAATGAAAAGACTGTTTTTTCCATATCCCGGTTGATTGCATCCAACACCTGTGGTGCGAGTTCTCGACCCAGATTTTTGCGTTCCTGATAGATATCAACGTCATTACCTCTGGAAAAATAAATGCGTTCGAAGGAACAGGATTTCTTTTCCCGAGGTTCGAGACAAAGTTCTTCTTTTACTTCACCGTGGTATTTAATAATCAATGCATTCCCAGGTTTTAGTTCGCGTATTTCACCGGCGCTGGTTTCAAAGGCAGTTTGAAGTGCCGGCCTTTCTGAAGCCATAGCAACGATTTCGTCATTCTGATAATAAAATGCAGGTCGGATTCCATTGGGATCCCTAAGTATAAAGGCATCGCCATGCCCGATCATACCGGCGATGACATATCCTCCATCAAATTTTTTAGCAGCTTTGCTTAACACACTGCAGACATCCAGATTTTGAAATATGAGGGGATTAATTTCCTGCTGACTGTATCCTTCCGGTTTATACCAGTTGAATAATTGTTGGACTTCTTCGTCCAGGAAGTGTCCGATTTTTTCAAGGACAGTGATGGTATCTGATTTTATTTTGGGATACTGCCCCAGGGAAACCAATTTATCAAACAATTCTTCCACATTGGTCATATTAAAATTGCCTGCGAGGACAAGGTTTCGGCTGATCCAGTTGTTTTCGCGGATAAAAGGATGTACGGTTTCAATGGTATTGTCGCCATGAGTACCATACCGGAGATGACCCAGAAGGACTTCGCCCATAAACGGTTTATGATCTTTTAACCATTTTCCATCATTTAGTTGCTCGTCAGAAAGATTGTCAAAAGTTTGCATAACCCCTTCAAACAGAGCCTGCAGATAATTGGAAGAAGCGCTTCGTTTGCGGGAAATATATTTTTTTCCGGGCTCGATATTTAATTTGATAGTAGCCAGGCCGGCTCCATCCTGACCCCGGTTGCGTTGTTTTTGCAAAAGGAGATGCAGTTTTTGAAGGCCATAAAAGCAGCTGCCGTATTTTTTCTGATAATAATCAAGAGGTTTCAGCAAACGGACCATTGCGAGGCCACATTCATGCTTGATCTGATCACTCATATTGTAGAATAAGCAGCAAAGATACGATGGAATAAAGCTAAAGCGAAATTAAACGGGTTTGAAATGAGGGGAAAGTGGGAATAAGCAATTTGAGTAAGTATGAATTAAAAGTTTAATAAAAATGGGATTATTATACTGGAAACGGATTAATTGCCAATAATTTCGAGCATATAAGCAGTTAATCTAAGTTATAAGAAAGTATATCTGAATTTGCAAGAAATAATTCTGAAGAAATCTAATTTGTAAAATATGCAGCTGAGACAAATTATGAAAAGCATTCTGTAGAGCTTTATTAAATCAGAATGAATCATATCATAGAATCATTATATACCTATTCCATAACTATTAAGATTTCTTGACAATTTTCTGGAGGAGACTTTGTAAAGTCTTTTTTATCTTTTATCATTCAAGCAGGGTTCCCAGAGTCTTACTCCAGATATCGTTTCATAGCTGTTAATTTGTCAGGTGGGACTAAAGGATTTTTTTCCAATAACTTCCATTTTATTTTAGCTTCATTAATATTATGATTTAATAGATCAATTATGGTCAAATGATACAAAGCTTCCGTTGCATAGGGTTCTTGTGAAGATTGATAAAGGTCGAGTAATAATTCTGAGGCCTCAATGTATTTTTTCTGAAGCATGAATGTGTGTGATACATATCGCCAAACTTTTAAATTTAAACTATCTGTTTGCAGGGCCCTCATAAAAAGCGGATAGGCATTTTCCAATTCATTTTTATCAAAATAATAAATTCCAGAATCCAGAGCATTTGATAAATGGAATTCCTTTCGAAATGTAGATTCTGCGGGGCGTTCATATAATGCAGCAAAAACTTGATCTGAATCAGGTAAGGAAGAATCATCTGCCGATTCTTGGTACTTTAAAATCCAGTATCCCAGGATACAAATCACCAGTCCTGCGGCTATTCCAATGGCCCAAAGTTTGAATTTACTTTCGTTTTTAATATAGGCTAATTGTTTCCTGGTTTCTAATTCTATCAATGATTTAGATAACTCCTTTGCAATTATAGTTTGTTGTAATACCTCCTGAAGCTGAGCTTGTGATTTCAATTCTTCTTCAAAAAGAATCCTGTCTTCATCTGAAAGTTGATTATCCAGATATGCTTCTATATATTTGAAAGGATCTCTCATGGGGCCAGTAAATTTTTAAGATCCGGTTGGGCCTGTACAAGTGTTACTAATTCTTTGAGGCAAATACTTTTTTTCTTTCTCACCATTCCTTCTGATTTATATTGTAAAAGTTTGGCGATTTCTTCCATATTGTAACCATGTGCCCAATACATCAATACTTCTTTACATTTTGACCCTATCCGGGACATTAGCTTCTCTAAAATCACCATATTCTCAGAGTGAACCATCAAATCCAAAGCCATTGTTTCTGTAGAAGCTAAATCCTGGTGATCAAGTGTTTCAGTCGATTTTAGTCGAATTCTTTTTTTGGATTCTGCGTACCAAAGATGCTTTGCAATACCCATTAAATAGGCATTTAACTCGGTTTCTATATGGAGCTCATGATTTGAAAACACGCTTTTGATAAATTGAACGATCATATCATCAAACACTATGTGTACATCTTCCTCATTTCCGTGATGACTTAGTACATATTTTTTTATACTTTGCATCAAATGAACATCTTTGTACAAATACCTGACTACTCCTTCCCGTTCTTTAAAGGTGCCTCGAATGCTTCGTATGATATCTTCCGTACTCAGTGAGCTTAGTTCATTTCCGGGAGCAAATTAAGAATATGCTGGCAATTATCTGATAAATATTTTGGAATCTCTTAATAATCCCAAATTAATTTTTGCCAAGCAATTGAATTCTGAGGTTCCATGATTACTTTTGAAATTGAAAGCCACTTTATGACAAGACAGAAGGCAGGTCTCCTGCTGTTTTTAATCTATTTTTTATCTTCTTCAGTGCTTAAAGGGCAAATTACAATTTCTGATAATGATAGCCTGAATATTTACCATAAAACACAAGACTGGAAAGGCTTCAACAGAAAATTAAACCGCATTTTGAAGGCGATCCCTTTGGATAGTTTTGATGCGGAATATCATGCTGAAATATTTTGCTGGATAGAACGGCTGCAAAAGTCCGGAGCTACCAAACGAGTTTTGCGATCTGCATACATGTATCTGGGCAGTCGATTTGAAAAAGAAACTGACTATAATTCAGCAAAAGAATGTTATTTAAAAGCTCATAATTTGGTTGAAGATCCTTTTTGTCTGGATGAGCTATCCTGGTATATCGAAAATCCTTTGATGAACATTTACAATCGTCAGGATGATTTAACTGCTTGTTTTTATTATGCCGCCCTTCTTGAAAATAGCTTAATCCATTATAATAAAAAAGAGGAATTAAGCAGGCTCTATACTAATTTGGGAATGATTTATCGCACATTGGGTAATGAGTCCAAAGAGGAATTTTATTTAAAATCCGGATTAAGTATTGCCAATACTTTACATTATTTACAGGGAAGGGTATGCAATTACAATGAACTGGCAGATTTTTATATCCGTAAAAACATATTGAGATTGGCTGGTTTTTATCTGGATTCTGCAAGATTTGTAATCGACAGTTCGCCTTCTAATAAGTTAGCTGAAAATCAACATATCTTTCATCGCAATAATATACGCTATTTTGCAAAAAAAGCTAAATGGGTCGAGGCAACTCATTTTATCAGTCTGGCTTCTGCTTATTTTACGGATACTTCAAGCAGGGAGTATGCTAAATTTTGCAATGAGCTGGCTGTATTATCTTTAAAAAATGAGGATACTACAAAATCAAAATTTTATATCCAAAAAGGTCTAGCTGCATTACTTCCTGGATTCAACTTACTTGAAGAAAAACCAGAAGCTGATCAATTATTCAGGGAAAATACCCTTGCCGAATTATTTCTTACCAGCTCCGACTATTATACTTATAAATATCAGCTTGATCAAAAAGTTGATTTTCTTAAATTGTCGCTAGCCTATCTGGAATTAGGTTTATTTGGTTATGAAATAATTCAGGGAAAAGTTCAGGGAGATGAAGCCAAACTCAAATTGATAAGTAAAAACAGGGAGTTGGTCGACAGAGGCATCCGGCAATTGTGGCTGATTCATCAATCAGATCCTCATATGCCCCTGTTTATCGAAAAGGTCCGGTTATTTTATAATTATTCCAAAGCACTTTTAGTAAAGGAAAAGAATTTACAAATCAGAACGTTTACTCATTTATCACAACATGAAAAAATAGTACTAAAACAAATCGGTGATCTGGAACTAAAATTGAAAGAGAACTTGGGGCTTCCGGGATTTGAAGCTGATTTTGTTCTAAGTCGATTGTATAAATTAAATCAGCAGCGTCAAACCATACTGGCCAGACATTCAGTTAAGCCCAGAAGCCTGAAATATCCGGATCATTATATTGAGTATCATGTACAGGACTCCGGAGTCTTTGCTTTGTTTCAACTGGATAGTGTGACCCGTTTTTTACGATTGGGAGACAAACAGCAATCAGACAGGATTCATACTTCTATAGTCAAAATGTTTTCTGAAACAGAAAAAAGCCCTGATGCCACAGTACTTGTAGATGCTTATCGCTTTTTATTTAATGATTATACAGGTAAATTACCAGATAATCTGACGATCATTCCCGATGGAAAGATTCAATTTATTCCTTTTGATGCTTTAATGGATATTAATAGGTATTACTTGATAGACAGAACAACGATCTGGTATGCTAACCGGTATGGTGATATGCAGCAGAATCTAAATGTAGCATATAAAAAATATTTTTTATATGCTGTCTGTCCAAGATATCCTGAAGCTAAAAGCGATATATTTTTGGCCAGTCGGGGTAACAATTATCATTTAAAGTACACATATAAGGAAGTAAAAGACTTAATAGAAGTATTTGGAACGTCTGTGGTCATCGATACATTATCTGCACCATTTCAGGTATTGGATCAAATGCAGGATTACGGGATTGTGCATTATGCAGGTCATGCAAAAATTGATTCCAATGATGCATATCTTGTTTTTCCCGGAGCTGGTAACCGCATTCAGCTGGATCATTTAACGACATTGACAAACCCTTGTCAGATGGTTGTGCTGAGTGCCTGTGAAACCGGCCTTGGCGAATGGGAATACGGAGAAGGCATCCGGAGTATGGGAAAAAGTTTTATGGAATCCGGAGCCCGTTCTGTGGTTATGTCTTTATGGTCTGTGAATGATGAATCGAGTGCGATGATTATGAAGCAATATTACCAGGCATTAAAGGAAGGCAAATCAAAAGATGATGCATTGCGGATTGCGAAATTATATTACAGGCAACAAGCTGGATTTGAAAAACAACATCCGTATTACTGGGCTGGATTTATAGGCTATGGGGATACTGGTAAAATAACGTATTCTGTTTGGAATGCTAACTTAACTCAATGGATTCTACTTCTGCTCTTATTTCTTTTATTTATTTTTTTAAATTATTATAAATCATGAAAACACATTTTCTTATTGTATTATCACTTAGTTTATTTTCTTTATGCTTAGTTCATGCTCAGGATAACCAATGGTATATAAAAAATGGCGCAGGTTGTAATTCCTCTGCCGGTTCTGTTAATCATCAATTCCACATAAGCAACCTGGCATATCCCTGTACGAGTTGTCATGCATATGCAAGAAAAGATATCCTAGTAATATATCAAAATGGAGAACATTATAATTCCAGAAATAAACCAAGTCTGATAAACTCTCCAATATTTGGACCCACATCACCACATTATAATTTTAATTTTAAGTCTTTATACACATCATCTGCAATTAAATACCTATATCTTACCAATATCTATCAGGGTGATGATCCGCCGGAAATGGTTGGTGTAAATAACTGTACTTCTCCATGTTCTAACCCTTTTGATTTTTCTACGACTACTCCAGTACGTCGTATAACTGCCAATCATGATATTGTCAAAGGAAAGGATATTACCTTGATATTGAAACTAGATGGTGTTGCATTACCCTGTACTTTAAAAATGCACAGGTTAATAAGAAATGTTACTACTTATCCAGAATCTATTGTTCCAAATTGTTTTACCAAATCAACAGTCTTTCAGACGAATTTTACTTATGGTGGATATCTTATTACCGAGCCAGCCAGCTCCGATTTAAGTGAATTAATAATATCAAACATAAATACTAAATTTAATTCAAACTATTTGTATGTCAACTTAAAACCTTCTGCCATTCTGAATAATGGAAATTATTTCCCGGACGAGGCCAATGTCGTTAAGTATAAGATGGCATTTGAGTTATTTAGCAACATGAATACGATGATAGATAGTCTACAGGAAGAGTTGCGCGACAGCCATGATCCAAATTTCATCCGGGTGGAGAAAATTTGCAGGAAAAGTTCAGGTGAACAATTTGTTTTTTACCATGCCCAGTTTCAGAATACTTCCCTTCAACCCCAAAATAAGTTAAAAATTGGATTTAAGTTACCTGATATTCTTGATAAAAATTGCATCACTATCCAGGAATGGGGTGTGGGAAATTCAATTTTTACGGATTGGGTAAATTATCAAGTAGGAGGATCAAGGAATAATAAAATGACTGTCCATGTACACACTTCATTACCGCAGCAAACTCTTCAGGGTATGAAACCTGTCAAAAAGAAAACTCCAACAATTCCATCCATGTCTTTTGTTACCTTTGAATTTGATCCGAATAAATCTGTTCAGATGTGTGATAATAGTACTGATCATCAAAGTATAGGATGGATAAAATTTTGTGTAAAAGTAAAAAATGATACTTTAGACTTAACAAAAGCATCCATTTCATTAGAGCCTACTCAACGACATACCAAATTTGGAACGACTCATTATGCGATCCATGACTTTTTTGATAAATGCATTAAAAGGGATTCTTCATCTTGTCAAAGAGAGTATCAGGACAGTAATTGTAGTTGTGCATGTAGAAGATGATGTTAATAAATATGCACGCGACTGTTCTCGATTTTAAATATGTGTCTTTCTAATTATCTTTTAGTTATTATTAAGGTAACAAAAACTCTTCATTCCTGCACATACTGTGAAAAACAAGAAGGTTGACCAAATTTTAAAATGGCAATCTCCAAGAATATTTTGCTTTAAATAACTTACTCATTGTGTGCAACTATGAGCCAGGACAAAATTCAAAGTGGTTTTCATTATTTAATGGATCAACGTGATGGGATCATAGTAATACCCACAAGATCGGGTTTTGAAATGATCAGAAGCTATGACTTAAGCTATGTAGTAGCAGCAAGAGCTTATTGTACGCTGCATTTTCACAACAAATCTTGTCTTCTTGTGAGTAAATCGCTCAAAGAAATTTCTGTATTGCTCAATCCGAAGCAATTTTACAGAGTTCATAATTCATACCTGGTCAATATATCTTCTGTCCTGAGAATTCATTGCAATGACGGTGATCAACTCGAGCTATTAGGTGGTCAGACTATTCCCATTTCCAAAAGGCGACGAGAAGCTTTTATGGACTTTTTGACTACGCGGAATATCCGTAAAACCGGTAAAGCAAAGTCGTAAATCCAATTTCTATATCCTTCCACAGCCATTTACGCTTCCTGAATTTCTACTTCATTAATTTCTTTTAAAAAATTCCTTATAACAGGGTAACTCTTTTGAAAGGTCATTACACATTGACTTTGAAAGCGATATGCCATCATTTTATTAAAATATTCAAATGACAATAATACCATATATACAAGACAAGCTATCATGCGGAAACTTTTAATAAACAATGGGAAACCGAAGCCTGAACCAGAATATTATCAAAAGATTTTTACAAAATAAAACCAATCTTATATGAAAACATTTGTCATCTTATTCAGTATGTTGTTTGGAAATTCACTTGATTTTACACCAACAAAAGTAAATGAATGCCAGAATAAAATAAGGCCACAACAAAACCCGTCCGAATCTGACGTCTTAATGTCTTCTTTTGATCTGTTGACTGGGAATAGTCAATCCAATTCTTTTAAAAAGACATTGAGGTATCAAAATTATTATTACGTCATTGGTTCCAATGGTGTACGAGCCAGCCTCCATAAACTTGATCTAAATGGAGGCATTCTCTGGTCGAGAGAAGTTAGTGATACATCTTCCTGGAACGACTTTATAATTAATGAATCAGGAAATATTCTGGCTATTGGCTCCAGAGATATTTCGGCTACCTTACCCAGGGACGTCCTGGTTGGGGTCTTTGATCTAAATGGGAATCAACTAAGGCTCTTATCTTATGATTATGGAATTAATGAATCTTATAACAGTATTGTAGCCAATCCACTCAGAATAACTGCTGCAAACAGGTATCTTGTAGTTGGTTCCATTAACCTGACCAACAATCGTAACGATGACGATGTCATTGTTACGACTATGGATGAATGGGGAATTACGTCCAGTTGGAGAAGAAGTTATGGTTCCCTGAGTTTTGATGATGAATTTCATAGCAGAATCACAGTATATAATCCAGTCCTTGGACAGTTTGCGTTGTCAGGCCAAATGTCGGGTAATGGACTTTATGTAGTTATTGACAATAATGGTAGCGTTACAAATCTGGGCCGGACATTTGGCGTGAATTCAAAAGTTACAGATGTACAACGTACACCGGCCGGAGAGTTTTTAATAGCGGGATCATTTTCAGGGCAATCACAAATTATCAAAGTATCTACTGTTTCAGCAAATAATTTTATATTCAGGAATTCCTCTTATACCAGTGTACAACAAATTATTCCTACCGGTTCGGGCAATTTTTATGCTTTAGCTACAGGCAATTTTAGTGGAATAGTACGTCCGGTATTTCTGAATATGGCGGACAATGCAAGTATCCTGAATTTGAATCAGATCCGGTACGCAGACGGCGGTGAAACAGCGTTTACAAATGGTTCGATGATATATGATGCGCCTACACTTGTGTATGTGGATGGCAGAGTCAATACGATTCATGGGTTTGGTAATTTTGACGGATACATAACGAATACAATTGGTACCCCAAATGAATGCGGACTTAAAGAATTAGATAATTCATTCACCAGACTCACTTACAATCAGGTAATTGCGCAACCTGTTTCTAGATCTGAAACTTTGCGTTCCCCATTCGAACTAACTTCTGTATTTATCAATTACTTTGCTAAGCGTATTTGTAGCGTCAGCAATTGTCTCGTTGAATTTAGTGTACAACAAGATAGTTGTGGTAAAGTACAGTTTAGTTCTTATACCAACCTAAGTGCCCCGCTAAATTATTGTTGGGATTTCGGAGATGCTCCTCCTTGTGGCAGTACACTTCAGAATCCAACACACCAATACAATTTTCCGGGTACTTATGTCGTCTGTCTGACTGTATCTAATGCATCAGATAATTGCAAGTCCTGCAGAAATATTACGATACTTAAAGTGGACAGAACACCTCCCTCTATAATGTGTCCACCTTCAATTACAGTGGATTGTCATCAAAATACCACACCACCGGTTACTGGATATCCGGTAGTAACGGATCTCATCGATCCTGCACCGGTTATTGGATATACGGACTTTATCATTATAGCAACCAAGTGTTATAAGGAATTTATCCGCAACTGGTATGCCAGGGACTATTGTGGAAATACCATTCATTGTCAGCAAAAAATTGTTCAAAAAGATTTATCATCACCTATTATAACTTGTCCACCGGATATCAGTCTGGAATGTACAGCCGGGACATCTCCTGAGCACACGGGATTTCCGGTGATTACAGATAATTGTCAATCAGTATTTTTACCGAGATATATAGATTCTGTTGTAAATGAATCTTGTCCTTTGATAATTCACAGAACCTGGGTCGTGGAAGATTCCTGTGGCAATCAAAATTCCTGTCATCAAGTAATTTATCAGGATGATAACACTCCACCCGATTTAAGTCATTGTTTCAGAAAATTTACTTCGGAAGGAACCATAGGTGCGCAAGGTAATTGCTCAAAATATATGCTGATACCACCACCTTCATTTGCAGATAATTGTGACCCTGCACCGGTATTAATCAATGATTATAATCTGAGTGCAGATGCCAGTGATATCTATCCTGAGGGAATTACCCTGATTAAATGGATTCTAACAGATCATTGTGGAAACACTTCAAGTTGTATTGACACAGTGTGCGTAATCATGTGCCCCTGTAATGACACCTGTTCAACAAACGTGCTCAATATAAGTACCGGTTGGGATCCCATTGATGATGTATTATTGCCTGTCGGCGCTGCTACCAGTCAATGGTTATTGGTTGAATCACCTACTATAGGTTCTGGAATTTCAAATCCTACTTCTGTTATTGCACCACATCCGAGCTGGGCCACACATTCAGGATCACAATGGATTTCGGCCTACCCGTTTTCAAATTATGATGTCAATAATCCTCATCCTGAACCAGCCTATTCATTCCAGAATTGTTTTTGTGTTTGTGAAGACTCATCATTTGTTACTATTGATCTGAAAGCTTATGCAGATGATAATGTCAAAATAATTCTTTTTGATCCTGCTACTTCGTCCAACCTGTCTAATCTGTTAGCTATTCCAAATGTTGGGACTACAGCATTTGATGGCACAGTTCAGCATAGTTCGAGTACCAGCTTATATCTGAATGCAGGTCGTTATTGTATTGTGGCAGGATTGAGAAATATAGATGCCGTTGCAATGGGCATTAACATTGAGGGTACAGTTACCGGAGCCGGTTTAATAGAATCAGTTTGTTGTGGAGTATCAAATTTTATCAGTGGCAATAAATTTTTGGATAAAAAATGTAATGGCCAAAGAGATCCGGGTGACCCGCCTGGTGTTGGCTTTAGTATTCAACTCAAAGATGCCGGAGGAGTAGTTATTGCTACAAGCCTAACAGATGCTGATGGATTTTTTTATTTCCAAAATATTTCTCCCGGAACATACACCGTATGCGAAGAGTTACAACCAGGTTATATACAAAGTTTTCCTGTATCTGGACAATATAATATAACTGTGGTTGACAATCACAGCGTGATCAATAAATTGGATTTTGGTAATTGTCCCTTAAGTACTTGCTGTGTCGATGAGTCGGCTTTTCTGGATTTTGTCTCTACACCATTAGACATACTTCGTGATTCTTGTTCTGTTTGCATAATCCATCCCTGTTTAAATAATTGTCAGCGATTGATGGTTCATTGGGGAGATGGAAGTACAAGTCCTTATTATACGGGTATAGGAAGTGCACAGGCGTCACACACTTATGCTCAATCCGGAGAATACACAATCTGTATTTTGTATGAAGAGTTAAACGAACAGGGCGAAGTGTGTTTTCAAAAAGATAGCTGTTTTACTGTTTGTGTTGAATGTAGTTCTTGTATAGAAAAGGATTTATTTTTAACACACAAAACTATTTTGGGTATAGATAATCAGTTTACCCGATACACAGATGTCAGGTCTGATAATGATGAAAATGGAAACATCTACGCCGGAGGTGCTTTTGTTGTATCGAATCCTTTACTTGGCACACCATCAGGACTTGATGGTTATGTAGTTCAATATAATTCTTCTTTAATCCCTAATTGGGCATTGCAATTTTATTCATCTGCTATGACAAAAGAAATTGTGCGTGTAGTTAAATACGATGAAATAAATGATGTTTTGTATGTCGGTGGAAATTTTAATTCTGCAAATTTAAAAATTTCAGATAATGGAACAGCCGGTACAATTTCATTCACGCATACTCCTGGCACTATAAGTCCTAATGGCGAATATAGTTTTGTCGCCAAACTATTGATAAATTCGAGCACAGGTCTGCCATCGATTGATTGGGTGTATAGTTTTGAAGGCGGTGGAAACGGTTTACAGGATCTGGACTTGACCAGCACGGGCAACATTGTTGTTGCAACCAACATATCAGCATCAGATTTAAATAATAGTCGAATTATTGTATTAAATCCATCCGGATCTGAAGTTATTCCTTTGACCAAAGTGATTATTTCAGGTACGGAATGGAATCAGATATTTAGTATCAGTGTTGGCAATAATGATGATATTTTTATTGGAGGAGAATTTTTTGGTGATATCGAGTTTGCTGGAGGTACTTCATTTAATAGTGTATCGCCAACAATGGGTACTGGTGCTGGATTTGTTGCAAAATTTAATTCCAGCACATCTTTTCAATGGGCCTTTCCACTTTTATCTCCAAACAGAAAAAATACATCTCTGCCTTGGACATTGCAGGCAGATTTGAATAATTCCATATTTATTGGAGGATCGTTCAATACGTTTAATGGTGGTCCCCTTAATTTTCATCCACTCGGTGGTACAATTGCTGATCTGAGTTCATTAACTCCTTCCGGAGATGGATTTATTGGAAAATATAATCAAACAAGCGGCGAATTAATTTGGGTCAAGCAATCCAATTTTGATGTTTACGAAAGTGACCTGGATGAATTTAGCAACTTGTACGTTGCCGGAGTCAATGAAGTTTGGTTTTCTCCACCTTTGTCTCTGGACCTTAATATCTACACCGGACCTTTGCGCCAAAAGTTTTTTTACGAATCTGTAGCTGCAATTTATAATCCTCAAGGGGAACTTCTTAAAGGGACAACGCAGATTGGAAGTAATCGTGATGAAATTTGGTCCATTACTGCTTTGGGCAATGGCGATTTTTTAACAGCGGGAAAATTTAATAGCCAGGATTTTGAATTGGATCCGTTGCAAAATTCGGATATTGATTTAACAAGTACCTCAATTCCCGGTGATGGAAAAATGGACATATACCTGGCAAAATACGCCTGTGAGTGTGTCGCTTTTTCTGAAACACAGAATATTTGTTGTGATAAAATAATTATTGAAGTCGAAGAAATAAACATGAATGATACAACTTGTTGCTATACAACTCATGTTTCTATTGAAACCGGATTTAGCATCAAGAATGTGGATGTTAATATTTTGACACCGGGTTGGTCATTTGGTACATTGTCCGTCGCTGCTGGGCTTAATCACAGTGGTACCGCTACGCAACAAAATGTATTTGCGAATTTTGGAAATTTACCTGGTTTTTATACGGCTGACTTTTTTAGCTTTTGTCTGAATGGTGATCCTGGTGCAGCCAACGAACAGTTAATTGAATTTGTTTGGTATGAAAAATTAAAATCAGGCGCTTGTATTGCTACTTGCAGAGATACGATTAAAACCTCATGCTTGGCTCCGGTGATGGGTAAAGATTGCTTACATATTCTGGAATCAGAAATCAGCTGCAATCCTTACAATCCTTATGAATATTGCCTGACATTTAATGTAAATAATTTATCATCATTTATTGCCACAGGAATTTCATTGGTTATCAATTCGCCGGGATTTGGTTTGCATTCCTGTACCAGTAGTGGATATTATAATCCATTTGAAATAGATTTTGACAATCCAATAAATCTTGGTGAAATATCCAATGAGATTTGTGTAAAAATTACCAGTACTAGTCCTATTTTAAATCCTTCAGAAATTTGTTTTGAATTTGCCTTATTATTTGGTGATACTTCCATTTGTTTCCAGGATTCACAATATTGCTTTACCATATTGCCATGTTGTGATCCATGTGAAAAAGTAGAAATATCCACTCAAAAATTATTTGTTAAAGATAGTTGTTGTTATAGTTTAACTATCGAAAATTTATGTGCGTATCAATTTTTTAATAGAATCGAAATTTGTCTTCCAACAGGTGTTGAATTTATCAGTTATACTCCACACCCAGCCTGGTCATTTTGTGCTATTCCTAATTCAGATTTAATTTGTTTGAAGTATAACGCAGGTTATATTCCTCCAGGAATTTTAAATGACGTGCTATCTTTTTGTCTGGATGGAACAGGTGGATTTACATCCAGTTTGATGGTTAAGTTTTATTCTGATCTAGACCAATATCCTAAAGATACTTTGGTTTGTGTCCGCACTTCTGAAATTTCCTGCACGGATAACTGTTATGATAATTTAGTTAAAAACGGAAACTTTCAGGACGGTCTTATCGGTGGTGATTTAGGAACAGGTGGAAGTGTTAATTTCTGGGTAACTCAAAGTAACACACCTCAGGTTATCGTAGCAGATGGTTGTCAGGAAAACGGATCGATCAGAATGTGGGGAAATCAGGCTGTAGGCGAATCCATAAGTCAATCTTTTGCGTTCAACCCACTTTATTTATATGAAATTAGTTATTGCGCCCGACGATTTGCTGATCCGCCGAAGCTGGATTTAGGAAGGGTCAGAATGCGGGCAACTAATAATCCTGGTATATATGGCGTTTGTGCAGCTCCTGTTTGTGAAGATATTCTGATTTCGCCTGTACTTTCAACGATATATACTACATATACAACTACCTATCGTCCTTCCCGGATGTATTCTAATTTATTAATTTCATCCTGGAACCCCTCTAATACAAATCATGGTGATTCTACATCTTGGATAGGAATCGATGATGTATGCATTCGAATTATTGATTCGTGCCGTTGTGTTCAATTAAATGATTTAAAAATTTACAATAACGAGTTTACTATTACTGCTGGGTGCAATGCAACGATACCGATGCAGATCCCATGTTCTGTCAATAATAATTCATTTAATTTGATGGGTTCCTTGATTTGCTCAGATTCGTGTTCAAAAAAACTGGATTGGCAGATTGAGGATTCTTATGGAACAATTGTTCTCTCTGGTTCTATCACAACAGGATTTTCGGGTGCTGTTTGGAATATAAATAATATATTATACTCTCATTTTAACTCTGGTGAAGTTTACTATTTTAAAGCAAATGGAATTTGTGGAGCGGATACTTGTATCTGCAGTATTCCATTTATAGTAGAATCTTGCGGAAAATGTTGTTCTGATTCAATCGAATTTTCCAATTTAATCAATTCAGCAATTCATCTGGATTTTGATAACAAACTCTGTAAGGCCAAACTTCGTTTTGATTCCCTGCCATGCAATATGCAGATATTGTATGTCAACTGGCGGGATGGTTTTATTTCGAATGGCCCGTTTTTTCCGGGTTCGATGGTAATGCATGTATATGCTCCGGCACAGTTAAGTTACCTGGTTCAGATTATGATTGTGGAATATGATGACCAGGGAAGAATTTGTAATCAGAAATTATTGACAAAACCAGTCAGCTTAAATTGTAAAAAATGTTGTGATAAAAAGAATTATAATTATTGGAAATCACTCGTAGCACAAGGTTTTCAAGTGAATGTTTCTGGTTGTAAAGTGACTGTTACTGCTCCACAATTCAGCGATTGCCATTATTTTGAATCTGTACCGGATTTTGGGGAATTTCCACCACAGCCACCACCGGCCACAATACCCACCGGAGGATCATGGTCCTATACGTACAGCAACTCGGGAACATACACAATATGTGTGGTCGTATCCGAATATCCGAATGGGGATACGAGTTTGGATCCCTGTTGGACTAAATTAATGTGTACACCTGTAACCGTGAGTTGCGACAGTGTTTGTATGTGTAGAGGATTTACCAATCTGTCTTTTCATTGGAATAAAGCAGATAAGCGAATGGTATCATGCTCAGATACCATTACATTGGAATGTCCACCTGATGATTGTGCCTGGACATTCAGTGGCAATTTACTTTGTAAAAATAATTGTCCATTTAGTACCGTCGACTGGACTTTGATACAAACATCTACTGGATCTATAGTGGCAAATGGCTCTACCATTTCATATCCTGGTTTTGGAATCTACATCCCTCAAAGTATCGTTGAACAAGGTGGCGAGTATGATTTAAAATTAAGTGGAAATTGTGGAAATGCACAAAAATGTGTTTGTTCGATTCATATTATTTTTCCGGGTTGTGATGAAATATGTCCGTGTGATCCTCAAGATTTTATTGCAGACGTTGAAGCTGGTATAAGTACGATTAGTATTTTAAATGATTGTATTGCCTGTTTCAGGCCAAAGAAGCTACAGGAATGTGATCAGGTAAATTGGTATTTATTGCCTAATCTGAACCAACCCTTTGCCAGCAGTTTGGCTAATCAAATGCTCTGCCATGATTTTGGAAGACCGGGATTGTATCGTATCAAAATGGATGTAGTGCGTCTAAACGAAGATGGAAGCATATGTTATGAATATGAAAAAATAATGACGATCCAGGTAAACTGTACTTCAATCAATCCTTTGGAAAATATAATCAACAACTGTAATCAACAAACTATGGCAGAAGACTGGTTGTATATATCCGGTAATAGGGACTATGTCAATTCTAATAATAAGACTACCCAATCACTCTTTTCATTAAAGGGAAATGAAATCAACTCTGATATTATTGTCAGTAAAATTAATTATTGCCTGAATCCTAAAGGCAGTACACTACGTTTGCGTTTTAAGATCGAAGACAAACATAAAATAAAACATGGCAGTCGTTTGTTAGTCGGCTTGATGAATCCGAAGGATATTAATAAGACAAATCAAATTAAAAATTCCGTTTTGGTTTTAGATAAGTTAGAGCTTGAAGGATTGCCTGAAAAATGGATCGAATACACGCTTAATATTGATTTGCTGGATCCTGAGTTATTTGAACATTGTATTTTCGAAAATAACTTCTTTGCCAAAGTAGTATTGTATCTGGAAAATGATTTGGGTAATAATATTCTGAATTCATTTTCAGAAATTCTCATTGACAATATATGCGTCGTTGAAAATACATCGACTGGTTTGTCTGATAAACTAAACAGTATAATTGCATCGGTTCAGCCCAATCCAAGTCACTTTGGATTTGATTTAATACTTTCCGGTTCTACTGCTGCGAATTGCCTGCTTGAAGTATACGACAATTTAGGTAACCGAATCGAAACCTTGGATTTTGATTTAGGGCAAAATATTAAACGATTTGGTCAATCATATGCTCCGGCTTTATATTATCTCAAAGTCACTTGTGGAAATAAAACTGAAATGATCAAAATAGTTAAAATTTCAAATTAAGATATTCTTACATCGGGTGACTACGATCAGGAAGTCACCCGGAATCCAATTATTATTTTTAATCTTAAACATTTATTTATGAAAAAAGTAAATCCAGTACATACCGTAATATGTATTAAAAAAGCAAAATCTTTATTATCAAGTTTTAGATTCTTCCTGCAATGTATAGCAGCCGGTATCTTATGTTTTTCAAGTGCCCATCCGATAAATGGGCAAAATCCATACCTTATAAGGGATATTAACAACATACCTGGTAATAATTTATCATCCAATCCACAGACAGTAAATCTGGTTAATGGAATCGGATATTTTCAGGCAAATGATGGGTTGAGCGGTACGGAAATATGGAGAACCGATGGGACATTCACCGGAACCTATCTTGTAAAAGATATCAGGGCAGGATTGCCTGGGTCAGGTGCAAATAATTTTACGTCATTTAGTGCCATCGTTATTTTTTCAGCTGATGATGGTATTAATGGAAATGAAATTTGGCGAAGTGATGGTACTGCTGCAGGCACATACATGATAAAAGATATACAAATTCCGTCAGGGTCTAATCCCGGTAATTTTGTGGAATTTAACGGCGCAATTTATTTCACTGCAAGCACAGTTGCCAACGGAAATGAGTTATGGAAAACCGACGGCACCTCCGGAGGCACCATCTTATTTAAGGATATCTGGCCGGGTGCTTCGGGTTCAAATCCTGTATCTTTTAGATTGTATAATGGTGAATTATATTTCGTAGCCAGTGATGGTAGCAATGGTACGGAAATATGGAAAACAGATGGAACACCAGGCGGAACAATAATGGTAAAAGATATTAATACATCGTCGGGAATCGGATCAAACCCTGCTAATCTGATTGTCAGCTCCGGTCACCTGTATTTTAGTGCAAATGACGGTTTAACAGGAATAGAATTATGGAAAACAGATGGTACCAATACAGGTACCTTTTTAGCGGCAGATATCCGAACAGGAGCCTCAAGTTCCAGTCCTTCAGATTTTGCTTCAATCAACGATCAGCTGTATTTCAAAGCAAATGACGGAGTAAGTGGAATTGAACTTTGGAATTATAATACAAGTGCAAATGTTGCTCAACTAGTTAAAGATATCAATCCGGGTGCTGGAAATTCCAATCCCTCTAATTTAAACAATCTTAATGGTTCTCTTTTATTCAGTGCATTTGATGGAATACAAGGTCCTGAGTTATGGAAAAGCGACGGCACTTCTGGTGGTACAAACCTTTTGAAAGACATACGGGCTGGTTCTTCATCTTCTTCTAATCTAAGTAACTTTACACTCGTCAGCAATCTACTGTTTATAAGAGCTGATAATGGAGTCAATGGATTCGAATTATGGAAAAGTGACGGCTCCGAAGCCGGAACATCGCTAGTAAAAGATATCTGGCCTGGATTAACCAGTTCATCTCCTCTTGCACTGAAAAATATAAATGGTGTACTTTATTTTTCTGCAAATGATGGCACATTCGGAGTAGAACTTTGGAAAAGTGACGGTACATCAGCCGGGACTGAGATGATTAAAGATATCAATCAAGGAACTGGGAATGCCGCTCCCGCTAACTTAACTAATGGTGATGGTTTGCTTTATTTCAGTGCCAGTGATGGCGTAAATGGTACTGAACTTTGGAAAAGTAATGGCAGCCATTTGGGAACTCAAATGGTAAAAAACATTAGACCAGGTTCAGGATCTTCTCAGTTGAGCGGTAATCAGGGACAATTTGCATATTTTGATAATACGCTTTTTTTTCGTGCAGATGACGGAACAAATGGTCTGGAATTATGGAAAAGTGATGGTACTGAATCAGGTACTGTTTTAATCAAGGATATTAATCCGGGTGCAGGAAGTTCAAATGCATTTGGAACTGTAAAATATAATGGCAGTTATTTTTTTATAGCCAACAATGGTACACAGGGTTTTGAATTATGGAAAACAGATGGAACACCAGGCGGAACAATAATAGTAAAAGATATTAATCCTGGTGCGGGTTCAGCTGTATCTTCAACTATACAAATTCTAAATGGTAATCTTTATTTTTTTGCCAACAATGGTGCCCAGGGATTGGAGTTATGGAAAAGTGATGGGACTGAATCTGGTACTGTATTAGTCAAAGATATTAATCCCGGCGCTTCTGATTCCTGGTCTTCCAGTTTTAATTTTTTTACAAGTTTTAATAATAATCTGTTTTTCTTTGCTGACAATGGTACCCAGGGATTTGAATTATGGAAAAGTGATGGAACTTCAGGGGGAACCCAACTTGTAAAAGATATTTATCCCGGTATCAATAGTTCAAATCCAAATCTTGTCTATTTTGTTGGGTCGGGGGGAGTATTGTTTTTTAGGGCTAATGATGGATTAACAGGCGAAGAGATATGGAAAACAGATGGTACGAATGCCGGAACAGTCCTTGTTAAAGATATTAGATCAGGTTCAGCTTCTTCATTCCCACAAGATTTTATCGAATATAATGGAGTAGTTTATTTTAATGCTGATGATGGTATTTCAGGCAGAGAACTCTGGAAAACCGATGGTACCCAGTCAGGTACAGTGCTGGTAAAAGAAGTCAATCCGGGTGCAAATGGAGGCGCTGGTCAAATGGTACTATCAAATGGAAAATTATATTTTGCAGGTAACGATGGTGCGAATGGATCAGAATTATGGATAACAGATGGTACCAATGCCGGTACAGTCCTGGTCAAAGATATTTTAAAAGGTACAACGAGTTCGTTTCCTCAGAACCTGGTAGATGTAAATGGAAAATTATTTTTTAGTGCTAATTTTATTGATGAAGATAATTTTCAATTTTCAAGTGAACTCTGGAGTTTAGGAAATTGTACCGTGAATAACGAAATTGATTCGGCTGCTGGAAAATATTATCATTTTAACAGCGAAGTCCAATCCAATCCCAATACAGCAATTTGTTTCTGTGATGTTTATAATAATTTAATTGCCACTGTGAATGCCATAGGGTCCAATCCTGCAACAGAACCTATGGAAGTAAGAAAATGGATCGAACCAATTAATCCATCTGATTTTGCAAAACCACATTATGAAATCACACCAGATTATAATCCTGGTACTGCCACAGCTAAAATTACTTTATATTTTAAACAAACCGATTTTGATGCTTATAATTCTAAAAATCCGGCACCTGTTACTTACTTACCTGCCTCGAGTTCAGATGCCGATGGTATTGCTAATATTCGTATAGATAAAAAAAATGGTAAAAGTTCCAACAAATCAGGATTACCGCTTAGTTACTCGGGTTCAGTTACAACACTAAATCCCGATGATGCAGACGTAGTCTGGAATCAGACTATGAATCGATGGGAAATCAGTACTCCAATTTCGGGTTTTAGTGGATTTTGGTTAAACAGCTATCCTTGTCCGGAATTGTTGATTGCGCCAGCGAATGTTACATTGGTAAACAGTACTTGTAATGGATGCTCTGTATCTGGTGGTATCATTACAGCTCCAGGTGGTACACCCTGTCCCTATGGTTCGACGATTCAATATCAGGTTAACGGAGGTAGTTGGAATACATCACTACCCGTATATGCTCAGAATGGTCCTGCGCAAAAAATCAAGACCCGATGTGCCTGTAATCAACTAAGTAGTATAGTAAGTCCAGCATCGGTAGAAGTCAAAACCATACCAGGAACATGTCCCGCTTGCCCATTTCCGAAACAGCTTGCTCATGTACAAATTACTTCTACCTCCGCTAAAATTATTTGGAAAGCGGCAAACGGTCCCTGTGTTACTAATTATGAATTGCGTTACCGCTACGAAATACAAACTGGAATCTGGTCTGGCTGGACTAACTGGGTTGTTAAAAATGGAACAGGACTGGAACATCTTTTTAGTGGACTGACACCTTCCACATTTTATCACTATCAGGTCAGATCAGTTTGTGGATCTCAATCGAATTCTGTATCTATTAATAATTGGTTTAATACCTTGCCTGCCGATTCTCTAAAACGACTTGATGATGGTTTAGTCGATCAGGCACCAACAGACTCAGTATGGTTGAATTATAATTCATCATTGAAGATACTTGATCCAGAATTTAAGCTGATTCCCAATCCTGCTTCAGAATATGTCAGAGTTCAATTAACGGGATTTGATAATACAACTAAAGTGCTTTATATGATGGACAATCTGGGAAAGTTAATTTGTCAGGTTAAACTTAAAGCTGAAGAAAATCTGATTGAATTGGATTTAAATACATTGCAAATTATTTCCGGAACTTACTGGATAATCATTGCTAATGGTGAACAACAAAAATCAAAACAACTCATTATCGAATCGCGTAAATAAATTTATTCTGATAAAAAGTTTTGTTATCATAATCGAAAGCCGCATCATGCGGCTTTCGATTATGATAATACTATTCGTTTAAATCATAAATCCCGCTCTTTCCTAAATTCAAAATAAGAATACACTATGGGTATTAAAGCCATTATGCTAACCATTATGATAAATAAAATCACAAACAATTGATTGTTGCTGATCAACATAGCTAATAGAATAATCAGCACGCCTCCTAACATCCAGATCTTACCTCCCATCTGGTGCGTTTTTTTCCAGACATTTTCACTTTCCAAAGTCCAGGGCGTGCGTATGCCAAGAAAATAATTTGGCCGGATGGTTTGAAAATAATTTCCAAGCATGGCAAATAAAAAGCCTATTAATCCCAGAAGTAAATTGGGATTATTCATATCGCCGGCTTTGCTAAGATAGATTAGATAGATGGCCAAAATGGAAAAAAATGCCGTGAGCATAAATCTCAGGGAATAATATTTATCTCCCATCTGCTCTATTTTACGCTTTGGATCCAGTTTTGGAATCCACAACAACAACAAATACATCCCTATACACATGGCACCCGGAATCCATAACAAGGCTGTTTTGGAAGACCAGTCATCGGCTTCACCGCTGATATTAAAATGGGTAGGTACCTGATCCGGCAATGTATCCCAGATTAAAGCCAGATATACATACGGCAAGGCTATAAAAAGCCACAAAATGAGTTCTTTAAAATAGTTATTCATGGTCTTATTTTTTGAAAGTGAGAATATATTGTAATAAATCATCGACAATGGTAGTATTGATAGAATACATCACAAACTGGCCCTGTTTAATGGTGGTAACAAGTCCTGCTCGTTTGAGCTTATCCAGATGATGCGAAATACTGGGCGCCGACATCTCAAACCTGGCCGCAATATCTCCGGCAGTCATATCCCCTTCACGCAGCATGCTTAAAATTTCCCTCCGTGTAGGATCATTGAGCGCTTTAAAAATATCATTCATTTTTTTTTGAATCTGCTTTTCGATATTTATATAATTAGACAAATGTCTAATTAAACTACCAAATAACCAAACTTTTTTTAAAATTATTTTCTTGCTTAATATAATATGTTGATAATCAATCATTAATATTTTGATGTACTTTAGGGAACCTAAAAAGCATCTTGATTCCTTTTCATAACTCATTTCTTCGATTTAAGCTTTTTTTGCGTTTCTTTGTTTCCAATCTGATTGATCCAAATCTCAGAAATAACCATAGCCACGATTCATTTTTTAAATTAAGACCTTATTGGATACACAGAAAACTCATAGTACAGATCAAAAGACCATAACCGGGTTTTCGAAACTTTCCAAACGTGGTAAGATTAAATGGATTGTTGAGAATTTTTTTAAAGACCCGGAAAATGTGATGCACGAACTGATGAGCTACTGGCATCACAATGAAGAGCAGCAAAACATACTTGACGGTTTTAGTGAAAACACAATCACCAATTTTCCCCTGCCATTTAGCGTTGCACCTAATTTTTATATCAATGGTAAAACGTATTGTGTTCCTATGGTCACTGAAGAAAGCAGTGTCGTCGCAGCTGCTTCATCTGCTGCTAAATTCTGGATGGACAGAGGTGGGATCCAGGCTAAAATAATCAGCACAAAAAAACTAGGGCAAATTCATTTTTTGTGGAATGGCCATTCTGAATTGTTGCAACAGCTTCTACCTGAGCTGCAAAGCATCATGCTGTATGAAGCCAAAGACATTATGCAAAATATGATTCAACGGGGTGGGGGCGTTTTAGAAATGCAGCTAAAAAAACTGGACGACATTCCAAATTATCACCAGCTATTGGTATCTTTTAATACCTGCAACTCGATGGGTGCCAACTTTATCAATTCCTGCCTGGAATCATTCAGTACAACTCTTGAAAAATTTATTACACAAACTGATCATTTACATGATGACCAGCGGGAAGTTGAAATTATCATGTCGATTTTGTCTAATTACACTCCGGAATGTCTGGTAAAAGCATGGGTATCCTGTCCGGTGTCATCACTAGGTGAGTTTAACGGAAACCTGAATGCAGAAGAGTTTGCAGAAAAATTTTATACGGCAGTTCAGATTGCACATCAGGATCCTTACCGGGCTGTAACTCATAATAAAGGCATCTTCAATGGTGTGGACGCAGTCGTTATCGCCACCGCCAATGATTTTCGGGCTGTGGAAGCATGTGGTCATGCCTACGCAGCCAGGTCCGGAACCTACAAGAGCCTCAGTGATTGTCAGATTGAAAACAATACATTTACATTCAGTCTGGAAATTCCATTGTCACTTGGCACTGTCGGCGGATTAACGGCTATCCATCCAATGGCAAAACGATCACTGGAATTACTCGAAAATCCGACTGCAGAAGAACTCATGATGATTACGGCAGCAACAGGATTGGCACAAAATTTTGCTGCAGTCCGCTCCCTTATAACCACAGGTATTCAACATGGGCATATGAAAATGCATCTCGCAAACATCTTACAGCAACTAAACGCCAATGCAAAACAAACCAATTTAGCTAAGGAATATTTCGCTGATAAAAAAGTCAGTTTTAATCTGGTAAGAGCTTATCTCGAGTCTATATAATAATCTTTTTCTAAAGATGAAAAAATAAGGTTTTTAAACTTTTTAGTACATTCGTAGTCTACCTCCTTATAAAATTATAAGTATGAAATCAATAATCACTTCTTTCGTCGTTACACTATTCCTGACTTTTCAAATCGCATCTGTAAAAGCTCAGGATGCCGATTCTACTGGTTTACCCGGCGATCATTTTAGTCTCCAGGGCGCATTGCAAATGTTTCAAAAAGCAGGTTCTCCGGAAGAATTTGAAAAACTAATCAACAACGAAGACAATCATGTCAATAACCTGGATCTCAATGAAGATGGTGAAACAGATTACATCCGTATAATCAGCAAATCAGAAGGAACTGCTCATGCATTTGTTCTTCAAGCTATCATCTCAGAATCTGAAGATCAGGATATAGCTGTCATCGAACTTGAGAAAACGGGAGATAATACGGCTGTGATACAGATAATAGGCGACGAAGATATTTTTGGCGAACAGCTTATTGTCGAACCTGTGGATGAATCTGATTCAGATCGGCTGGAACCTGAAAAAAAATCAGGCCCCAATGCCTGGTATGAAGAAGAAGATTTCGGAATCGTAGTGAATGTATGGCTATGGCCCAGCGTCCGGTTTGTGTATGGACCTGCCTATCGTCCTTGGGTTTCTTCAGTGCGCTGGAGAGTTTATCCCGGATGGTACAAACCCTGGAGACCACTCGGCTGGAGGGTGTTTCATCCCTTTCATCTCAGACATCATCGCGGATTTGGAGTTGCACGTACACACCGTGTAATACATGCACATCGCATTTATACTCCCCATCGCACTTATTCCAAAACTGTTAAAGTGCGCCATTCCAATTCAATTAGTAAATACCGCGTAACTCGCACAAAAACTACTATCACAGGTCCTAAAGGAAACGTGAAAAAAACCAGAACAACGACCCGGATTAAAAAGAGATAAATTATTTTGTTTTTTGAGAATAGTACCTGGGTGTTCTGATTTTTTTGTATCGCCCATTCTCAACCGTGTCCTGTTTAAAATTGGAAATTATTCAACCAATAAAACAAGTCCTTTCAGATAAGATCCTTCTGGATGAAACAGACTCACCGGATGATCGGGTCCCTGCGACAATTTATGCAGTATCCTGATGTTGCGTTGACTCTCGATTCCGGCCGACACAATAGTGTGGTAAAATAAATTTTCATCCACTACCTGTGAGCAAGAAAAAGTAAAAAGCAAACCATTTGCGGCGATTTTTTTTAGCGCCATTAGATTAATGCGTTTATAAGCTTGTACAGCGGTGTGTCTTTTCGCAATACTTTTAGCGAATGCCGGAGGATCCAATATGATTAAATCATATTTTCCTGATTCCATGGATTGAAGATAGGTATTGACATCTTCACATATCGATTCATGCGATTTAGTTGTCAAATTATTCAACTCCAAATTATGGAGTAATAAATCAAGTGCTTTTTTAGAAACATCGACAGAATCGACATGTTTTGCTTCATTAGCTAAAGCATACATGCTAAAACCGCCGCTATAACAATAAGCATTCAGTATATTTCTGTCCTTGGCATACTCAGAAACCAACTTTCTGTTGTCCCGTTGGTCCAGAAAAAACCCGGTCTTTTGACCCGTCAGACAATCTACCTTAAATCGAAAACCATTTTCCATACAAATCAATTCGTCAGTCCATTCGCCGAGCCATACTTTATTTTGAATGGACAGGGCATATTCTGACGGTAAACTGTCTTTACTTTTGTCGATAATACCTGATAATCCAGCACCCATAATTTTTTTAATGGCCAGGATCAGCTGATCCAGATGACGGTGCATACCAATGGTATGGCATTGGATGACCACATACCGGTCAAATACATCAATAATTAAACCGGGCAATTGGTCGCCTTCTCCATGAACCCATCTGTAGCAATTGCTGAGCTGGCGCTCAAAATGCCAGGATGATCGCAGCATAAAAGCCTGTTGAAGCCTTTCAAACCAAAATTCGTCTGTGTAATCTCTGCTACCAAAGGATAATAGCTTGATAGCAATACTGCCATTGTGATAATGACCAAAGCCTAGTCGATTTCCGTTAGCATCCTGCAAATAGACGGTTTCTCCATCTTCAGGAAGGTCCTGCTTTTCCATTAACGCTCCTGAAAAAACCCAGGGATGTTTTCGGTAAATATTGATTTCTTTATTTTTTTTTAACTTGAGGCTTTTCATGAGCTATAAAACCAAGAGTCTGCAATTTCCGTAAATCCTTCAAACTAAAGCCATAAATAATGAAAAAAGCCATTAAAATTGTCGTTTATCTAGCCCTGGTTGTTGCCAGTCTTATTTTATTATTCGTTGGGTATATTCATTTTAAAGGGATTCCCACTTACGATCCACCAGTTATCAAGGAATTAAATATCCAGGTAACTCCTGAAAAAATTGAGGAAGGAGCCCGGATTTCATCCTTATTGTGCAGCAGTTGTCATTTAGGCAAAGATGGCCGCCTTAGTGGTGGATTAATGAGAGATCTTGACCCGTCTTTTGGAAAAGTTTGGGTTCCTAATATTACCAATCATCCGACATATGGTATTGGTAAATGGACATCAGGAGAATTAGCTCATTTTTTACGTACAGGTTTACGTGCTGATGGAAGGTATGCACCGATCTGGATGCCTAAATTTCCGCGGCTTTCTGATGAGGACCTGGAGTCGATTATTTGTTTTTTGAAATCCGATATGCCTTTATTACAGGCTTCTGAAGCAGCACATCCGGCCAATCAACCCAGCTTTTTGAGTAAATTTCTCTGTAATGTGGTCTTTAAACCGATGGCCCTGCCAGAAAAACCGATTATCGCACCAGATACCAATGACCTGGTCGCTTATGGCAAATATGTGGCTCTTGGAAAAATAGAATGTTTTGCCTGCCATTCGGCAGATTTTACTAAACTCGATATGGACCATCCGGAAAAATCCCTGGGCTTTATGGGCGGAGGTAATAAATTGATTGACCTCGATGGTAAAACAGTACTTTCTGCCAATATTACCATGGATAAAACGACAGGAATTGGCAACTGGACCTATGACGATTTTTACCGGGCCATGAAAGAGGCGAAACGGCCAGATGGTAAACCCATACGCTATCCTATGCTTCCTATGGGTAATCTCAAAGATTATGAAATCAAAGGCCTGTGGGCTTATTTACAAACAGTTCCAACGATTCAAAATACCGTTGAGAAAGTGTACGAATAACAAATTAAGACCTTTAATTTATTTATAAAGGCATACATGCCACAACGGCAAGCAGGATGCATAAAATCCTATCGGGGATCTTATTTTGATCAATCTGTTTCGTATATAATGCAATCCTTCCGGTACTCTGGCAAATGCACCGAAAGTCATTAAACAGATTGTCCAGGTCAAACTTTCAATTTCAGACTATAGTCCAGGACTTTTTGAATGCTGTCGGGATGTGCAGAAAAAAGTGCTTTTGGAACTGAGCGACTGGATTCTGTCAGCATAGTCAATTCTTGAGTTAAAGAATCATCCGAAGCAATACATTCTTCCAGAATTTGAGATTCTGTGGAACTGCAGTCATGATAAATAAAGCGAATTAATTGAAGAGATGTAAAATTAATAACCATAGGCGTAAATTCTTTCTTTAAATAAATAGTAAACAGCCTTCTTTTCATCTTTATTGTTTGGCGATATTCTTATTTTTTAATTATTTTTTAAGCCTTTTTTAATTTCCGAAAGACAATTAACAGATTTTTTCGGTAAAAAATAAGGAGGCGATAATTTGTGTTCTATTTCCTTTAGAATTGAATCATAAACCGCCATTTTTAGGCATTCTGGCCAAATTTTAGGGAGTATTTACTTTCTTGCTTATTAACTGATTTTTGAAGTTTATTAAAAATATTTTTGACATTTATAACAAAGTTGGCATAGTATTAGAATAATATGTTATATGAATGATTAACAACCAATGCAAAATATAAAAGAAGTAGTTTTCTTTATTTGAGACCTTTAGACACCTGTAGATACGCCGGTATTTACAGGTTTTTTTATATAGATATACGAATACATCTGGATCTGAAAAAGTGATTTTTAAAATTGTATTTGATGAAAAAATGAATTAAAAAAAACAAAACAATTAAAGTATAAACTAGCCGGCAACTGTTTCTGACATGCCCTGTTATTCAGGCTTCCATAAACAATCATCAAATTCCTGAACTTTGTAATTTTTAATTTTCACGCCTTCTTTTTTCAGGAGTTTTCCCATCCGTTCACCGGCTTCTCCAAATTTTAACCGCCCGCTTAATTCACCTTTTGCATTGACTACTCTATGGGCAGGAACATCTGTAACATGACCTTCCAATTGATTTAAAGCCCATCCCACCATCCGGGCGGAACCCAGGCTCAGGAAATCGGCAATAAGACCATAGGTGCATACCTTACCTCTGGGAATACAACGCACCACATCATAGACCTGGTCAAAATAATGATTTTCCTTTAGGAACTCGTTGCGGTACTGCTTTAAAGCCTCGTCTTCAGCTGTACGCATTTGTTTCACCTGGCTTTCGCTTTTATCGTCATAACCCAGAAAATGCAATACACCATGAATAATAACCCTCAATAACTCCCATTCAAAATCTATTTTTAACTCCCTTGCATTTTCTTTTACCCTGTCGATACTTATATACAACTCGCCTCCGATAACTTCCATACCCAATGGAAAACTTAGAATATCTGTGTAATAATCGTGATTTAAAAACTTCTTATTTAACTTCCTCAAATAGGCGTCACGACAAAAAATAATTTGAATATCACCCGCAATCTTCTGATGTTGTACCACAATGGCTTCAATCCACAAACGTATTTTGCGTGTGTTTATCTCAAAAGGATCGAGGTTGTAATGAAACTGTATATTGGCTTTCTTTTTCATCATGTTTTAGAATATGCAAAGAAACTGAATTTTGAGATGGTCGGTTTAAACTTATTTTGTCAGAATTCTGATTTGAATGCTCTGTAGTAGAATACCTGTCCCGATCTGGTTGCTCTTTCATGCTTGCCCTGAGCATGGCATTCCGTCTTTTTGGAAACATATGGAATGGTTTACTGACAAAATTGAAATGGTTTGTAAATCTTTGATCGAATGGAAATCTCTTATTTTAACAATAGGTAATTACATAAATACAAACAAAAATATTTTTTAAAGATGATGTTATAAATCGGAAGTTCATGAAAAAGATGGTGGATATGGACTATTTACCAAGTACCTTATCATTTTATTAGCCAGTAATTGAGCCGAATGATTATTAGTTTAGTTGCAGACAGTAAGACTTATAATTAAAATCTATAGATTTAAAAGCAATATTTTCAGGAAATTAATTTATAGTAAAATTGAAATAAATATCGATTGCGCTGATGCTATCATCATCCGAATATACCAAAGGCAACCAAATGCATATTTGAGAAAAACAAAAGTCTGGATGTCTTTTAATACAATCTGTAAAAAAAAGAAGAAAAGCTGGTCAATGACCTGTGGTAATTCGGGATTAACATGCCAGTGACCATCAGGGACCACAGATAAATTTGCTGGAAATAGAAAGGTTTTGAACAAGAATTTAGCTTATTAAGAAACAAGCTAAATAATCAAATCATAAATTTTATTTCGACGGTACGTCCATGATCGTGAAAGATGACGCGATCCGATAGTTTTTGCATTAAAAAGACACCCCGTCCACCGCAGTTTTCCAGATTTTCCGGAAGAGTAGGATCCGGGATGGAGGCTGGATCAAAACCAGGTCCTTCGTCAGATATTCTAAAGCAGATATGTTTTTTTTGTCGGGTTGTTTTGACGCAGACGTATTTTGTGCAATCTGATTTATTGCCATGAAGTATGGCATTGTTAACAGCTTCTGTAAGAGATACCAATACATTGGGATATAGTTTATTATCCAACTGGTAGTCGGTAAATATTTTTCTTAAATATTCTTCTACCATACAAATATTGGCCGGTATGGAAGCAATTTTAATCATCCCTGCTTTTTGAGGCTTTGATAATATTGTTCGACCAGTTTCTTGTAAAAAGGCTGTAAATCCGGAGAAACTTGTTTGAACCATTCTGTTTCAGCCTGTCGGGCTTTGATGTATTCTTCCAGGCTTGGTGGTATTTTACGAACAATATTCGTACCAGTTTCTGATTTTCGTTTTTCATCCAGGTCTCTTTCACGGTCTGATTTCTCAGCTTCCAACAGTCTGGTGGTGATTTCCTGTTGTCTTTTTAGCATTTCGTTGGTTAGTTTTTTATTGACGAGTTGCTTTTCCATCTGATTCATTTCTTCGATCAGTTCCTGAGCTTGTTTGCTGCCGCCTCCGGTTTCTTTCTTTTCATTTTCAAGATCCTGAAGCATTTTCCTGAGTTTAGCTTGCTTTGCAGCCATTTCTGCAAATTCTTTGGAGCTTCCCTGCTGCCCGTTGCGCATTTTTTCCAGCACCTCTTTCATGCCTTTTTCCAGCGCTTTTTGACCTTCGGCCATTTTATCTTTGGGTACCTTACCGGCTTTGCCATTGCCACCTTTACCTGGTTTTTTACAGGCTTTGCTGCCCGGTTTGTTACAGGAGCTGTTGCATTCCTTTTGTTTTTGATCCAAAGCTTCCGACAACATGACAGCCAGGTCATTCATGTTTTTCATTACACGGCGCTGATTATTGGAGGCTTCTCCGTTTTGCCGGTCTTCCAGCAGAGAAATGCCGGTTTTAAAATTTTGATTGATTTCGCCCACTTTTTCCATGACAAATGACTGAATCTCGACCAGTCGTTTGCTGAGTACTTCCAAAGTATCTTCGACGATCTTAAAATTTTCTTTGACTCTAAATTGATCCTGCAGAAGGGTCAGGTAGCGGGGTGTTTGAGGATTCATATTCGCCATTTCGCCCACGATTTTTTCCTGATCATAAGAAAGACCTACCAGGTTTTCGAGTAATTGACGCAACATACGTGCGTCTTCCTGAGCCTGTTCCTGATCTGAATCGGCCATTTCCTGTTCGATCTGATTGGCCATATCTTTCATTTTACCGGAAGCATCTTTTTGCTTTTTAGAAGCTTTGCCATTGTTTTCTTTGCCGAGTTCATCTTTGGAATCCTTTAGATCTTTCTTTATATCGTTTTGTTGCTCTTTCCGGTCTTCCATCTGCCTTGGAGTATTGAGCCCATCATTTTTCTTTTTAATTTCTTCTTGTTTTTTAGCAATTTCTTCAAATTTTTTATTGATTTCTTCCTGTTGTTTTTTCAGATCTTCAGCTGATTCCGATTTTTGTTCTGTTTTTTCTGATAAAGCATCCTGTTGTTCAGCCAGTTTATTGAGCTCTTTGACCTGATCTTTTAGATTTTTTTCAAGCTCCAGTTGTTTAAATAATTGTAGCAGACGATCCATTTCTTTGGTAACATCGGCATTTTTATCCTGAAACTTTTCAGTCATCTCGATTGCCTGATCTTTATTCATTTCATTCATCAACTCCTGAATCTGTTGCATCAACTTATTCATTTCCTCATTGGCTGCATCATCAAACAATTTTTTAAGTTGTTCCTGTTTGTTTAAAAGATCTTCATCGGGATTCTTTTGACGTTGTAAATTTTCATCAAACTTCTTTTTGGCATCTTCAAATTGTTTCTGAAGTTTTTGCTGTTGCTCCATCATTTTTTCAAGGTCCTTTTTATTTTGCCATTCAATATCTTTTTTCTGGCGTACCTTGTTTTTATAATCATCTAGTTTTTCCTGAAGTTTTTTGGCTTCCCTCAGCGCCTCTTCCATTTTATCTTTGATGTCTTCATTATTGAGCTCTTCCATTTTCGCCAATTGCTCATCTGTGATTTCTTTGTATTCGAGAATCTGGCTGCGGGAAGATTTACTGCCATTTATAGCATCATTATCCCACACTTCAAAATAATAAGAGATGGATTCTCCTGCCTGCAATTCAAAATCACGAGCATCAAAAACATAAGTAAAAGATCCTGCTTTGGCAGAACCTTCCTGCGGTATGTTTTTTGTTTTTAAACCATCTTCATTTCCATTGGATCGTTTGATGATATAATTAAAACTGAGATGACGGATTCCGTAATCATCAGAAAATTCTCCGGCAAAATACTTGCGTTTCCAATCCATACTGTCGGCAAATGCTTCAATATGTATCTGGGGATATTGATCAGGAATAACACTGACATAATATTGAATGGATTCCATATTATCCAGCTGATTGTTTTTTAAAAACAAAGTATAGTTCTGATCCTGTTTAAAATTTCTGGAATAACTAAATTCATTTTTTGTATTGCGCTGGATTTCAATTTTCTCCGGATCAACTGAGCCCTGATAATAAAAATGATCCGTATGATCGGAATTAAAACTCCAGCTGACTTTGGTGCCTGCCGGAATAATCAGATCGCCGGTATTTTGTAATCGTTCATTTTTTCGTCCGGTATATCGGGGATAATCCAGTTGTACCTCAAAAGAATGAATAAATGGTTTCATGATAACATTCAAAACATATTCCGGAGATTTTATATTTCCTGAAAAAATAGTGAAGGGAAGATTTTGCTGTACATTATTAAAAGTATAGGAAAATTCTTCAGCACTTTCTTTTCTGAGCCGGTACTGGAAGTGATCTACATCAATGAAGACCTCTGAGGGTATGGCGTTTCCTTCAGTGCGAATTTTTAACGTAAAATCTCCGTTTTGGATCACATTGAGATCTTCTTTTTCAAGGATAAAAGTAAAAGGTGCTTCTTTTTCAAAATCTTTATCGACCTGTATTAATCGCTGAGTAGGATTTTGAATAAGTCCGGGTGCCCAAACCAATAAGGAACACAATACGAGTAATGGTGCTGCAGCGTATTGCAGGTATTTGCGGTTTTTCTGCAGATCAATGGCTTGCACAAAAGGTACCGGCGTGAGTTCAATGGATTTTTGTTGAATGCTGGCTTCTATCAGACTTCGGTCGGTGTAGTTAATGGATTGTGATTTTAACTGAAGGACATTTAACAATTTATCTTTTACATCGCCAAAATGGGTACCTATAATCCTGGCAGCTTCTTCATGGGAAATCAGCTTACCTAAATTAAAATAATGCAGTAATGGCCTGAAGATCCAATACCAAAAACTGGCAATAAATAACAGGATATAGGAAGAGCTTAGAATTTTACGAAATGATTTGCCAAAATAAAATTGACTTTCGAGTAAATTATACGCCAGAAATACAAGAGTCAGTAAACCGGTAAAATAAAGGCTTCCCCGGATCAGCTGATTTATATAATATTTTCGGGTAAATTGATCAATCTTCTGAATCAGCTGATGGTAATAATTTTCATTCATGGTCATAAAATCGTACTATAAGTTTAACAAACGCAAATTACGCTAAAATAAGTTCAAGAAACAGGGTGTATACCCGATAAAATTAAGTTAAAGTCCCTTTTTGAACTTCGCTCAAGCTTATCTGGCATAAAATTTTTTAAAAGTTCGTTTCTCATCGTCAACGTGTTGTTGTGTCAGCTTAATGGTATAAGCAAGCTGCTGCAGTAAAACAAGGCTGAACGGTCAGGGTTTAAATAAATTGATTTTAGCCCTTATCAGGGTCCCTGAATGAGTCGGGTAATGGCCTGAAAATTGAAAAAAAATAAACATATTAAAGTATTTTATACATTATAAAACATTATAAATCAGATATAAATATATTCAGACCCTTCAAGTGAATTAAAAATTGGTATTATTTTTGTGTTGCTTTAGGCAAATGCCTGTAAAAATGAAATCTGTATTTTCAATTCGCTTAATTAAATGGAGTCTGATCTTATCGGGATCATGTATGTTTTTTGTTTCATCCCGCCCTGTATCGATGCAGGAAATTTATATCGAGCAATATAAACTGGTTGCGATCAGTGAAATGGAGAGGTCGGGTATTCCGGCCAGTATTAAAATGGCTCAGGCTCTTTTAGAATCGGGTTCCGGAAAAAGTGAATTAGCTAAAAATGCGAATAACCACTTTGGTATTAAATGTAAAAATAACTGGACCGGAGGTATCTATTATTATCATGATGACGACCGCAACAGTGAAGGTGAATTAATTGCTTCATGTTTTCGTCTGTACCCGGATGCTTTAGATTCGTATCGCGACCATAGTGATTTTCTGGTCAACAGACCACGCTATAAAGAATTATTCAGCCTCGAAAAAACAGATTATGTCGGTTGGGCTCAGGGATTAAAGCGTTGTGGATATGCTACAGATCCCAATTATGCCAATCTTCTTATCAAGACAGTAAAAAAGTACAATCTGGACAATCTGGATTACATCAGCAGTTCGAATGTACAAAAGTCAGAAACTAAAAAAGATTCACTTGTTGAATTACGTGTAGATAAGCCTGTATTGCCGATAGCTCCTAAGACGGCGACACTAAGTATTCCGAAAAGTATTCCAAAGAATATGATAAAGCCAAGTCAGAAATCGCTTAAAAAGCACAAGCGTAAAAGGAGAAATTAGTAGATTTGCCCCTGCCAAAGTTGTCAGGGTCTAAGTAAACCAATCTCAAACCTGGACGAATGATTTTAGCGTGATGAACCTACTCGCTCAATTCTTCTGATAGCTTTGGCCTTTTTTTCAAGACATTTTGATGCATTTCTTTATAACCTTTTCGTTGCATCACAATATCCTTAGCCATATAGATAGCATGTAACATTGAAGCTGGATCTGCTTCATTTTTACCGGCCAGTTCAAATCCGGTACCATGATCCGGAGAGGTTCTTACAAAAGACAGTCCTGCCGTATAATTCACACCCTGATAATATGCCAGTGTTTTAAATGGAATGAGTCCCTGATCGTGATACATGGCCAGGATTCCATCAAATTTATCAAATTGACCCGATCCAAAAAAACCATCAGATGAGTAAGGTCCGGCAACAAACACTCCGGCTTTTTTGGCTTCAATTATAGCCGGTCGCACAATTTCTTCGTCTTCTGAGCCCAGGAGTCCTTCTTCGCCGGCATGTGGATTGAGTCCCAGGACAGCTATATGAGGTTTTTCAATACCAAAATCCAGCATCAGGGATTGTTCCATAATTCTGATTTTTGATAAGATACTATCCTTTGTTATGGCTTTGCTGATATCAGCTACAGGAATATGGTCGGTGACCAGTCCAACTTTGATCCGGTCAGATACCATAAACATCAGGCAATCCTGAGCGCCCGATTTATCGCGTAAATAACCGGTATGTCCCAGGTGTTCGAAGCCTGCCATCCGCATGGATAATTTATGTACCGGACCTGTAACAATAGCGTCGATTTCTCCTTTCATCACATCGTCGATTGCACTATCCAGAGCGAGTTGGGCGTATTTACCTCCATCCGGACTGGCTTTTCCCAGGGTGATGGTTACATTGTCATTCCAGCAATTAACCATGTTGATTCGTCCGGGCCTTGGCCGTTCACCCTGAGCTAAAACATTGAAGCTCAGGTTTTCGAGTTGCACAATATTTTTATGATAAGAAGCTATTTTCACATTGCCATAAATAATGGGTATGATGTTTTTTAAGACAGATTCATTATTTAAGGCCTTTAAAATGACCTCCAGACTAATACTATTAATGTCACCACAGGTAATGCCTATTTTAATTTTTTCCATAGTTTTTTGTGCATTGCAGGTTGCGAAGATAAGAGGAAACCGCTGCTTCTTGTAGCCTGTTCGCAATACAGAACGGATATGATTCGCTAAAGGCTTGATTCAGAGAGTATCAGCAACTTATTTGACCTAAACCCAGGGCTCTGGTAAAAAGCATCAGATACCGGGTAATTTGAGTAATTATGCCAAATTTTCATTGTTTTTCAATCAGTTATAAAAAAATTAACGAAAAAAAATGATATTTTATAAACTAGTTTAAGACTCTGCAATTACCTTTGTCGCCGCTTTCAAAAAAAGCCATCTTTCATTTAAAATTAAATAAAGTGAATACATTGAGTTACAAAACGATGCATACCCGTCCTCAGGACGTCAAGCGTAAATGGTATGTTATCGACGCAGAAGCCATGGTCGTCGGACGCATGTGTTCAAAAATTGCAGCCTTGCTGGCAGGTAAACACAAAGTTGATTACAGTACCCATGTGGATGTAGGAGATCATGTGATTGTCGTCAATGCCGGAAAAGTACGCTTTACAGGCAATAAGCTTAATGATAAAGTGTATCTGACATACTCAGGTTATCCCGGAGGTCAGAAAAGTGCAACTCCTAAAGAGTTACTGGCAAAACACCCAACGCGTATTGTGGAAGTGGCTGTTCGTAAAATGCTGCCTAAAAATAAATTAGGCGATGCAATGTTTGGAAAACTATTTGTTTATGCAGGTCCTGAGCATCCACACGCTGCTCAAAAACCTGAAACGTATACTATATAATTTATTTATGGAAACAATTAACGCAATTGGTAGAAGGAAAGCCGCTGTTGCCAGGGTGTATTTTCGCAAAGGCTCATCTGCAAATACAGATGTCACAGTTAACGGCCGCCCGTTAAATGAATATTTTCCCATCAAGGATATTGCTCAAAAAGTAATGGATCCGATTCAGATCGTAGGCGGAGATACTTCCTACTCGATTACGGCCAGCATCCGGGGTGGTGGTTTGAAAGGTCAGGCAGAAGCCTTACGTCTGGCAATCTCCAGAGCATTTTGTAAAATAGATGGTGAAAACAGATCTCCTCTAAAAGAACGGAAGTTTTTAACCCGTGATGCCAGAGAGGTTGAACGCAAAAAATTTGGATTACGCAAAGCGCGTAAAAACTCACAGTTCTCTAAACGTTAATTTTTACATTTTTCTAATTATCCGCTAATCATGGAAAAACCTACTTATAATCAGATGTTGGACGCCGGTGTTCATTTTGGTCACTTGAGAAGAAAGTGGAATCCCAAAATGCGCAAATTCATATTTAAAGAACACAAGGGTGTTCACCTGATCGATTTAAATCGTACCAGCGAATGCCTTGAAAAGGCCGGTCAAGCTATGAAACAAATTGCCAAATCCGGTAAAAAAATTATGTTTGTAGCCACTAAAAAACAAGCCAGAGATATCGTAGCGGAAGCTGCAAAAAGTGTTAGCATGCCTTATGTAACTGACCGTTGGTTGGGTGGCATGATGACCAACTTTAGTACGATCAGACGTTCCGTAAAAAAAATGAACAATATCGACCGCATGCTTTCTGATAGTACTGTCACGACAATCACTAAAAAAGAACGTCTTACCCTTAGCCGCGAACGCGAAAAAATGGAACGCGTTTTAGGTGGGGTTGCCAATTTAAACAGATTACCTTCTGCGGTATTTATTGTGGATATTCTAAATGAGCATCTCGCAGTCTATGAATCCGAAAAACTAGGTATCAGAACCTTCGCCATGGTTGATACAAACAGTGATCCCAATCAGGTGGATTTTCCAATACCCGCCAATGATGATTCTTCCAAATCCATTGCAATCATTACCAAATACATCGTAGATGCTATTAAAGAAGGTCTTGACGAACGCAATGCAGAAGTAAAAGAAGAAGCTACTGCTTAAAAATTATTTTAGAATATTAAACAGGGAAATATGAGTTTTACTTTATCAGCAGCTGATGTAAAAAATTTAAGAGACGCTACCGGTGCAGGAATGATGGATTGCAAAGCCGCTTTAACAGAAGCTGAAGGCGATTTTGAAAAAGCCATTGAAGTTCTTCGCAAAAAAGGTCAGAAGCTATCTTTAAAACGTGCAGACCGCGAGGCAAAAGAAGGTGTGGTCATTGCCAAAGTAAATGATGCTAAAACCAAAGGCGTTGTAGTTAAATTGAGCAGTGAAACAGACTTCGTTTCCAAAAATGAAGATTTTGTAAACACCACCATAAAAATTGCGGAAATCGCCCTCAACAACTTTCCCGATAACCTGGAAGACTTACTAGCGCTTAGCTTTGAAGGCAATACCAGCATAGGAGAAAAAGTAACCGATATGGTTGCAGCAATTGGCGAAAAAATTGAACTGACCAATTATGAAAAACTGGAAGCTGCTCAGGTAGAGCAATATATCCACATGGGTAATAAAGCGGGTGTATTGGTGGGCCTGAATAAAGCCGGAAATGAATATACAGATGCCGGTCGTGATGTGGCCATGCAAGTAGCAGCCATGAAACCTGTAGCTCTGGACAAAGGAGATGTCGATCCAAGTGTCATCCAGAAAGAAATAGAAATCGGTAAAGAACAAGCTCGTGCAGAAGGTAAACCAGAGCCGATGCTGGAAAAAATTGCCATGGGTAAACTTGAAAAATTTTATAAAGAAAGTACCCTGCTCAATCAGCAATTTGTAAAAGATGGAGGATTATCCATATCCGCTTACCTCAAATCCATTGATAAGGATCTAACGGTGACCGGATTTAAACATGTCAAATTAGGTTAAACCCGATATAAAAAAAAGCGAATGACTTATCATTCGCTTTTTTTATGCAATGCAATAAACTCTGCTTAGAATTAAATCATAAAATGGATAAACTAGCTGATGAAATAGCCTCCATTTTAAAAAGTTCTGTGTAGGTTTGAACATATTTACATGAAAAGAAATACTCCATGCCTAAGTACAAACGAATTCTTCTCAAATTAAGTGGTGAATCCCTGATGGGCGAACAAGCCTACGGTATCGATCCCAAAATGTTAAAATATTATGCCAGTCAGATAAAAATGGCCGTGGGTCACAAAATTGAATTAGCGGTCGTCATCGGAGGTGGAAATATTTTCAGAGGGATGGATGGAGAAGGATCCGGCATTGAACGGGTGCAGGGTGACTATATGGGTATGTTGGCGACCTGTATCAATGGTATGGCACTTCAGAGTGCATTGGAAACTATTGGAGTTTATACACGACTCATTACAGCCATCGAAATGCGGCAAATTGCAGAACCTTATATCCGGAGACGGGCGATCCGACATCTTGAAAAAGGCCGCGTGATCATTTTTGCCGCAGGCTCCGGAAATCCTTACTTTACGACAGATTCGGCTGCTGCTTTACGCGCCAGTGAATTAAATGTGGAAGTGATATTAAAAGGTACCCGCGTCGACGGAATCTATGATAAGGATCCTCTCAAACACAAGGATGCCAAAAAATTTGAATCCCTGAGTTTTACTGAAGTCATAGCCAAAGATCTCGAGATTATGGATATGACCGCATTTACCATGTGTAAGGAAAATAATATTCCCATTATTGTATTTGATATTAATCAACCGGATAATTTTGAACGGATTATCAAAGGTGAAAATATTGGAACCCTTGTAAAATAAATATCTCTCCCATTTTTAGAAAGCCACAGAAGCCTTTCCGGCATGGCCATTTGATTTCCGTAATTCGTTTTCAAAATGATTTGAATGACCTGACTAAAATCCGGATAGTTTGATTTCACTATCTTTATAAAGCAATTACCAGAATATTAAATGATACAATGAAATGAAAAAACCTACCCTTGCAATCATCACTTGTCTTCTCATTTTAAATTTAGAAATGGTATCCACCCAGTTGGATTCTATTTTGCACCAGGGGATTTACAGAACATTTATCGTTCACATTCCCAAAAATTTTCCTACCAAACCTGTTCCACTGGTTTTGAATTTTCATGGTTTGAATTCAAATGCAGCACAACAGGAATTGTATTCTCAATTTAACAGAGTAGCTGACAGTCTTGGATTTATTGTGGTATATCCAAATGCGGTGAATGGATCCTGGAATTTTTCTTCAGATAAGGATGTGGATTTTATTTCTAAACTTATTGATACCATTCGTCCACGCTATTCAATCTCTGGTTGCTTGTTCCTGACCGGAATGTCGATGGGTGGGTTTATGTGTTACCATTTGGCGTGTAGCCTGAATAAAGAAATTACAGCGATTGCTGTTGTAGCCGGCAATATGCTGCATGTGCAGCAACGATTCTGTAATCCTCTTAAAGGTTTACCGGTGCTGCATTTCCACGGTACGATGGATGCCATTGTGAGTTACCAGGGTGCATCGGGTATTCCTCCGGTTGACAGTACCATACAATGGTGGGTACAACAAAATAATTGTAATCCCGATCCAGTAGTTTTTGTGCTTCCGGATCTCGATCCTACCGATCGCTGCCACGTACTTGACTACATGTTTAAAGCTGGACGAGACAACAGCGAGGTACGACTTTATAAAATAATCGATGGAGGTCATACCTGGCCAGGTGCTTTTCCGGTACCAGCACTTGGACCGACCAATCAGGATATTCAAGCAAGCCAGATCATTGGTGGCTTTTTTAGGCAACACTGCCAGGGCACAACAAATCAGCAGAATAGTAAAAATGATGTATTACCATACATAATCCCCAATCCGGCAAATCTATTCCTGCAAATCAAATGGGCAGATCAAAACTATGCAATCCGGATATGGGATATTAACGGAAACATTCTTATTCAACAAAAACAAATGATCCTGGATCACGACATTGACCTTAGTATATTAACAAATGGGATTTACTTTCTCGAACTTTATAATCAAGACATTCGTATTCGAAGTAAAATTTTTGTTATCCATTAATCTATTTGCAAGTCTCGTTTTTATTTACCTCAAGGGATTATTTCTTTGACTCCAGAAGCTCTTTAAACGAAATCATCCGGAAGCTCAGGGATAGAATAAACAAGGCGAGCATGGTCAGGGCAATTTTAAGCATCCACAAAAGTGGCAGATAATAAATAGCCAAACCGATTGCTGCAGACGATAATGAAAACAAGAACAAGCAATATATAAACTGCCTATCGATATGAAGAAACTTCTTTTGACGAATGTAGAAAATCTGAATCAGCATAATCATTGTATGAACAATAACCGCTGTATAGGCTGCACCAATCAGTTTCCATTGTGTTATAAAAATTAAGTTGAGTACTACACTGAGTAAACTTCCCCAAAAATAAATCTGATACAATTTATGTTCCTGGTGAACAGCTGGTAAAAGGGCACCCAAAATATAGTTTATACTGGCTGGTAAAAAAGATATCATAATCAGACCAAAAGTTTGAGACCAATACGGATCTGTTTGATGATATAATAATAGTATGATTTCTTTGGAATAAAGGACGGAAACCAATACAATGCATACCGTGATTACATAAAGTAAATTCAGGGAAACTTTGAATAAATCACTAAGTTTTGAGACATCCAGATATACTGCAGAAAACATCGCCAATAATAAACTGCCAAACGCTAAAGAAATCATGCTGCCGGCTTCAAACAATCTCATGGATGCCGCATAAATGCCAGCTTCATGGTCACCGTCTTGCAGTAGTTTTCCAATCAATACCACATCCATTTTTATATACACGGAATTAAATAAATAGATCAGGGCAAAAGGCAGACAAGCTATAAGGATTTTTTTAATTTGATTAAATTCGATATTCCAAAATGCAAGGCGAATGTGTTGGCTTTTTATAAAAACCAGTACGGCGCACAGGGTGATAAACAGAGAAATTGATTGAATCCATACAAAAGATTCAATCGAAATCCAACTACTGAAATAGGGATGCCATAACAAAATGGAACCCAGAATAATTAAAAGCAGCCGGTCAAGGATGGAAAAAAAACTATCCGTCTTATAAAAACCCAGTCCGGAAATATTGGATCTTATAAAAAATATAAAACTGACAAGTATTTGATTACAGGCCAGGTGAAATATAAAAGGATACAATGCTGCATCATAATTCATTGCCCATACAAAAAGAAAAACAGCAAAAATATAGACCAACGACAAGGCAATTTTTACTCCGGCAAAATCCTTATGACGGAGTTTTATTTCTTCCCGGTTTTGACTTGCAAATCGATTTGTATAATTCTGAATACCGAAATCATTGATAAATTGAAATATCAGAGTTATGTTGAATAAAGTATAATAAAGACCATATTCCTGGGTACCTACTGCAATTTGCATAGACCTGTCTATACCCAGTAAATAGAAAGCTTTAACGCAAAGATTTGCCAGCAGCAGCAGGACGATATTAATGGCAAACTCTCTTTTCATTCAGACCGAAAGATACAAATGAGAATGCTCAATTGTCTTTTTCCCGTAAAATAGAGGATTGCAAAAAGTCTTCCGAAAATATGTTCGGGGAATAAGCGGTTTTAATTAATTTGGCCTGTATTTCAAGCAAATGAATCCAGAAAAAATGATTTTTAGCAGATATATTTTCATATTCAGCCTGATCTTTATGTGTATCGGGCTTTCAGCCCAGCATATACGGTTTCAGAAAACGTATTCGCCTGAAACGTATAAAAGTGGAGTAAAAAATAAGGAAGCAACATTTTATGATGTAGAAACCCTCTCTGATGACGGCTTTGCTACTTTGGGATTCCTCACAGACAGTACCAATAATTCACAGGGATTTATGGCGCGATACGATTGTACAGGTAAAGTTATCTGGACGAAACAACTTGGATTTTCCGGCTCGCCAACCAATACAAATGCAGGTATTGTGGAAGCAGATAATGGAGATATTGTATTTAGTTTTAATCTCGGTACCGGTTTTTTCAGAGCCTCTATTTTATGTGGACGGATAAATACAGCCGGGCAGGTTGTCTGGATGAAGCGCATTGGCAACAATACAGAATTTGGCCGGGATATCGCAAAAACCCGGGATGGAGGGTTTATCGTGGCTGGGAGTACCGCTTTTTATGGTACGGATAATACAGCGGCAGATATCTATCTTTTTAAACTCGATGCTAATGGAAATATACTTTGGACAAAAGCCTTTGGCAATCCTGCTGGTACTTATGATGAAGCGTATTCCGTTAAAATAGATTCCAGAGATTTTATTATAGTGGGTGGCCGGTGCATTGCAGATGGAACCTTCCAGGCATTTATTTTAAAAGCAGATCCAAACGGGAATCCGGTAGGTTTTAAAACTTACGGGTATAATAATCAGCGAACCAATTCATTTGATCTGATTGTGGATAAAAATGACAATTATCTGATCACCGGTTTTACTACCATTCTGGAAATTGATCATACCAGTTCTGAAAGCGATCCTTTTTTAATCAAAGTAGACTCTGCTTTAAATACTCAGTTTGCCAATGTGTATGAAGTCAACCGGGGTACCGACAACAGTACAATAGGAGAAGGTCTTTGTCAGCTTGAAAACGGGGATTATGCTATCGGTGTAAGCAGCCTGGCTTTTTCCACACATAATATTTCAGGTCCGAATGCGCCCAATAAAAATGCATTGTACATCATTCAGAATAATGGCAATCTGCGAAAAGCTTTTTTGTATAATCGCCATGCTTCTCAATATACCCGCGTCAGAAACAGTAGTTTTGGATCCGTGTTATTAAGTGGTTTTTCGAGAGCATATACCGATAAAATTCATAGCCAGGGATTAATTATCAAAACCGACAATCAATTTCTCACAGGTTGTTTTGACATCGATGTAAGCGGGGAAATTAATGTATTTAAACCTGTATGGCAAATTGCAGACTTTAATTATCAAATGAGATCTGGTACCAGATCGGTTGATTATCTCAGTTATAATGATACCGCACTAACTGAAACAGTTCTTTGTGAAGAAATTCCTGTTCTGACTCCCGACTTTGAAGGCCCTGATACAATCTGTGCCGGTAATGCCGTGTTTACCGATCTTTCTGCCGGTCCGGGAGCCCGATTTTGGCTGGTTAATAATGACACTATACATCAATCTGGTGATCTGAATTATTTTTTTTCACCGGGTACACACACCATAACAAGAGTTTTGAAGTTTTCGTGTATCGTGAAAGAATTTTCCAAAACCCTGGTCGTTTCCGATGCCTATATGGACACTTTCCGCATCGTACTCTGTCAAGGTCAAAGATATACCTTCAGAGATTCCAGTTACAGTGCAAGCGGATTTCATCAGTATATCGCCTCAGGAAATGGAGCCTGTGATTCAATTTTTACTCTTCAACTGTCGATTCAAAATTCTCAGATACTAAATGAATCCTTTAGTTATTGTGGAACCGATACCACCCTTTATGGTAAAACATTTGACAAGGCAGGAGATTATTCCATTGTTTTAAAAAACAGGAATGATTGTGACAGTGTACAAATCAATCTGAAACTATCAATACGGTATTCAAGCAGTCATGAAGATTTAAAAGAACAGTTTTTCTGCGATTCGTTTGTCTATGAAAAATTAATACTAAAACGTCCAGGCGACTATAAAAATATTCCGGTAGATACCACGGCAGATTGTACCATAAAATATATTTCTGTAAACCTGAAGGAAAATTGCGATTGCCTTGAATTTCCAAATGTATTTACTCCGGAAAATGGCGATGATCTCAATAATGATTTTTTACCTCATAATCCCTGCGGTGATGATGTATTTGATTATAAAATGGTAATATACAACCGCTGGGGACAAAAAGTATTTGAATCTACCGATGTTCAGTCTGGATGGAATGGCCGTTATAAGGGAGATCCGGCACCAATGGAAACTTACTTATATGTTTCTGATTATAAAATCCGTTATAATGATACATTTATTAAATCAAAATCCAAAAAAGCTACGGTAACTTTAATCAGATAAGATGAATTATAAGATATTATTTGTTTTGATCTGTATCTTTTTTATTTCTGCGGATACAGATGCACAATATTTTGGAAGAAATAAACCAAAGTATAATGATTTGCAGTTTAAGATTTTTGAAACAGCTCATTTTAGTATTTACTATTATGATCTGGATTCAAGTATGATTTCAAAATATGCTTCCTGGTTTGAAACCTGGTATGAAATTCATTCCAACGTTCTTGATGAAAAATTTATTGGCCGCAATCCGGTTGTACTATATAATAATCATGGAGACTTTCAGCAAAATTTTATCATCGGAGGTAATGTGGATGTTGGCACAGGTGGTGTGACAGAAGGGATGAGAAACCGGATTGTTTTACCAATCGCTTTAACCAATGATCAGAGTTTTCATGTCATAGGTCACGAGCTTGTACACGCTTTTCAATATAACATGATTCTGCGGGGTGATTCTTTATCCATACAATCTTTACAGAACTATCCTCTATGGATTATTGAAGGACTTGCAGAATATTTATCAAAAGGCAGGGAAGACGTTCATACTGCCATGTGGATGAGGGATGCCGTAATTCAGAAGGAGTTACCTCCATTATCAAAATTGGACAGACCTGAATATTTTCCGTACCGGTTTGGACAAGCGTTCTGGTCATTTTTTGCCGGCATGTTTGGAGATGATAAAATCAAACCATTTTTTCTGTCAATTGGTAAGTATGGATTAAATATTGCCAGCCAGGATGTATTGGGGATTCAGCTGGATACTTTATCCAATATCTGGCAGCGAACTCTGACTGAACATTATACTAAGCAATTTCCCAATTCATATCTTCCCGGTAAAAAAATTATCACAGACGATAATTCGGGCCGAATTAATATTTCTCCATCACTAAGTCCTAATGGAAAGTATATCTGTTATCTTTCTGAAAAAAATTTATTTACCACCGATCTGTTTATAGCAGAAGCAGGCAATGGAAAAATTATTAAAAAATTATTCAGCACGGCGAAAGAAGGACATATTGATAATTTGAATAGTCTGGAATCTGCCGGTACCTGGTCTCCTGATTCAAAGCGCTTTGCCTTTGCCGCATTTAAAAAAGGACGGAGTACCCTTATTATTAAAGATGTGGAAAAAGGAAAAACAACAGAGGAAATAACTTTTAAAGAATTACCCTATTTTAGTAATCCTGCATGGTCGCCAGATGGTAAACAAATACTGGTTTCCGGATTGAAAAACGGACAAACCGATTTATATCTCTATACTTTAAAAACCAAAACTTTAAACCAATTAACCAACTCAGTTTATTCTGAAATTCATCCTGATTGGTCTCCGGATGGCCGGCAGATTGTTTTTGCCACAGATGAAATTTCATTTCAGAAAAAACCTGTAAATGGTTATTGGCATTATAATCTTGCGATAATGGATTTGGATACCCGCTTGATACATCACCGACAATTTTTTCCAGGTACGAATAATTTAAATCCACAGTTTAGCCGTAATGGTAATATACTTTTTTTAAGTGATCGCGATGGCAGCAATAATATTTATGAATATGTAGCGGATTCAGCCACGATAAATCAACTAAGTTATTCTCGTACAGGGGTAAGTAGTTTGACTCCATTTGGTCCGGCAATATCTGTTTCCGGCAATAGAGATCGCCTGGTATATAGCTATTATACCGGAAATAGTTTTCAGATTCATCAGTTGTCTCTTGACCGGATAGAAAGAAGGACGGTGGATTCTACAGAAATTAACCGAAGTGAAGCTGTACTGCCATTAATAAATCCAAGACGTATTGATCAGGTTAATACTCAAATCAATAGTTTGAATGATGTTTCTGTTTCAACAGATAGTTTCAGAATAAAACCATACAAATCAAAATTTGCACTGGCGTATGTGGGCGCCAATGGCGGTGCCGGATATGGCGGAAATTATATATCCGGTGGCGTGGGATTAAATGGTGGAGTCGATTTATTATTTAATGATATGCTGGGCAATCATCAGTTGTACACGGGTCTGGCATTAAATGGAGAGGTCTCAGATATTTCTGCTGCTTTATCATATATCAACAGAAGTAAAACTTTGCCCTGGGGTGCCACTATACAGCATCAACCCAATCGATTTTTAAATTATGTGCCGGGTTTTACCCGTCAGAATTTTGTCGATGACAGAGGTAATCAATTTTCTGCATACGCAGATACTACTGAAGTTTTGCGAATATTTGAAGATCAGATAGGACTCTTTACACAGTATCCATTATCTGTTACACAGCGTTTTGAAATCGGTGCCGGTACTTCTTATCGGTTTTTTAGTCTGGAGCGCATCTATGATTTTTATGATGACATCAATAAGTTTTTTTATATCGGTAGCCAACGTGAAAAAATTCCATTAGGTTCCAGTATTAATCTGGGTAATTATCGGATTGAAAAAGGTTGGTTATCCAATTTGAATGCAGCCTGGGTAGGCGATAATTCGTATTTCGGATTGACCTCACCCATGCTTGGTTATCGTTACCGCGTAGGTATTGAAAAATATTTCGGGCAATATGATTTTCTCGCCAGTACGCTGGACGGCCGTAAATATTACTGGATTAAACCGTTTACACTGGCATTTCGAGTATTGCAATATTCCAGATACGGAAAAGATGCAGCCAATTTTTATCCGACGCTGTTGGGTCAGTATGGTTTGATGCATGGGTATGGTTTTAATCAACTGGATGAGTTGCGCACAAAGCATGGAATATTATATGAACAAATCAGCGGATCCAAAATCGCTATGGCTTCTTTTGAATTCCGCTTGCCACTTACCGGACCAAAGCGTTTTGCCTTATTGCCATTTGCATTCTTACCCATTGAGTTGAATATCTTTTTGGATGGCGGCGTGGCCTGGGATGATTTTCGCGATTTTACATCAGATCTTGAGTTTTTACAACCGCTACCGGTATTTAGTGCAGGATTTGGATTCCGCGTCAATCTGTTTGGAGCCATAGTACTCGAACCCTATTTTGCCTGGCCTCTGCTCAAAAACAGTTCGGCAGAATTTGGTTTAAACTTTTTTCCGGGGTGGTAAACACTCCGTTGCTTTAAATTATAGAAATTTAATTAAAAGGTTTATTAAAATTCTTTTCCTGACTATTATACAAAAAGACATACATGCTATACGATTCAGGATCTCTGCTCAATAAATGCTTATTATGATAAGAGTATTTAGTCAATTATAATTTTATGTTCCGAATTATTGATTCTCTCTTTAAAACAATTTGAAACCATTCTTTAGGAAAAACCAATACCTTTTTAATTTGAAAATTCTCTACCTTTAAGGCGTAACTCAAATTTTATTAACGAAAAACTCAAATTATGTCTATTAATTGGTTAGTGGTATTAGGATCAGGATTGATTCCTTTACTTATTGGTTTTGTCTGGTATCATCCCAAAGTTTTTGGTACGGTTTGGTTTCAATTGTCAGGGGTATCTGAAGAAAAAGCTAAAACAGCTAATATGCCTTTGATTTTTGGATTAACTGTGGTGTTTGGTATTTTTCTGGCATTCGCCATGATGATGATGAGCATTCATCAGATGCACATGATGTCCACCCTGATGAATGTTCCGGGATTCGGACAGGAAGGGACCGAAGTCAATAATTATTATCTCGATTTTATGACGAAGTACGGCAATGAATTCAGAACATTTAAACATGGCGCAGCACACGGTTTGCTCGGAGGACTAATTACGGTCTTACCTGTGATTGCCGTAAATGGTTTGTTCGAACAAAAAAGTTTTAAGTATATACTGATCAATACAGGCTACTGGGTTTGTTGTATGATCCTGATGGGCGGATTTATTTGCGCGTATGCATAAAAGTTAAGATACACATAAAAAGCAATAAGCTTTTAACAAGAAATGGGGATTTCGTCCGACTGGATGTAAATCCCCATTTTTTTTATTTTTGGAATGTCAGATCTACGGAGATTTTATTTTTTTCAGTTTGATGCGGTAATAGACATATACCATACTCGAGCTCAATAATGCCAGGGCCATATCCTTATGGGCATCCCAGATATCACCTTGCTGACCATTGTAATTTTCCGTGGATTCGGGCGACAAAAGAATCGAGACATACCATTCCATGACTTCATAAAGCATGCCTAAGGTTTGTATCGCCAACCAACCAACCAGGTTAGCCACCGGCATCGATAGTTTTACCCTGCGCCGATAATATTCTAATAAATACGGATAGAATAAAAATCCGGAAACGAAGTGGACAAAACGATCGTATTGATTGCGTGTAAAACCAAAATACGCATTTATATCCCAGCCAAAGAGCGAAACGGCCCAGTCATTATAAGGCACATACGAATACAACCAGTGCGCTCCAATAATATGAAACACATTAAACAGGGCTATACATACGAATGCAAAAAACGAAAGAAACTCATTCCGGATATCAGCTGCCAGAATAATCAGAATGATCAATGTCCCGATGTGATGTAACATGACATCTTTTGGATATGCCACATCAAAACAAGACAATAGGGCAAGCAGTACTAAAATCGTCCAAACTATTTTTTTCCTGGAAAACATAAAACCAAGTTTAGCTAATAGAATCCTTCGCTATGCGAATAGCTTCCATAAAATTACAAATCGTTTTCTCAGCTTTTAATTTGTTGTATCCTCTTTCATGAATTCTCCTTAGCGGATACCAGGTATTACCGGCTATGAGATCCTAAGGATTTAGACTTGCAGAGATTATCGATAAATGCTTCATCAAATTTAATGGCTTTAAATGGCAATTCCCGTTCTGTCAGTCTGGTAATAGTACCAGTCATGGTGTAGTTTTTAAATTTGTGTACAGACTTCAGGATCAATCCACCATTGGTCATTTTGCCGTAAAATGACCAGTTATAGGCTTTGTGATTTTTATAGGTGTCTGGCGCAATGCGTATTAATTGGCTAATGTAATACCGGGTCCAGAAATATTTGGATTGAATTTCAAGAATGGTACAGGGATGTCCGAAAATTAATTCATCGCTGGGATACATGGTGTAATGTAACACAGAATCTGTCTCAACTCCATAATCCTCGCATTCATAATTTTTTTTGCCGTTTGTTTCTGAAATACAGAGATTCGAAGTTCCGGAATATGAGTAGCTGACAGTCTCTTTCCCAATAAACGTGCTTTGATAATTTTTCAGATCATACCGGAAAATACTTTTTCTGTATTTGCAGGCTCTGAGGGAATCCTGATTTAATACATCCGAGCTGTAGGAATAACTGTACTCGAGTTCGCCGATAAAAATATCGGGATCTGGTTCACTGATTTCCTGTGAAGAAATATCAACCGGAAAAAACATCCGGGATAAATAAACTACCGATAGCAGAAATAGGTTCTTCATCACTTAGTTCATTTTAGTAAACAAATAGATACTCTCAAATTTGAAAAATACCTCTTTCAGGTGATTAGGATTATAATGAATCAATAGCCTAATTTAGTATAAATTATCCACAAAATCAACAAAGTCTTGAATATCAAGGCATTTTCAAGAATTACCCCATGCCGAAATTTGAATATAGACCAGGTCTGACGGTGTCAACTGAAGGGGTGATTGCAAACTATTAAATAATACACCTTAGCCATCTTAAGTAATTGATAATCTGATAGTAAATTGAATTCATAACTAAAATAAATACCAGTCTAAAATAAAAATTAGACAAGACTAATAAATTAAGACAAGAAGAGAGAATTACAGTATCTTTGCCTTCGAAATTTTTTACAAAAAAATACCTGTATCTCAATTCTATGAGTCTTATTGATCTTAAAGTACCGTCTATCGGGGAGTCTATAACCGAAGTTACCCTATCCAAATGGCTAAAACCCGATGGTGCCATAGTGGCTGTCGATGAAGCCTTGTGTGAATTTGAATCGGATAAAGCCACATTGGAATTTCCTGCTGAAGCAAATGGAAAATTAATCCATATTGCCAAGGAAGGAGATGACCTTCCCATTGGTGCTTTAGTCGCTCAACTGGATACTTCATTTTCCCATTCAGCTACTTCGAAACAGCCTCAGGCAGTGATTGATCTTCCTGAATCCGAGAAATCCAGAGAAACGGTAACAATTCATGAATCACAAATTCAAACTTCTCCAGTTGCCGCACGCATTCTTGCAGAATCTAATTTGAAAGCTGAAAATATAATAGGTACTGGACCTCATGGAAAAATAACCAAAACAGATGCCCTGGAAGCCCTGGCCAAAAAGGAAAAAGCACCATTGGAAGCTATACCCAGAATGGAATCTCCAAAATCCCAATCAGTAACAGGTACGAGAAATCAAAGGCGCGTCAAACTCAGCAGAATGCGTCGCACCATTGCAAAACGCCTGGTTTCAGCACAGAACGAAACGGCGATGCTGACTACTTTTAATGAAGTGGATATGTCGGCCATCATGGAATTGCGCAATACCTATAATGAGGCCTTTCAAAAAAAGTATGGGATTAAAATTGGATTTATGTCTTTGTTTGCAAAGGCCTGCAGTACCGTTCTGTTGCAGATGCCTGAAGTCAATGCACGTCTGGACGGCGAGGATCTGATTTTTCATGATTATGTCGATATCTCGCTTGCCATCTCTACTTCCAATGGATTAGTCGTACCACCCATACGCAATGTAGAATCATTGAAATTGCACGAATTTGAACTTCAGTTAAAAAATCTGGCCGAAAAAGCCAGAACCGGAAAACTAAGCATGGACGAAATGACCGGAGGTACATTTACCATAACCAATGGCGGCGTCTTCGGCTCGATGATGAGTACACCGATTATTAATGAACCCCAATCTGCTATACTGGGCATGCATAATATAAAGGAACGGGCCGTGGTCATTAATGGAAAAATTGAAATCCGGCCAATGATGTATCTTGCTCTATCATATGATCACAGGGTCATAGATGGTTCTTCTTCAGTTACTTTTTTAGTCAAGCTCATTGAGTTGCTGGAAGATCCGATGAAATTATTTTTAGAAATTTAAACATCACAGCTTATGACACTGCAGCAACTTTTTGACTGGATTCAAATGAAACCCATGGTCGTTGTCTATTATTACTTAGTCATATTGGCTTTAACGGTTCTTGCATCTCAATTTGCCAAAGAAGAAGCGCATCTGGCTCCCTGGAATATGTTCTATGCGGTAATCATTTATTTGGTGTGCATACCCGGAATATTTGCAGTTACGCTAAGCATTTATTTCTTCTTATTTGAAAAACGAAGTATCATGGAGACGGAATTGATCCTTCAGGTATTGCCTGTTTTTATGATGATTGTCATTCTCTTACTCATTCGAAAAACGATAGATTTTGATCTTATACCTGGCTTCGATAAGATCAGTAATCTAATGGTGATCATTGCAGTTTTATTATCCCTGATGTGGATCATCGACCGCACGCATTTATATGCCATCAGTTTTGTACCATTTTACCTGGTTTTTATCATTATTGTTGGAGGTATTTTTGCTATGCGCATGGCCTTTAAAAAGATGATCAGGTTTTGACATGGAAATGCTAAACACTTATTTCTTAGAAATTGGTTATGTAGAATGCAGGTATTTATCCAAACAAGGGAAGTTCTGCAAAACTTTGAAACTACTTGTTAATAGTTTGTCATTCCGTTGAAAAATGGAAGATCTAATTAGTTGATTCTGAATTCGTTGAAAAAATTAGTACCAATTCAAACACAACCCTTTTATAACTTTTTTGTTGTAATGCGTAAACCTCAAGATTTCACTTGATTACGTATAGTAAAAAATTAATTCTTTGATTCTTAATGAATTAGCAAAAAATTAATTGTAGAATCACATTAAAGTTGCGATCTTTGTAAGGTACTTTGATACAGGGCTGATACACATTTCATAAATTTAATATACAGATGGATTAATTTGATAGATGGACAACTATGTTTTCATTTGTCAAAATTTCAGGCTCCATTGAAATGAGTAAGTTTCCCGCTAACTGATACGATATATGAAAAACTTTGTTATGCAACAAAACACTTTTTATAAAGTGATAATTCAGGGACGTTTTGAATTTGGGAGTAAACGATCATTTAATAAAGTCCTGGCACTTTATACCCAACGTGCTGAAACTCTATATAAGAACGAAATCTTGTTTAAAGTACCCGAAGAAATATTTTTGGAAAAAGAATACTCTTTTTATATCGGTAGATTTATTGGTAACTCATCAGAAAAAGTTTGGAAAAACACCATCAGTCTGATTGAATATTGTTCTCAATTTTCGCTTTCAGGAAGTATCAATGCCTGGATGACAGATAATGGCAAAATATTAAAACATTTTCATATTGAGCCTTTAGTGGAAAAATCTTCTGTGATGTTATATCAGGAAGGTAAAAAAATGGCTGAACAAATCGGAAAAGAAAAAGAAGCCATGCAGTTATTGACCGAAGCAATTGAAAAATATGACAGGCACTCTCAGGCTTATGAAAAAAGAGGATATATCAATTTTCATTTAAAGAATTATGAAGATGCAATTTATGATTTTAAAAAAAGCATCAAATTTGATCACATGAATGCCTCTTCTCATTATGGTTTAGCAAGAACGCTGATGGTCAAAAAAGAATTTAAAGAAGCCATTCATTGCCTGGATGAAACAACAAAACAATCTATTGCTCTTCAATCCATTTATTGGGCTGCAAGACGGATTAAAGGAAATTGTCATCTGGAATTAAACCAGTTTAAAGAAGCCGCATTTGAGTACAAATTATTTACCAGCAGATCATTTCCAGAAGGTGATCCTAATTTAAAACATATGTCCATAACCTGGTTTAATTATGGGAAGACTTTGTTTGCATTAGGTCAGATGGATCAGGCTCTCGAAGCATTTGACCATAGTCTGGCCGCGTTGGAATCAGAAAAAGAAAATAATCAGGCTGAAATATTTATGCACCGGGGTATGGCCAGGAAAGCTGCAGGTAAAGCCGATTATATCCTGGATATAAAAAAGGCTGCTGAATTAGGCCTCAACTCCGCGACATTATTATTGGAAGAACAAAATTAATTTCCAATATTAATCTTCTCTCTTTGATCGTTTTAGGAGAAAAATTTATGAAGTTTGCTTTATCAGCACTATTGATGTTTGTATTTAGTCAATGTATTTTTTCTCAAAGCTATTATACAAAAAAAAACGCTCCTAAACAAGCCCTGAAACTCTTTCAAAAAGCTCAGCAGTATTATCATACTAATCAGTTTGACAAAGCCATACTTTATTTTGAAAAAGCCTTGTCAAAAGAACCTGATTTTATCGATGCCGAACTGCAATGGGCTTCAGTATGTTTTGATATAAAAGATTATTCATGTGCTGAAATTCATTTGCAAAAGGTTTTACAGTTGGATTCTTTTTATAATCTTAAAATTTTTTATACTCTGGCTCTTGTGCAATACCATTTGGATCATTTTGATCAGGCACATAAAAATATTTCTTATTTTCTTTCTGCAGATTATGACAATATTGATATACAGAACAAAGCAAAATCATTGTCGAAAAACATCATTTTTGCCGATTCTGCTTATCAACATCCTCTGCAGATTCAACCCATTTTTTTAGATGCCTTAAATTCTGAATATTCAGAATATATGCCTTCTGTTTCAGCAGATGGGAATACAGCAGTATTTACCCGCCGTTCTATTCGTGGAGATGAAGACTTGTTTATTTCATTTTTTCAAGATTCGGCCTGGACAGTTGCTGAGCCTATTGTCGACCTCAATACTCCATTCAATGAAGGTTCACCGGCTTTATCTCAAGATGGTACTAAACTGATGTACACTATTTGTGATCGCAAGTATTCGTTTGGGGGATGTGATTTGTATTTATCTGAATACAAAAATGATTCATGGACAGAACCATACAATATGGGAGATATCATAAATACAGCAGCTTATGAATCGAATGCCTGTTTTGCCGATAATGGAAATGCAGTTTATTTTACCAGCAACCGGAAAGGTACACTCGGGGGTTATGATATCTGGATGAGCAAGATGAAACCAGATAAAAGCTGGTCTGTACCAAAGAACCTGGGAGATCAAATTAATACTGCCGGAAATGAAGTTAGTCCGTTTGTTCATCCAAATAATAAAGTGCTCTATTTTTCTTCAGATTATTTTCCGGGTATGGGTGGCAGAGATCTGTTTTATTCAATAGCGGACGAATCTGGCAAGTGGCAAAGCCCCGTAAATCTGGGCTACCCAATAAATTCCAAAGGTGACGAATCTTCTTTTGTCGTTTTTCCAGATGGCAAAAAAGCCTGGATGGCCAGTGATAAAAAGTATTTTGAAAAAATGTATTCACATCTAAGACCTAATCTGGATCTGTATGAATTGATTCTTCCTGTCGAACTCAGAGTAATACCTTCTACTTATGTAGAAATCACAGTAAGTGATTTACATACCGGGAAACCGGTAAAAGCGTTTGTTAGTGTCTTTAATTTAAATACAAATCAATATTATTTTCAAAATGAAACCAATGAAAAAGGAAAACTCCTGATTGCTTTACCATCCGGTGCAGATTATGCCATGCATGTCTATCACAAGGATTATATTTTTATACCAGAACAGTTTCGATGTTCTGAAGCAAATATTAAATTACATCCTTTTATTATTCATAAAAAACTCAGCAGAACAAATCAATTCAAGGATACTGCTTATGTTTTGAAAAATATTTTTTTTGAAACGGCTTCAGCTGTGCTAAAATCACAAAGTAAGTTTGAACTTGAAACATTGTTTAAATTTTTAAAAGAACATCCGGAGCTCCGATTAAAAATTACAGGACACACCGATAATGTCGGTGCAGAAAACGACAATTTGGCATTATCAGAACAACGGGCACTTGCAGTTATCAATTATTTAATGCGTTTGGGTATTCAAAATAGCCGCCTGATTCATGAAGGTAAAGGAGAATCTGAACCCCTAAATGATAATTCTACAGAAGAGCTACGACAGGAAAACAGGAGAATTGAATTCAGGATAATCAAATAATGAGTAAATCTAAACCCAAAATTGCAGAGTTGGAAATAACCGGTCTGGCACATAAAGGCCTGGCGGTTGGCAGAACAGATGACGGCATGGTTGTCTTTGTCAATGATGCTGTTCCTGGAGACCGTGTACAGGTTATGTTAACCCGAAAACGAAAAGGTGCCTGGTTTGCCCATCTGATCAGTATTTTAAGGCATTCAATTCACCGGACAGAGCCTGTATGCTCACATTTTGGAATTTGTGGGGGATGCAGTTGGCAAAATCTCAATTATTCAGAACAATTAAAACAAAAGGAAACATTGGTGCGGGATGCCTTATGTCGTATCGGTAAAATTTCAGATCAGCTCATTGAATCCATATTACCAGCATTACACACGGAATATTACCGGAATAAAATGGAATATACTTTCTCAAATTACCGGTGGTTAACTGAATTGGAAATCAGTCAATCTGATCAGATAGTGAATCAAAAAGCATTAGGTTTTCACCGACCGGGAAATTTTAATAAAATTGTGGATATACATAAATGTCATCTTCAAATTGACAGCACGAATTCTATCCGAAACTTCATCAGGGATTATTCATTAAAACTGAATCTTGAATTCTATGATATTAAATTACAGCAAGGTTTACTCAGGAATGTTATCATTAAAAGTAATTCGAAATCAGAAATTATGTGTATTCTGGTGTTTCATTATGAAGACCAAAATAGTATAAAAGGGTTTGTCAAACATTTGCATACCGAATTTCCAGAAATAGTATCTATTTATTACGTAATCAATCCAAAGAAAAATGACAGCTATTTTGATTTAAATTTTATAAAGTTGTTTGGTTTGGATTATTTAACAGAGTATTTGGATCATGCAAAATTTTTAATTGGTCCAAAATCGTTTTTTCAGACAAATCCAGAGCAGGCTGCAAGACTTTATCAAATCGTGCTGGAGTTTTGTGATCTTAAAGGCAATGAAATAATTTATGATCTTTATTGCGGGGTAGGAAGTATCGGTATTTATCTGGCAAAAAATGCTTTTAAGGTAATTGGTATTGAGGAAGTGAAAGAAGCTATTGATGATGCAAGAATCAATGCCAGAGAAAATGATCTGGAAAATTGTCATTTTTATATTTCTGATGCAAAAGATATTGATGCACTTGAGTTGCAAAAAAATCATGGCAAACCTGATGTTTTAATTGTAGATCCACCCAGAGCAGGTTTACACCTTAGCGTTGTGAACCAAATATTAAGCTTGTCACCTGCGAAACTTGTTTATGTTAGCTGCAATCCGGCTACTCAGGCACGAGATATTCTATTATTAAGTGAAAAATATCTGGTTAAAAGAATTAAACCCGTGGATATGTTTCCTCATACAAATCATGTAGAATCTGTAGCATTATTATCTTTGCAAAAATGAACACACAATTTGATAAATACCTACAGTTGGAAGATGATTTAAGACGATATCGAAAAGCTTTAAATAATGCTTTGGATATTATGTTGGATCAGGAAATTAGTAATTATCCAATATTCGTTTTGCATCAGCAGGAACTGGCTATGGGAGTTTCAGTCATAGAAGCTGGCGACCAAACAGGTGTCTGGTCTGTAAATGCATCCAGCCTGGAAGAATTTGCCCTTAAAGAAATAATAGAATCGGCCAAAATAGAAGAGTTTAAGAAAGTATATAAATCTCATACAGACAGTTTCTGCTTATTTGTTTTGTCAGAATTAGGAGCACAGTTTATTTTTTATCCAAGAACAGATCATCTTTATACAGAATATGGAAATCTCAATTGATTTAAAATTAATGCACGAAATTGTTTTCCGCGATAATGCTCTGTTAATAGAAATGCTGGAAGAATGGATGGAAGATAGTAATTCAAAAATACAGGCAATCGAACAACGATTTGCTGATAAATTATGGTCAGGCCTCTTTAATAAAATACATGAGTTGAAAACCAATTTTTCAATGATTCATTGTTATGCCGGAATTCAGTGTTGCGAAAAATCAATTGAGCTAATTTCAATTGAAAATACACTTCAAAACTCTCATATTGAAACATTAAAGGAAATTGTAGAAAAGGTAAATTTGGAAATACTAAAAATTCTGGATCAAAAGAAAGGATAACAGAAAATTGATATAATATTTAATCGAGTATAATTATACAAAATGAAAGGAATAATTTTAGCTGGAGGACAAGGGACAAGATTGTATCCGATTACACTTGCCATGAGTAAACAATTAATGCCGGTATATGATAAACCTATGATCTATTATCCGTTGTCTACTTTAATGCTCGCAGGAATTAAGGAGATACTAATTATTTCAACACCTCATGATCTTCCGCAATTTAAAAATTTATTAAATGACGGTTCGGCATTGGGCATTCAGATAAGTTATAAAGAGCAATTGGTGCCAAATGGTTTGGCGCAGGCATTTGTATTGGGAAAAGAGTTTATTGGTAATGATTCAGTTTGTTTAATTCTTGGAGATAATATTTTCTATGGGCATAAACTCGTGGATTTGTTGAGAGAAAGTACTAAACCAGATGGAGGTATTATTTTTGCATATTCTGTCTCAGACCCGGAACGATACGGAGTAGTTGAATTTGATGATGATTTACATGCACTAAGTATAGAAGAAAAGCCAAAACATCCAAAATCAAATTATGCAGTACCGGGAATTTATTTTTACGATAATTCTGTAATAAAAATTGCTGAAGATTTGAAGCCCTCGGCCCGAGGAGAATACGAAATTACAGACGTAAATAAAGTCTTCCTGAATCTGAAAAAATTAAAAGTAGGCGTATTAGGTAGAGGAGTTGCCTGGCTGGATACCGGAACCACAGAATCGCTGATGCAGGCTTCTCAGTTTATTCAAGTTATCGAACAACGTCAAGGTCTGAAAATTGGGTGTATCGAAGAGGTAGCTTACTTGATGGGATTTATCACCCTGGAACAATTAAAAAAACATGCAGAAATTTTACAAAAAAGCTCATACGGCGAGTACATCTTAAAAATTAGCAAATTGGCTAAATCCTAGTAAAATCTAATTCTACTTTAAAAAACAGAGTTGTTAAATCTTTGCCAATTCGAAAACAGGCCAAGGATAAAAAATAAATTTGTCCAGTTCAAAAAAAATTTGTACTAAAGTTGACAAATCTATAGCCTTTTTTTGGCTAATTTCAACCAGGACTATTATCGTTTGGATATCTGAATTGCAACTCTTCTGTTAAGAGCTCTTCCTTCTTCGTGAGTATTATCTGCTATTGGATACGTATTTCCAAACCCTTTTGCCTGTAACCGATTGGATTCAATCCCCAATTCGATTAAAGCATTTTTAATTGTATTTGCCCGTTCCTGGGATAATTTTAAATTTTCAGATTCATTTCCCTGATTGTCGGTATATCCTCCTATGATATATTCTGAAGATGGAATGGCTTTCATAATAAAGGCAATATTTTGTAATTGCTCATTGGAAACAGCGTTTAATTTAGAACTGCCGGGTTCAAATAAAATTCTGTCAAAATTAAACCAGTTGGTTTTATCAATTTTATTTTTTTGGTTTTTTAACCAGTTGACCAATTTCATTTCAAGTCCGTATTCCGGTATCGAAACTTCATTTTCATCAGCAAGTTTTACTGTGATATATTTACCAAGTGCTTTCCAGTTTGATTTAAATGAAACTGCAAGGCTATCCAGACTTTCTTTAACCGATTTGGCATCTTTTTCTGCTTCTGCTGAGATGGAGTCTATTGCGTTTTCCGCATTTTTAAGCCCGGCATTCAGATTTTGACGTATCGAATCTTGTTTACATGATTTTACGCAATACATTAATCCGCCTATCAATGCCAGAAAGGAAATGTAAGTAATCCAGCTGGAAATTGATTTTGTGTGGTTAGTTTCCTGATTCATTTATTTTTTTGAATAATTATTGGGCAAAGTTATAAATCAAACAGGGCCAAAAGAGTCAATCAATTGTTATTGCTTTTTAAAGATGTCGTAATTTTTACCACCCGGTTTCTGATTAGAGGGATTTACAGAAGATTTGTATGGCTTTTTTAAAAGTTTTTTACAAATGCAACTTCTCTATCCGAAATTTGTATCTTCAGAGATAGTTTATTAAATAGCGTAATCATGAACCTGGACGATTTAAAATACCCCATAGGAAAATGGACAAAACAAGCTGATTATCAGCCTGAAACAATCAAAAAGTGCATTCAGGATATCAGCGAATTTCCGGATCTTTTCACTGAAATTGTCTGTAATTTACCAGAAGCTTCTTTTGCATTCCGATACCGGCCAGATGGTTGGACCATACGTCAATTAAGCCATCATGTTGTAGATAGCCATTTGAATGCTTATTTACGGCATAAACTGGCTTATACGGCGGACCAGCCTACAATAAACCCCTATAATGAATCTCGCTGGGCTGAATTGGAAGATGTCAGGTCGGTACCGGTAACTTGTTCACTTCAACTTTTAAAAGATTTACATCTTCGATGGTGTGTCTTTTTAAATTCACTGGATCCGATATCTTTAAAAAGATCTTTCATTCATCCTGAACATAATCGGCTTATAACGATCGAAGAATCGATCAGTATGTATTCATGGCATTGCAGACACCACCTGGCACATGCACAATTAGCTGTTAAGAATCCCTATTAGTATGGTTCATTTTGCTGCTGAAATCCTATTTTTGCGGCCTTATGAGTTTTTTAAAGGAATTAAAAAAGCGGAGGACCTTTGGGATTGTCTCCCATCCCGATGCCGGAAAAACCACACTTACTGAAAAACTGCTTCTATTTGGAGGAGCCATTCAGACAGCTGGGGCCGTAAAATCTAATAAAATTAAAAAACATGCAACGTCCGATTTTATGGAAATCGAACGGCAACGTGGTATTTCGGTAGCTACCAGTGTTATGGCGTTTCCATATAAAGACTTGCAAATAAATATTCTCGATACTCCCGGGCACAAAGATTTTGCTGAAGATACCTTCCGCACCTTAACTGCGGTAGACAGCGTTATCGTCGTGATTGATGTTGCGAAAGGTGTTGAAGAGCAAACCGAAAAATTAGTCGAAGTTTGTCGCATGCGTCGCACTCCAGTCATTGTGTTTATTAATAAACTGGATCGTGAAGGCAAGGATGCTTTTGATTTGTTGGATGAAGTAGAAACCAAACTCCATCTAAAGGTGACTCCTCTTTCCTGGCCGATTGGCATGGGAAAAAACTTTCAGGGTGTTTATAGCTTGTTTGAAAAAAAATTCATTCACTTCAGACCGCATGGAAAACAAGATGCTGAAGATGTGATTTCAATCTCTGATTTACATGATGAATATTTTCGTAAGCTGATTGGCACGAAAGAACATACGCAATTCATGGAAGAGATTCAAACAATTCATTCTGTATATCCTGATTTTATAAGGGAAGATTATCTCAACGGGAAGATCAGTCCGGTCTTTTATGGCAGTGCGGTGAATAATTTTGGAGTGCGTGAACTTTTAGATTGTTTCGTAGAAATTGCTCCTGAGCCCTTGCTTCGGGAGACAGAAGAGCGTATTGTAAAGCCTGAAGAAGAAAAACTGACAGGATTTATTTTTAAAATACACGCTAATATGGATCCAAAACACCGGGATCGCATTGCCTTTTTCAGAATATGCTCGGGTGTTTTCAAAAGAAACACTAATTATTTTCATGTACGTCTTAACAGACAATTTAAATTTTCTAATCCAACTTCATTTATGGCTGCCAAAAAAGAAGTCGTAGATGAAGCTTATCCAGGCGATGTCGTTGGACTTTTTGATACAGGAAACTTTAAGATAGGTGACGTCCTGACTGAAGGTGAAACATTGCATTTTAAGGGAATTCCAAGGTTTTCGCCTGAAATTTTCAGATATGTCAACAATTCAGATCCTTCTAAATTTAAACAATTTGCTAAAGGGCTTGATCAACTTATGGACGAAGGTGTTGCACAAATGTTTATCAAAGAGGACAATCAGAGAAAAATAATCGGAGTGGTTGGCGCATTGCAGTTTGATGTGATACAGTATAGAATGGAACATGAATACAATGCTGCTTGTAGCTACGATCCGGTAAATCTTCATAAAGCTTGTTGGGTTGAATGTACTGATCAGAAAATGCTGGATGAGTTTACGCTGCGAAGAAAAAAAGACCTTGCCAGAGATAAAGATGGGAAATTAATTTTTTTGGCTGAATCTGCCTGGACTTTGAAATTAGTCCAAGAAAATTATCCGTCCATTCAATTCCATTTAAGTTCAGAGTTCTGAACAATTAAGCTATAAAAGTCATTGGAATACGAACGATTCCTGTTATCAAATAAATAAATGAGGCAATTTCTTGCCTCATTTATTTTTAGTCTCTGAATTTATTTCAGAAAGCTGGTAATCTCGCGACGTTTTTATTAAAAATTATGATATTCTACATCATTGCCTGCTTTTAAACGAAGGCGATATTGTTTTCCCGCAGGTAATTTTCCAGCATCTATAGTTAATTCGCCATTGGAATTAATACTAAAACTGCTGGAACCATTGGGTACCAAACCACCATTCGGATCCAAAACATCATAGCTTAAGTCAATGCCCTGATGCCTTCCTCCGAAGGGTCTTGTTGTTAAGGTCTTGGTTGAGGCATCCTGGCCCATTTGTGCAGGGTAGCTGACATAAATAGCCGCACAACATTTCAAATCACTGATTGATGTTCTGGTTTTGGAACCCGTCGTGTTTACCTGTGCCAATAAACTACCTGTAAACATCATGGCCAGAAACGCCATTGTACATAAAATTGCTTTTTTCATAATTTATACATTTTTGATTAAATAAGTTAATTGTATTTCTGTTGATATGATAATAGTACATAGTCGGATGTTAAAATAGTTATCAGAAAAAGAATTAAAAAAATGAATCCTTCCCGATTGAATAAATATAGCCATAATTTATTATTTGGTATGAAATTTCTGAATATTTTGACATAAAAGTTAAATTAACATGAAAAGTAGTGAATTGATTAAGTTAACTTAGAGTGTTGCAGATCTTTTTTAGTAAAGGGAACCTCTAAAAATCTACTTATACTTCGTTATGCAAATTTTTTAAATACCTCATTTACAGAAGTAAAATCGGAATTTAAAAAATTTACATGCCTCGTCTAAGCGATTTTTAGAGATTCCCTAAAGTATTAGCTTTAGAGATGCTGATCCGGTAAAATTGACAAATTCTAAATCCATAGCTGCAATTTCGTTAATCAGAAGATGATTTATTCTATAATCCGGGGATAATCTTATGACGGATTTCAACAGTTTCAGTGGTAAAGAATTATAATATCTTTCTTATCTTTGTTAGTAACGATTTTTGACATAAACTACTGGATAGAGTTACAATTATCAAATTTTCATTTTATAATTTAAGGGTGATAACAAAAACAACGGACCCACTATATTATCATACTAGACTGGATTTAAATTCAAGTCAACGATATTAATTTTAGTAATTATGAACTACTTAGGTGTACTTTTTTTCTTAATTTGTATCCTTTCCAGGTTATCAGGGCAAACCGGATCAGAGAAAAAAGCATTACTTATTGGTATTGGCAAATACCCGGCATCAGGAGGTTGGGCCAGTTTAAGTTCCTCTAATGATATTAAAATAATAAATGATGCCCTGATAAAACAAGGATTTAAATCAGAAAATATAAAAGTGGTTTCTGATGAAAATGCAACCCGTCAAAATATTATAGATGCTATAAAAAAAGAATTGGTTTCCAGCGTAAAAAAAGGCGATATAGCTTATTTTCATTTTTCTGGTCATGGTCAGCAAAAACCAGATCAAGATGGAGATGAAATTGATGGTTATGATGAATGCCTGGTGCCTTATGATTCTCCTAAAAAATTCCAGGCAGGTGTCAATGAAGGTCAGTTTCTGATAACTGATGATGAAATCGATGTGTTATTAACCGATGTTAGAATACAACTGGGTACTAAAGGACATCTGTTTGTTTCTCTGGATGCTTGTCATTCCGGAACCGGAACACGCGGATCCGCGGTTGGCAGAGGCAGCACAGAACCTATGGCCGCACCTGATTATATTCAAAAATTGGCCCGGAATAAAAATTTAAAAGAAAATAATAACCTGAGTACTCGTGTTGTCAATTCCTCGGAAATTGCTCCAATGATTGCTTTTTTTGGGTCTTCTCAAAATCAAATTAATTATGAAATGACCAATGATCAGGGTGAACAATTTGGTTCGTTGAGTTATGCACTTTCAAAGCATTTGGTTTTATCAAAAAGTGGTGAATCGTATCGGGGCTTATTTGATAAAATTAAAGTAGAGATGGGATCAATTGCTCCAATGCAATTACCCCAGGTTGAAGGCGATCTGGATCTGGAAATACTTAATGGTAAGTTATTAGGTTCGCCTGTATATTTTAATGTAATCTCAGCATCTGATGACGATAACATTATGATCAATGGTGGATTTTTGCAGGATCTCAGTGAAGGTTCAAAGCTTGGATTTTATCCAAGTGATACCAGGGAATTGGAAAAAGCCAAAGCTTTGGTTACCGGAACTATTTCTCAATGTAATCCAACTACTTCTGTAATAAGTCTGGATTCAATTGTCGAACCTCAATTATTAAAAAATTGCTGGGTTTATCTGTTGGAAAAAAACATGGGCAATTTGGTAGTCAACATTGCAATTGATGTAAAAGATCCTGTCGCAAAAGAAAAGATAAGTGCAAAATTATTATCCTATTCTTTTATCAAAGAAAATAATTTAAATTCATCGTTGCTGATTGGCGAAGGTATTCTGGGTAATGGCGAAGCTTATATCTATTTGCGGACCAATCTGGGATATACCTTGGATAGTTTCAAATTAAAAATGATGAGCCAGGGCGCTATAATTCGGTTTAGTAAAAAAATCTTAGCATATCTTAAAGGGAGTGCATTACGTAAGCTTTCGCTTCAAAGTGAAGATTACCGACTTAGCTTTAAAATTGTTAAAATTAAAAATGGGAACGTACAATACAACGACAAATCCGAAATCATTACGCTTAAAGAAGATAATAGCGGCATGAAAAGTATGACTATTGGTGATACTTTTCAAATTCTGATTAAGAATGAAGGAATGCGTCCGGCTTATTTTACACTTATAGATATTCAGCCAGATAATATGATCACGATATTACTTCCCTCAGATTATCAGACTCCTGAAGAAATGAAAATTCTTCCTGGTATGGAAAAATTGATACCTAATTTCTGGCAGGTAGGGGAGCCCTTAGGAAATGAAGTATTTAAATTAATATCTTCGAGCAAAGCGATGGATTTAAAATCAACTTATGGTTCCCGTGGTGGCATTTCCAAAAATCCATTTGAAAAAATGATAGAAGATCTTGAAACCGAAGAATTTTACAGTACCCGGGGAAGCAAACCCGTTTCTACCGGGAGCGTTGAAATAAATATGTATTCAGATTCATTTATAATAGTTAAATAAAAAAATATGAAAGCGATTAATCTTGTAATTTTTGTTCTGCTTGCCATGTCGGTCAAGGCTCAGGATCTTCACATTTATTATGATGTGCATAATGACAGTATGTGGTATATGAAAAACAATGAAATTATCGAAGAGCCTATTGTTAAAAAAGGTAAACAAGTCTACTTTCACCTGGTTGAATTTAATAATTACATTTATCATGCAAAATTTAAGGCTTCGCAAAGTACGGTTCCATTTGGTACACATGTACCCAGTAATAGTTTGGTAAAAGGATTGTTCTCCGGTTTAATGAGTAGCTTTCTACCTGGTGCTGGAATGGCATTAATGGGCGGAAATCCATTGTTTGGAAATATATTAGGAATGATTCCAGGAATGAATGGTAACAATGCATCAAGGGGCGGTAATGATGAATTGCAGGCATTTGAATCAAAATTAAAAGAACTAGAAATTGCGAAAGAAGAAATCAATAATTTAACTGTAGAAATCAATAATCGCAAAAAATCTGTTACCGCACTCAATACAACTTATGAATTTACCAATTCACTTTGTATGAATAAAAATGTGGCGCCTTCCAAAATAAAGGAGCTTTTATTAAATCATTGTAGTGAAATATTTTTAAAACCGTCAACTGAAAATATAGGGTTGGATGAAATTCCGAAGCTTAATGCTAAATTAATTGAAATTCCGGTCTTGGAAAAAACGCTTCAGAAAAAAATTGGTGATTATGCCATTAGTTTAAATGATTTAAAAAATCATCGGCTGCGATTACAGCAAATAGATCATGGTGTAGATGCACTTTATCCGTTGATGAAAAAACTTGAGTCTACTGAAAATCAATATGAAAATTCTGTTAAGTTGATCGCTACGCAGATTGAAAATCAATGTGCAGTTCCTGATCCAAATACTAAATCAGATTATACAAGCCAGATTCAACAATTTTATTTTAAGTACCACGAAATCAAAGACAATTCATTTTCTTATACACATCATGCTGAAGCTGAGCAAAAATACCTGATTTATGAGTTGGATTTATTTCAACAAGACAGTATGAGTTTAAAATCAGATGCAGATAAGAAAAGTATCAAACACATCGAGGTCAAGGTAAAAACATATGGAGGAACGCAGTTTGGAATGAGTGTAGGATTAACAGGTTCAAAGTATAACGAAGCACCTCAAAGTTATTACATACGCAATGATCTTATTTTTGCTACGGATGATGATAAATATGTCCCATTTATTACTTCTCTATTTAACCTGAGTTATGATGTGGGATCCTATTTATCCCCGGCAATTTCTTTGGGCATCGGGATACCAATTACCAAATCAGAAAGTATTGATAACATTGCCATTTTTGCAGGCCCCGGAGTATACCTTGGCAGGAAACAAGCTTTTATGGTTTCGGCTGGAACCATGTTTTCAAAAGTCAATAGCTTGAGAAATGGTTTTAAAGTAGGCGATAAAATAAGTTTAGGTGATGGGGACATTCCGACATCTAAAAAATACAGTGTTGGTTACTTTATTAGCTTGACCTACAATATTTCTGCAATGTAATTTTAGAATTATAATCTTTCCTCCAGACTAAACAAAGAATAACAGATTAATACTCCAGGAATAGAATTTACTTTATAAATTGAAAAATTCTATTCCTGGTATATTCTAAAAGCAATCTTTTATTTAGTATAGTAAAGTTCAGAAATTCAAAGGGTCTATAAATACAATCGTATAGTTTTTTAATGCTGAAAAATTATTTTACCAGATGAAAAATCACTTTGCAATTTTTCATAGATGGATTTTAATTCAGATTCTGTCCATTCATATTTTTCATCAAGACAAATTTTACTCAAAAGCATATCCTGCTTACGTCCCTGTATCATGGCATCCCTGTATCTGATATCAGGTCTGAATGTTACCATGGCATACTTTGAATAATACTCCGGAAAAAGTTTTTCAAGCTGCAGCTCAAGAATTCGCTTGCGTTGGAACACAGGATCAGCAACTTTATCTCTCATTTCTAAAAAATTATCTTCAGCAAGATCAGCTATGGCGTCTGCATCTGGTTTTCTCAGACTTGAAAAATCTTCAAATAAAGTAAGCCAATCAGAATAGTTATTCAGCATATTATCAAAAACCAAAACATCTTCAAAGCCGCAATTCATTCCCTGACCGTAAAATGGAATTAATGCGTGTGCGGCATCCCCCATTAATAAAATGCGATCATCAAAATGCCAGGGTTCACATTTGACAGTATATAAATGACCCGTTGGGTTTTCAAAAAACTCCTGATGAAGATCAGGAATCCACTGAATGGCATCTGGAAAATTAATTTTAAAAAATTGATTTAGTGCATCTTTATTTTCCAAAGAATCAAATCCATCATTTCCTTTGTAAGGTAAAAACAGGGTGGCTGTATAGGTTGCATCCGGATTGGGTAAAGCAATCATCATAAAATGCCCTCTGGGCCAGATATGTAATGCATTTTTCTCAATAACAAATGCATTGTTAGGACCCGGTGGAATAGTTAGTTCCTTATAACCATAATTTTGAAAAACCTGGCTATAATTAAATCTTAATTGTGGTGTGAAATCATATAGTAATTTTCGGGCAACAGATGATGCACCATCCGTTCCAATTAAGACACAATTTTCTTCAGTAATAAAAGTTTCTTCCTTTGTTTCAAAAATAAATTTTTGAAAATGATCTTCCTGAGAGACAAGCCGTGTTTTAAAATGGATAGCATTGGGTTTTATTTTTTCTATGGCATCCATCAAAATTTCGTTTAAAGTTTTTCTGGATATCGAATTAATATGTTCACCTGGACGACTGCTGTATTCCTGATAATTTAAATTACCCTGAATCGAATGAATCATCCGTCCTTTCATTTGAATTGCATGACTTAATATGTCTTTGTCGATTCCTGCCAGTTTTAAAGCCACAATACCGCGATGCGATAAAGCAAGATTTATAGATCGTCCGGCACTCATTTGTTCTTTTCTCAGATCGCTGCGGGATTCATAAATACTTACATCAAATCCCCGTTGCAATAATCGTAAACCCAGCAGACTGCCTACCAAACCAGAGCCGGCAATAACAATTTTTTGTTTATGATCCATTTTTTAAGACTTCTTTTACAATTTGGACAAAATCATAGACTTCCGTAAATGTATTGTAAAATGGTACCGGTGCAATCCTGATTACATCGGGCTCACGCCAGTCTGCTACAACACCCCGTTTAGTGACTTGATCAAATACATTGCGGTTAGCATTTTTTATTTTTATGGAAATCTGACATCCTCGTTCTGATTCATTTGAAGGAGTAATGATCGAAATATCCGGGTTATTTAACTCTTCTAGCAGTTCAAATAATAGTTTACTCAGAGCCATTGATTTATTTCTGAGATTGCCAATGCCGGCTTTAGTAAAAAGTTCAAAAGAAGCATTCAGACAAGCCATTGGTAAAATGGGAGGATTGCTAAGCTGCCATGCTTCAGCACCAACCATGGGTTCAAATTGAGCCTGCATCTTAAATCGTGTTTTCTTATTATGTCCCCACCATCCGCAAAATCTGGGAAGTTGGGTATTTTGAGAATGACGCTCATGAATAAAACATCCCGCCAGGCTACCTGGTCCGCCATTTAAATATTTATATCCGCACCAGATTGCAAAGTCAGGACCACTTTCATGCAAATTCAAAAGTAAATTTCCTGCACCGTGTGCCAAATCAAAACCAATCCTGCATCCGGATTGATGTGCCAGTCTGGTCATATGTGTAATAGGATACGCCTGGCCGGTATAATAATTTACTGAGCCAATTAGCGCCAGGGCAATTTGATTTCCTTCTTTTTGAAAAACATTTTCAATATTTTGAAGGGAAATATAATCCGTTCCGGCATCCGGTTCTAAAATAATTAATGAATCTTTCGGATCATATCCATGAAACCTGATTTGAGATTCTACCGCATATCTGTCTGATGGGAAACTACTATATTCGATTAATATTTTATGTCGATTTTGAGTTGGCTTATAAAAAGAAACCATCATCAAATGAAGATTTACAGTCAAAGTATTCATGACAATAGTTTCGATAGGTTTTGCACCTACAATCTCAGCCATGCGCTCAGTTAATAATTCATGGTAACTATACCATGGGTTTTTTGCTTTATGATGGCCTTCCACTCCATAAGCTGCCCAATCTGATAATTCCTGCACAACAAAATCTTTGGTACTGCGGGGTTGCAAACCCAGGGAATTACCACAGAAATAGATCAATTCTTTATTATCATTGGATTTTGGAATTAGAAATTCATTTCGAAACGATTTTAAAGAATCCGCTTCATCCAGCATTAATGCATCCGATCTTTGAAAATTCATAAACAACTTTGAGCTCAAATTTAAGTAATTTGAATACAGGACAAGCTTCTGGTAGCTGACAAAGAAAAAATTATCTTTACTTTATTGAATATCAATTATTTAAAATAAATATACCCTGTCAAATTCGGCGGGTTTATTCATTGGCACTTGCTTTTATGCTTTATATGACTATGGTCATTTGTAAAGATTCCAATTAAATTCGCACTATGGATTGGCATTCTGCAGTTACCGGATTTAAAAATTATCTGATTTTAGAAAAATCACTTGCTCCTAATTCCGTGGAAGCCTATTTGAGAGATGTGGATAAGCTTCAAATTTTTGCCGAACAGCAAGTGCCTAAACTGCACCCAGAATCTATTAAATTAAATAACATTGAAGATTTTTTAAGCTGGCTTCAGGAATTTCATCTTGAAGACAGAACTCAGGCCCGAATAATAACAGGAATAAAAGCCTTTTATAAATTTCTAATATTGGAAGATCTCATTATGGATAATCCAGCTGAGCTCATTGATTCTCCAAAAATCAAACAAAAGATTCCGGATGTATTAAGTATTGACGATATTGATCAAATTATAAACGCTGTGGATCTTAGCGTGCCTCATGGACATCGCAATAAAGCCATTTTGGAAACATTGTATTCCTGTGGTTTGCGTGTCAGTGAGCTATGCAATTTGCTGATGTCAAACATCCACGAAGATTCAGGGTTTATAAAAGTAATTGGAAAAGGTGATAAAGAGCGACTTGTTCCAATTGGCGAACAGGCTTTACAAGAAATTAATTTATACAAACAACATTTTCGCAAACAATTACCTGTGGTAAAGGGTCATGAAGATTATCTGTTTTTAAATCGTTTCGGAAAAAAAATATCGCGAATTACCATTTTTGAAATCGTCAAAGAAAATACAGCAAAAGCAGGCATTCGCAAAGACGTCAGTCCGCATACTTTCAGACATTCTTTTGCTACACATCTTATCGAAGGAGGCGCCAGTTTAAGGGCAGTACAGGAAATGCTGGGTCATGAAAGTATTACAACAACTGAAATTTACACACATCTCGACTTACACTATTTACGCGAAACTGTCATGAGATTTCATCCGATGAATCAAAAAAATACAAAAACTTCTGATCTTTAAATGATGCAATTGATTGAATTCGGGTTTGTACTCAGGATCTTTTTCTGACAAATGTCAGAATCAGTAAAATCACGGAAGCAAATTTTACTAAATTAACCATAAGAAATAATGGAAAAGAAAGTCGTTCTGCATCCAAAGGTTCGCTCCAATACCTGAAATGTGGATAATACTTTATCGGTATTGTTATTTTGGAAGAAAGACTTCCCTTACACCGGTCGTTTTCAGGAATTTTAAAATCAAGGACTTGATTATAGCCATCATAGCGTTGCTGATAAAGGATATTTTGAATTGAGTACTCATATAAGTACACCCTGTCGCCTTCACAACTGTGATTATAAATTTCGGCTTGACCTTTAATGGCAAAAAATCGGAGGGCAATTGACCGGAAAGGATCTTCTACTCTGAAAAATGGTAAAATAAAAAAACAGGAAATAAAAAAAACAATAAGACGTAAGAACCAGATCATCTTTGATTATTATTTCCCAAAAGTATATAAATTTGACCATAGTAATGAACCTCAAAGAAATCATAATTTCAACAAGTGGTAGAATCAAGCTGTCGGTTTTCAGGCTTTTGTCGAAATACAAACCCCTGGCCTGGTATTACAAGGGCTGTGTGTGGCTTGTGCTTTTTATTTTATTGCATTTTGTTTATCTGCTAGCCTTGATATTGGTTTTTCCACCATTGACCACTACCCAATTCGGTAGTTTAATTAAAGGTGATGGACTAAAAAGAGACTATGTCAGTTTAAAAAATATTTCTTCTAATGCGGTATTAGCAGTAATTGGTACAGAAGACCAATTATTTATGGAACATTATGGATTTGATATTGAGAGCATTGAAAAAGCTATTGAGCACAATAAGAAACGTACTAAGAAAAAGCGTGGTGCATCATCAATCAGTCAACAGGTGGCAAAAAATGTATTTCTGTGGCAAGGCCGTTCCTGGATTCGCAAAGGTCTGGAAGTTTATTTTACATTAATGATCGAGACTTTATGGTCTAAAAAACGAATTATGGAAATGTATTTAAATGTTGCAGAAATGGGCCAGGGTATTTATGGAATTCAGGCAGCATCCAAATTGTATTTTAATAAAAATGCTAGTGAATTAAACAGGGAGGAGGCCGCTAAAATTGCAGCATGTTTGCCCAATCCAAAACGCTACAAAGTAAAACCCTTGTCTTCTTATGTTGCATATCGCTTGCCCTGGGTTTTACAACAAATGGATCAATTGGAATACGATGAAAATATTATGAAGTTATTAAAAAAAGCCAATTACAAATAAATACTATCGATTAAACTGTTGCATCAGTTTATTAAGTTTGTCCTCATCAATTTCCTCTGACGTACCTAAATCCATAATCTTATCTTTTTCGACTGATTGATTTTTTCTAAGAGATGCATGAAATCGCTTGATGCCCGTGCGACTCAGAATTTCAGATACATTGCTATGATCAATTCCTCCTCCAGCCATAAATTGAATATGTTTTCCAAAAGTTTCATTCCATTTTCTAAGTGTGGAAATGCCCTGAAATGCAGATGAAGTTTGACCAGAGCTTAGTATTCTATCAATTTGTAAATCAATTAGATGTTGAATTAATGGTTCTGGATCTACAGCAATGTCAATGGCTCTGTGAAAAACAATAACCGAGCCTTGAGAGATATCGATTATTTTTTCTAAAAAGGAAACATCCAGATAGTGATTTTTTGTAAGTCCTCCGGCTACAATTGTATCAACTCCGGAATCCAGGGCACTTTGTATATCCAGAAGAATAATCTTCTGTTCAGATTCAGAATAGACAAAATTCCCGTTCCTTGGTCTAAAAAAGACAGCCATTTCTTTTTTAAAGAGTTGCCTTGACTTGCGAATCATGCCGGTTGATGGAGTGAGTCCTCCGTGACTTAGATCAACACAAAGTTCAATTGCGTCGGCACCATAATATTGTGCCAGTTCAACAGAATAGATATCTGAACAACAAATTTCAATAGTGATATCAGAACCCATGGGTATCTGAATAAAAATATAACATTAAAAAGGATTATTGCAATTTTTTGTATCGTTTTTCAGCAGTATCCCAATTTACTACATTAAAAAACCCGGAGACATAATCTGGGCGACGGTTTTGATATAAAAGATAGTAGGCATGCTCCCAGACATCTAATCCAATGACTGGCGATCCGCCACAACCAGTATTAGGCATGAGTGGATTATCCTGATTTGGTGTGGAGCAGATTTCAAGTTGACCACCTGCATGAACGCATAGCCAGGCCCAACCCGAACCAAACCTGCTAATTGCAGCTGCGGTAAATTTTTCTTTGAAGGCATCAAAGCTTGAAAAATCGCGATTAATGGCTGATGCCAGAGATCCAGTTGGATTACCACCGCCATGAGGAGACATGATTTCCCAGAACAGGCAATGATTATAATAGCCACCACCATTATTGCGAAGCGGCATATTATTCATATCCATGTTTTTAAGAATATCCTCGATACTCATCTGATCCAAAGCCGTATCCTTAATGGCAGCATTCAAATTATTGGTATAAGCGGCATGATGCTTTCCATGATGGATTTCCATGGTTCGTGTGTCGATGTAGGGTTCAAGTGCTTGATGTGGATAAGGTAATTCAGGAAGTGAAAATGGCATATGTAAGTTGTTTCTGATTGTAAAAGTAAAACACTGTTTCTAAAGCAATTGTTTTTATTCCAAAAATTTAAGTTCTGGAGTTCATATTTTTTTTGCTTATATATTTAATGTTTTTTTTTCCAATTTGTTTTTAATAACTGGATGTAAAAAAACACTGATCAAAATAAGAGCTACACCCAAATAAAATTGGGTATTCAGTTCTTTATGTTCTTTTAGCAGAACAATAGCCACAATAATTCCGTAAACTGGTTCTAAATTAAATGTTAGCATTACAGAAAAAGCACTCAATTCTTTTAATGCTTTAATAGCTAAAATATAAGCAATATACGTACAAATAAATGAAAGAATGATTAAGTACAACAGATCAGAACCCGATGGCCAGAAAGGCAGATCAGCTTGGAAATAAAAGAGAAAAGGTAAAATGCAACTCAAAAATACCCACACAGAAAATAACTCCAGCCATGTAATATTTGCCGGATTGGCGTAATGAATATATTTTTTATTTAATGTTGCAAAACTGGCTGATAATAAAGCAGAAAGTATTCCGACAAAAAAGCCAATCTGATAACTCAGATCAATATTTTGCAAAATCAGCCACATTCCCGGTAAACACAAAAAACCGATTAATATATCCAGGGATTGTAATTTGGATTTATTAAATATTGAATCAAAAAACGCAGTAAAAATGGGTATGAATGCAAGACAAATCATACCAATGGAGGAGTTGGATAATTTAATTGAACCATAAAAGCACAACCAATGCAGAGCTACCAATACTCCAATAAACATAAATATCTTAAAGCTCTTAGCGTCGAGTTCTTTAAAACCGGATTTTCCTAACATGTGTGGAATCATCAATACCCAGGTCAGCAAAGCCCTCCACCAGACTAGTATGAGGGCTGGCAACATGATTAACTTACCTAAAATACCGGTAAAACCGAATAAAAAGACGGCTATATGTAAATAAATCAAAGCTTTTTTAAATCTATCCATCCAGGATTTTGAATATGACAACAAATATCTATTTTTGTGCCCTCTTTAAAGTAATTATATGAGTAATCTGCAAATTGGCGAAAAAGCACCTGGATTTATGCTTGTTTCGTCAGAAAAAAATGAAATAAATCTTTCCGATTTTAAAGGAAAAAGTGTACTAATTCTATTTTTTCCATTTGCATTTAGCGGTACTTGTACCAAAGAATTATGCCAGATGCGGGATGATTTAGCTATTTATGAAAATCTGAAAGCTGAGATTTTAGCTATTTCGGTAGATTCACCTCATGCTTTAAATAAATTTAAAGAATTAAATCAACTTCCGTTTCTGCTGCTGTCTGATTTTAATAAAACTGCCTGTAAAGCATATGATTGTATGCATGAAGAATTTTCCCTTGGATTAAAAGGTGTTGCAAAACGCTCCGCATTTATTATTGATAAAGAAGGTAATTTAAGATATCAGGAAATTTTGGAAAATCCTGGAAGTTTACCTAACTTCGACGCTATAAATAAAGTTTTAACTAATTTAAATTAATTCGACCATGATGCAATCAAATCCTGGAACCTGGGAAGCCATAGAAGAAGAAGTATTATTGGAAGAATCTTCAGGTGAAATTTCAGAATTAATTGTGTTCAATGATGATGTAAATACCTTTGATTGGGTCATTGAAAGCCTTATGGATATTTGCAATCATACATTCGAACAAGCCGAACAACTATCGCTGATAGTACATTTTAAAGGAAAAGCTATAGTCAAAACAGCCGATCTCAATACACTGCTTCCAATGAAAAATGGACTTTGTGACAGAGGTCTTTCTGCTGTGATTGATACAATAAAAGTTTAAAGAATTGCCTGTTTATCAGATTCCTGATGAACACATTATTTTTCCAGATCCAAGGGATGCAAATCCAGACGGACTGCTTGGTATTGGAGGAGACTTAAATCCTCAACGATTAATTCTCGCCTATCAAAATGGTATCTTCCCCTGGTATTCAGCCGGCGAGTTCATTCAATGGTGGTGTCTGATTCCCAGGTTGATTTTATTCCCTGGTAAAATAAAAATATCCCGCAGCATGCAGTCTGTTTTAAATCATGCTGATTTTCATTACACGTTGGATCAGGATTTTTTGTCTGTTATGTTGCATTGTAAAACAATCCAAAGACCAAATCAGTCTGGCTCCTGGATTCATCAGGATATCCTCGATGCATTCCTTCAATTACACCAATTGGGAATAGCCCATTCTGTGGAAGTTTGGCAAAAAAATGTGCTGGTCGGAGGTTTATATGGATTGGCAATTGGAAAAATGTTTTGTGGCGAATCTATGTTTGCCCGGAGCAACAATGCTTCTAAGTTTGCCTTGATTCATTTGTGCAAAGAACTCATAAAAAAAGAATTTCACTTTATAGATTGCCAGCAGGATACGCCCCATCTGAGAAGTATGGGTGCTGAAATTTATACTAAAGATGATTTCTTTAATATGCTTGAACACAATAAAAAATATCCTGTATTGGGTGAAAAATGGTCTGCTTAAATTGATACTCTTAATTTTCTGACGGGTTAAATAGGACAAACCAATACCTTTACATCTATGTAATTACTGGAAGTAAGCTGTAAAACTTAAAACAAGTACCAAGATTTATAAATCAATGTAAATTGATGAATTATAAAGAGACAATTCAGTATATGTATAATGCCTTGCCGATGTTTCACCGGCAAGGTGCAGTCGCTTATAAAAAAGACCTGACCAATATTCTGGCTTTATGTCAGGCTATGGGAAATCCACATTTAAAATTAAAGTGCTTTCATATTGCAGGTACCAATGGAAAAGGATCCGTTACCCATTTGCTTGCAGCGGTCTTTCAGGCGCATGGCTATAAAACCGGAGTGTATGTTTCTCCTCATTATAAAGATTTCAGGGAGCGTGTAAAAATAAATGGCGAATATATTTCAAAGGCTTACGTATGCAGATTTATCCAAACATACCAAGCTTTGTTTGAACAAATAAAACCATCTTTTTTTGAAATGACCGTCGCATTGGCTTTCTGTTGGTTTGAATTTCAAAAAGTAGATTTTGCCATCATTGAAACTGGACTTGGAGGTCGCCTGGATTCTACAAACATTGTAACTCCTTTATTAAGTATTATTACCAATATTAGTTGGGATCATAGTGATATTTTAGGTGATACGCTTGAAAAAATCGCCGCAGAAAAAGCTGGTATCATAAAAAAAAATATTCCTGTTTTGATTGGTCGCAAACAAGAACAAACCCGTGATATTTTTACCAATGTGAGTAACAAAAATCAATCTGAAATCTTTTATGCGGAAGATCTGGTGGCTGATTTTCAATATGACAATTCAAATCTAGGCTTAAATCGATTGCAGTTTTCAGTACTACATTCAAAAAAAAATCTCATTCCTTCTCTTAAAGGATTATATCAATGGGAAAATATCCGTACCGTACTGGCAGCTTGTGAAATAATACATCATAAGTTATCTATACCATTAGAAGTTGATCGGATAGCTTATGCCCTGGAAAAGACAAAAGAGCTCACTAATATTATTGGCCGTTGGCAGATTATTTCCAGCACTCCATTGATAATTGGTGAAAGTGCACACAATGAAGATGGTATTGATTATTTAAATTTTCAATTGAATCAAATGCAGTATCAGAATCTGCATATTGTCTTTGGATTTGTAAAAGAAAAACCTCTTGATAAAATTTTTACTAAATTACCTAAAGAAGCCTTATATTATTTTGTGAAAGCAAAAATACCCAGGGCCATGGATGCAACTGAGCTACAGGAAAAAGCCAGTTCTTATGGTTTAAGGGGTCAGCCATATACCAGCGTTTTAAAAGCACTTTCTGCGGCCAGGAAGCGATCAAAAGAAAATGATTTAATTCTTATTACTGGAAGTATTTTTGTAGTAGCTGAAGCTTTGTAAAGTAATTATTATGAAAATTGTTATAGCGATTGCAGGCGCAAGCGGTGCAATTTATGCCCGTACCTTGCTGGAGACATTAAAATCTGCCGCATCTCATGAAGTATCTTATGTGTTGAGTGACAATGCAGAAATTAACTGGAAATTAGAAAATCCGGATCATTTGTTGGATGATTTTCCGTTTAAACGATTTTCCAAAAATGATTTTAATGCGCCCTTTGCTTCAGGTTCTGCGCAGTATGAAGCCATGATTGTTTGTCCATGTTCGGCAGGCTTGTTAGGTCGTATCGCAAATGGAATTTCAAATGATTTAATCACCAGGGCAGCCGATGTGATGTTGAAAGAAAGAAGAAAGTTGATATTGGTTTTTCGGGAAACACCACTAAACCTGATTCACATCGAAAACATGAAAACCCTTACACTGGCAGGTGGTATCATTTGTCCGGCAATTCCTTCTTTTTATTCTCATCCAAAAACACCAGATGATATTGCCAGAACAGTATCCAATCGTGCCCTGGAATTGATTGGAGTGGATACAGGAAGTTTTAAATGGGGTCAAAGCTAAAATGCCATGCCATTATTTTTGGAAAAACATCAGATTCAGCTTGCATCCATATATTTTTGGAAAATTGATGAACCAGCCTCCTTCTTTATAAATAATATGCCATGGAATCCTAAACAATTGGAATGGCTGAATTCAATACATAAATTAAAACGATTAGAATATCTGGCTTCCCGGTATCTTATATACCAGATAACCGGAAAATTGGATAGTCATTTATTTAAAGATGAATCGGGAAAATTACATTTGGACGATTCAAATCAACATCTGTCTATTTCTCATTCAGATGCCTATATTGGTTTGGCCTTGTCTGAAAAAGTAATTGGATTTGATTTACAAAAATCGGCTTCTAAAATAAACAGGATTGCAAAAAGGTTTTTGTCGGATAAGGAAAATGATACTTTAAAAGCTTGGAATTCTGAAAAAAATATGATTCAGGCATGGACTATTAAAGAAGCTGTTTATAAGGCATATGGTAAAAAGGGAATTTTGTTTTCTTCTCAAATTCAATTAGATTTATCAAAACTTGTTGACCATCAATTTAAAATTACTCAATCTACATTAAAATTACCGGATTATGAAAAATCATATAGAATTCATCATGAATGGATCGAAGATTTTGGCTGGGCACTTGCAACCGAACTATAATGTGTATTCAGCACTTTTATTTATTTTGATTTTCAATATATCCTGTAAGCCAGGTGACGGCAAACAACTTGGAAAAAATGAAGACAACCATTATGATATTGAAAATAATGAACTTAAACAATTGCCTTCTGATTTTCAGAAATTCTATCGTGAGTTTCACGCTGATAGTACTTTTCAAATGAATCATATCGATTTTCCTTTACAGGGTATTCCAGATCAGGCAGATCCGGATGATATTAAAAACAACGAATATTATTTTACAGCCGATCAATGGTCGCTCCATAAAGAATTTGATTTGAGTAAATTTAAAATGAGCTATCTGCAGATTGGAGATGTTTTGATTGAAGAGCGAATTGTCGAAAAGCAGCATCAGTTAATGGTAATCCGGCGATTTGCAAAAAATGCAAGGGGTTGGCGTTTGATTTATTATGCCGGTGTTAATAAATACAAAACCCGTGAATAATCAGGATTCTGACACGAAGTAATCGAATCAAAACAAGGTAATGATCTGTTGGCAGGTCGGGATGACTGGATTCGAACCAGCGGCCTCTTCGTCCCGAACGAAGCGCGCTACCAGGCTGCGCTACATCCCGAATTCGGCATGGGTGTGGGTGTGGGTGTGGGTGTGATTTGGGTGTGGGTGTGAGTGTGGGTGTGAGTGTGAGTGTGGGTGTGATTTGGGTGTGGGTGTGAGTGTGATTTGGGTGTGAGTTTGGGTGTGGGTGTGGGTGTGATTTGGGTGTGAGTGTGAGTGTGATTTTGGTGTGAGTGTGGGTGTGAGTGTTGGTTGATGATCAATCTGAGATTGTTTCAAAAGCATAATTCGACTTAAAAACAGTATATACAATATACTGGATGATTGATCTAACAGGATTCAAACTCGATTGATTGATTCTGATAGGAATCCAGACAAAATTAATCACAAAGTAAAGAATGGGAACAGAAGTGAATACATAAAAAAAGGCCGCATCTTGAAATGCGGCCCCCCTAATCCCTGTGGGAAAACATATCCCGATTTTAAACGAAGCCTAAAAAACTCTCATTTTGATACAAAACGATGAAAATCCTTGGTTGGTTCACAATTTTTGTTAAGATTTTACTAAAGCTCTATTGAAGTACCATTTTGCGCTCATCCATCATTTTACGGATGTTTATTAAAGCATAACGCATACGACCCAAAGCTGTATTGATACTTACACGGGTTAAAGCGGCAATATCTTTAAAGCTCATATCAGCATAATGACGCAATATCACGACTTCCTTTTGTTCGTCTGGTAACGAATCGACTAATTGACGAATTTTATCATGAGTTTCGGATCGGATCATTTGATCCTCCCTATTTTCATCTGGTAATTCCAGAATATCAAATATATCAAAATCATCCCCACCGCTTACTTTGTTCCGGCGTTTGTTCCGGCGAAACTGATCAACGCACATATTGTACGCAATACGGATAGCCCATTGAGAAAATTTTCCCTCATGATTGTAGTTACCCTTTCTAAGGGTATCAATAATTTTAATAAAAACATCCTGAAATAAATCCTCTGCCAGCTCTCTATCTTTGACAAACAAATAGATAGATGTGTAGATTTTTTGTTCGTGTCTTCGGATTAATTCTGCAAAGGCGGATTCACTTCCTTGTAAATACTCATTGATCAATGCCTGATCACTTTGATTAATAACTTGCATACCCTAATGTTTTTAAAAATTAATTAAGTGTAGAAGTTATAATCTATAGGCTAAGAGTTAGTGAATTAATTTGAAATACGTGATAAAGATATGATAAGTGCCTTTGTTGCTGCCAGGGAATTGTCCATTTAACGAAATTTTAACCGCAACAAGTGCTAACTTCTACAAATATATCAAAAAAAATGCCAATTTCAGTTTCTTTTTTTCAGGTTTCTTGAGGAATTGGTCAATTTTGTTTCTTTTTGCAGGTTTATTTTCAGCGAATGACCAAACCAAAAGCCATAGATTCCAGGCAATTTATCGAAATAAAAGGTGCACGGGCAAATAATTTAAATAATATTGATGTCCAGCTGCCTAAAAATAAACTAGTGGTTGTGACCGGGGTATCGGGTTCTGGTAAATCGTCATTAATTATAGATACCCTGTACGCTGAAGGACAGAGACGTTATGTGGAAAGTCTCTCGGCGTATGCCCGGCAATTTCTCAACCGAATGAAAAAGCCGGATGTTGATTATATTAAAGGACTTTGTCCGGCCATTGCCATCGAACAAAGGGTAACTACCAGCAATGCGCGTTCTACAGTTGGCTCATTAACAGAGATTTATGATTTTTTGAGGTTATTATTTGCTCGTTTGGGAAGGACCTATTCACCTGAAAGCGGCATCGAAGTAAAAAAACATGAAGTCCGGGATGTCGTAGATTTTGTAATTGGTCAGGAAAAAAAGAAAAAAGTCTATATAGCCTTTAAAATTCAACAACAATATCCTGAACGAAAATTTGAAAAAGAACTAAATGTGCTTTCTCAAAAAGGATTTTCCAGGATTTTCTGGAATCAGCAACTTCAACAAATAGATGAAGTCCTCAAGTCGAAAACCCCTGAATTAAAAAAATCAGTAACCGATGTCTTGATTAATACTTGTGCTATCGTAGTTGACAGGATTATTGTCAATGAGGTCGATGAGGAGTTTAAAAAAAGAATTGCGGATTCTATACTTACGGCGTTTGCAGAGAGCCAGGGAGAATGTCTGATCATCATCGATGAGCTTCAGGTTTATCCATTTTCCTCCCGTTTTGAATTGGATGGTATCATCTTTCCGGAGCCGACCCCACAGTTTTTTAATTATAATAATTCATATGGTGCCTGTCCGGTTTGTGAAGGATATGGTCGAATCATTGGTATTGATGAAAACAAGGTCATTCCAGATCCATCAAAAACGATATATGAAGGGGCAATAGCCTGTTGGTCTGGTGAAAAAGTCAGTGAATGGCTCGATCCGTTATTTGGTATTGCTTCCAAAATTAATTTTCCTTTACACCTGCCTTACCGTAAATTGGACAAAAACCAAATAGACATTCTCTGGCATGGTAAAGATTCATTTAAAGGGATTTATGCCTTTTTTAAAGAACTTGAAGAGAAGTTGTATAAAATCCAAAACAGAATTCTCCTGGCCCGATACAGAGGGAGAACTACTTGTACTTCCTGTGATGGTAGCCGCTTACGTCGCGAAGCACTGAATGTAAAATTTGGTGGAAAATCGTTTCAGGATTTTATGTTTGTACCAGTTGAAGAATTATTGGAATTTTTTGCAAGCTTAAAATTATCAGATCAGGATTATAATATCGGCAAAAGGCTACTTTTGGAAATTCAAAACCGTCTGCTGGTATTGCAAAAGATTGGACTGGGGTATTTGAATCTCGATCGATTATCCAGTACATTAAGCGGCGGCGAGTCACAACGCATTCATCTGACTCGGACCCTGGGATCTAATCTGACCGCCTCCTTATATATCCTGGACGAACCCAGCATTGGCTTACATCCAAAAGACACCTCAAAGCTGGTCGAAGCTTTATGTCATTTACGGGATTTAGGCAATACCGTTGTGGTCATCGAACACGAAGAAGAGGTCATTAAAAAGGCAGACAATATACTTGATATCGGACCCGGAGCAGGCATACATGGAGGACATGTCGTTTATAATGGTACATATGCAAATTTTATCATGCAGGCTGATTCTAATTTAACAGCATCTTATATTGCCGGAAAAAGTAAAATTCCCATACCGCTTCATCGAAAAAAAAATACCGATCAGCTTATATTGGAGGACGTAAATCTGCATAATCTTAAAGATGTTAGCGTGCATTTTCCACTACAATCGATGATTTGTGTTTCCGGTGTTTCAGGATCCGGTAAAACCAGCTTGATCAAACATGTACTTTATCCTTTACTTCAGTCCAAACTACATGATGAGATTCAGGATGACCGCCCAATGGCCAGATTAAGTGGATCGTTCAAGAGACTACAGCAGGTTGAAATGGTGAATCAACAAGGTATTGGACGTTCCTCAAGAAGTAATCCTGCAACTTATCTGAAAGCTTATGACGAAATCAGGGATATCTTTAAACAGCAACCATTATCAAAACTCAGAGGGTATTTACCCAAACATTTTTCATTTAATGTGGAAGGTGGCCGTTGCGAAAATTGTAAAGGGGACGGCGAAATAGTTGTAGAAATGCAATTCCTGGCTGATGTTACCCTGCTCTGTGAGGATTGTAACGGAAAGCGGTTTACAAATGAAATTCTGGAAGTAAAATACAAGGAAAAAAATATCTATGATATTTTGGAATTAAGTGTGGAAGAAGCCATGGCGTTTTTTGCCGATAAAAAAGACATAATAAAAAAGTTAAAACCTCTTGCCGATGTAGGCCTGTCCTATTTGAAACTTGGACAATCCTCTTCAACTTTATCCGGAGGAGAAGCACAACGATTAAAACTGGCCTATTATCTGGGACTGGAAAGTAATGCGGATCAAATTTTTTTCATCTTTGACGAACCTACCACCGGATTGCATTTTGATGATATCAAAAAGTTGTTGTTTGCCTTACATGGTTTAGTTGAAAAGGGTCATACAGTGCTGGTCATTGAACACAATATGGATGTACTCAAGACGGCAGATTGGATTATCGATTTAGGCCCTGGAGGAGGTAAACACGGAGGTAAATTGATTTATGAAGGACCTCCCGAAGGCTTGATACAAGTCAACGAATCCCACACCGGACGATATTTAAAAGATAAGTTGAATCTCGTATGATCCGAACACCTGGTTGGTCGTAAACTTTCTTTTCTGTTATTTTAATCCGGTGGATGCAAGCCATCGAAGGCGTGACCATCCCAAAATAGTCATTAGAAATCTATTCCAAGCCACTGAAAATTCAAACTATGATCACTTTTTGACATTCTGGCCTGGTGAAATTAAGACTTGGATACTTCACTGATTTCTAACGAGGAGCCTGGTCTTTATTACTTAATGGACTCCCACTATTTAGCCTGATCACAATTTTGGGAAAAATAGAAAAATGAAATTGAATCAAATGAATGTCAATTAGTTTTATTTAATTAAATTTAGATATTATATTGATAAACAATAGCATATATATTATAAAATAAAAATTATAAAAAAATTATGTAAAAAAACTTGGTAATCTCGGCGCAGTTGTGATACATTTGCAGTGTACTAATATTCTAATACACTAAAACAATAGTATATGATACAAGTTAACGATTTGAGTTTTGGTTACCAAAAAAAGAACGCTCCATTATTTGCATCCTTGAATCTTGAGCTTCAGGATGGAACCATTTGTGGTATATTAGGTAAAAACGGAGCTGGTAAAACTACTTTTTTGAGATTGGTTTCCGGATTATTATTTCCACAACAAGGTACAGCCCGGATCAATGATCAATTAAGTAAGGATCGCCATGTGGAAATGTTGACAGATTTATTTTATGTACAAGAAGAGTATATTCTTCCCGATGTACGGATGAATACTTATGTCGAATTGAATTCCAGTTTTTATCCTAAATGGGATGATGCCAAATTCCGTAATATATTGCTTGATTTTGAATTGCCGGTCAATAAAAAAATCAAAGAATTATCCTTTGGTCAGAAGAAGAAATTTTTAATAGCTTTTGCGCTTGCAACAAATTGCAGACTGTTAATACTGGACGAACCGACCAATGGTTTAGACATTCCTTCTAAAACTATTTTCAGAAAAGTAGTTTCCGCTTCGCTGCAGGAAGATCAGTGTATTTTGATATCGACTCATCAGGTCAATGATGTTTCCAATTTATTGGATCGCATTGTAGTCATAGAAGGTGGGAAGGTAATTTTTAATCAGGATCTGTATAGCATATCTGACAGTTACCGTTTTGAATTTTTTCCAGGTTCAACCAAACCATCGGAATATCTCTATGCGGAGCAAGTACCTGGAGGTTATATGGTCGTTACTGCAAATACCCTGAAAACTAAAAATACGGATGTCTCTATAGAAATCCTGTTTAATGCAATTATTTCAAAATCAATTTAATAAAATAAAAATCTGTTGATATGAATCAAACTTTTAATATCAAACGAATTGGATGGTTAAGTAAAAAAGAATTTTACGAATCATTTCTGCCACATTTTAAAATACTGACTATTGTTGTTAGTGCCATCGTACTAATACGATGTGTAGTCGAATATTTTACTCCATCAAACAGCACAGGAGGTGATTTCAACTATGAATCTATGTTTATCATATTCGGCTTTATTTATACAATTAATTCATTTCAGGAATTAAAATTACTACCGACGCGAACTGACTTTTTGGTATTGCCAGCCAGTGCTGCAGAAAAAGTTTTCGCCAAATGGTTTTTTAGTACGGTCCTATACTGGTTGGCGGTAATTATCATTTTTACCTTGTTTTATTTTATACAGAAAATCATAATCGGCGGTTTTATGGGTAAGCCATTTGAAACCTATGATTTATTATCTAAAGTAAACTTTAGCGGACTTCATTTCATAATCGTGGTCTTTAGTGTTTTCTTTTTTGGAGCCGCAACATTTAATACCGGAGCATGGTACAAAGTTATTTTATCAGCTATTTTATTAAGCCTTGTTTATCTTGCTCTGGTATTTATTTTTGCTTATATCCTATTTCCGGAAGTCAGATCGGTAATACATGGAGAATTTGAAAATGTAAAAAATTCGGCTCCTGTAGATTTGCTTCTTGAAGATTTCTGGGTCATCAAATTTGCTAAGTTTTTTCTTATATACCTCGCTGCACCTTTCTTCTGGTATATGTCTTATTTAAAAATCAAAGAAAAGGAGGTTTAATATGGAATTTAAAAAATCATTATCAATATTCGAACAGATAGGTATGTCAGTTCAGGAAAACATCATCAACAAAGAATGGCAGGAAGGCGAACGAATTCCTTCCGTCAGGGATTTTGCAACCAGTATTCAGGTAAATCCAAATACAGTTATGCGATCCTATACATTATTGCAAGAGCAGGGTATATTGGAAAACCGAAGAGGTATTGGATTTTTTGTAGCCGATGGAGCTTTAAAACATTCCATTAAACAGCGGAAAGATTTGTTTGCTGCCGAATTCCTGCCAGAATTATTTAAAAATATGGACCAGCTGGAAATTACTGTTGACGATTTGAAACAATATTATGCAACATGGAAAAATCAATAAAACATATGAAACTGAGTAATAAAATATTAATTACAACCGGAATCGTTATTTCCCTTTTGATATTTATCACAATGGTAAAAATCAAACAAATCCAGGCAGACTTCAGGGAAAACCAGACTATTGGTAATAAGACCTGGATAACTCATGAAGTTGCGATCAATGACTTTGATCAACTTGAGCTTGGACATCACTTTAAAGCCAACTGGCATCGTGGAGAAGCGAAGGTTAGTATAAAAATCGAAGAAAATCTTAAATCCTATTTGCGCATACAACAAGATGGTCTGAAACTCCGCATTGATTTTGATAGCCTGGTGAGTTATGAATCCAGCGGACCGATTATTGTCGATATTTATTCAATGGGACTTAAAGAAATCAGATTAACAGAATTTGTGGATTTTACCTGCCTGGATACAATTACAGGAGACAGGATTAAACTTGAAATCCAGGATCATAGCCAGGCTGAAATTATTTTAGCCATCGATACATTAGATCTGATGATGTATGATTTTTCGAGACTTGATATTGGCGGATCAGTATCGGAGGCTACTATTCGCTTAAATGATCATACAAATCTGGAAGCGGACAAACTAATAATAAACCAGGTTAATGTAGATATGAATGATTTTACAAAAGCTTATCTCGTCGTTAATCATAGATTGAAAGCGCAATGTATGGATCATTCTAATCTGGAATATCGGGGCGATTCCTTAACTTCTGAAATACAACAGCGAGGATTTAGCCAAGTCTCCAAAGATCAATAAGCTATTAAAAGACCAATGACTTCGATGGCAGCCAAAAACAAGAATTTTAATATTGTAGTCTTTGCAGCAATTAAAGAGAAGGCGTTTAACCAGGAATAGAATCCAATTAGGTAAAAATCTAGTTATACAAAATTAAATTTTAAATAATAGCTTTATCTTGGATTTTGACGAAATAAAATTTAACAAAAAATTGATAATAAAGAATAAAATATAAGTTGAATTAAGGAACAAATTTTATCTTTGCAGCGTTCTTGAGAAGTCTGAATCATTATTGAAACCGACAACAACACCGAGAAATGAATTGCTGAAAAGCTTTAAACAACTCAAGAAAACAACCAACTGAAAGATTTTAAAAGGTTTTACGAAATAAAAGTTTATTTCGATGGGATCAATTTGAATAATTTAAAAAGTAAAAAACGTAAATAGTAAATAGTAAAAATTAAAAATTATGAAAACAAAGATGACAACATTAGGATTGATCAGTTTTTTTCAGATGCTGAGTTTTGCAGCCGTGCTGCAAGCCGTTTCCTTACCTCATTCAGGACCTTTCTTAGTAAAGGGTGTTGCACTTACTTTCGCCGAAAATAAATGTGCCCTGAAAGAGATTGCTGAAAAAGCAAACAGAAAAGTATTATTCGTGGCACAATCTGATAACACCCTATACTATTTTAGGAGAGAAGGGATTTCAGTACAGGAATCTATTCCTCAAATTTCAAATCACTTTGATTTAAACCAGGTTTATTCCATAGATGAAATTGCTTCCAGACAGCAAAAACTGGATATCATCTGGGAAGGAATGAATAAAAACGTAGATGTCTATGGTGCAGATGAAATTAGTGAAAAATTTTCATCAACTAATGATAAATCAAAATCAAGGGATTGTATCATTAAAAATTACCGGAAATTATATTACTCGGAATTATATCCTGGCATTGATCTTCGGTATTATGATCAGGATAGCCGCTTAAAATATGATATCCTGGTTAAACCCGGATTTGATTATACAGATATCAAGATTCGTTTTGAAGGAGCTCAAAAATTATCCCTCGACTCCAATGGAAAATTACTGATTCATACAGATACAGGTGTCATAAAAAATGATGTACCTCTGGTTATACAAAATGGAAAACCATTAATTGCAAAGTGGATCATTCATGCCAATGTCGTTGGTTTGCAAATTCAGAATTACCAGCCTGATATTGAGTTGTTTATACAATCTGGTATCGGACTAAAAAGCTCAATAGATTACGGAATGTAATATCTAATCAAGGAGTTCAAATCCTCTGATGTAAATAAGCCCGGCTTAATTTACTTAAGAGGAGAAGGTGTAGCAATAAAAGCAGTTTGACGAAAATCAGGCTGCTTTTTTTTTATGCAGTCAAGCGGTCAATACAGTCAAGCGGTCAATACAGTCAAGCGGTCAATGCAGTCAAGCGGTCAAGCGGTCAAGTGGTCAGGCAGTACCTACCTACCTGCGGTAGGCTCGCCTACCGCAGGTAGGCATTGTTAATTGTACATTGTTAATTGTACATTGTTAATTGTACATTGTTAATTGT
>CAZALD010000014.1:0-101262 GCA_964486185.1 uncultured Saprospiraceae bacterium
AAAGCTATCTGATGTCAAGTTCTCAGGCAATATGTACTTGGATGTACGGATACAAATCATTTACAAAACACATTATAATGTGATTTTAAGTTTATTTATTTATTGGTCACCTATTTAATTTGGGCTGTTCCAATAGCTTGACCCTTAAAGCTTTTGGACTACATGCTGCGCCACCAAATGTTTAGCAGCCAAAAATAGTAAAGTAGTTTTTCATAACATGAAAAAATTAAAAGAGAATAATTTTAGATGCTTGGGGGTGTAGTGTCTATGACGTGTTGGCTAGTGTTATAATTCACTTGAATTCTAGCTTCTCGATTTGATAATTTTCAGGGTTATTGTATAATTCCAATATTTCATTCCTCATTGCATCTGCCTCTTCAAAAGTATAATAATACATCAAGTCAGAAGTGCAACCTCTTGCATTTTTGCATTGATTGTTTACTAATTTACTCCAATCAGATGTTTTGTCCTTAATAACTTGATCATCCCTTTCTATCTTTAGAATTTCAGTATAGAGAATATGTTTTATTTTAGATTCTTCTTTGGGTTTTTCATGCGAATAGCAAAAGTAATAACCGGTATTTTTCGATGTAGTTAACTCCTTTCGGCATGAAATTGTAAGTATAGATAATAATACCAATAATGCCAAAAGTTTCATATTACCCAGATTTTAAGATTATACAAAATTATTAAAATATCTAAATAAACCAAATATTTTATAATTAATAGCAGCCAAAGATTTCTCTATAACTGAATCCACCAAGCCTTCCCATTACTAAATGCGAATTACCAGAGGGTAGTCAAAGTTATCTCCAAGTTTTTGAATACGTTTTACATCATCATCATTTTGTGCTTCAAGTAATTTTTTGACAATGTCTCTGGCTATTTCAAGTGTTTCTGCAAGTGTTCGACCTTGTGCTACGAGTCCTTGTACATCTTTGGATGTGGCGAGATATAATCCTTCAGGTAGTTTCTCAATATGTATTTAAATTGTAACTTCCATAGTTACTATAAATAAAATGCAAGTTACGAATATTTTGTGAAATAATTATTACTTGAAATGATCGGTAACGGATTTGTATACACGCAATCACGCCAAACCGCATAGCCTAGAGTAAAAATACAATTTTTTGTATTTCTGTAACCGCCAAAAATAATAACCGGAAAGTCTCCGCGTGATTGTGTGTATGCTGTGTTATGCCCAGGTCATGTTCATTGTATTATTTTAATTCCTGGTTTTAGATCTTGCTTAAGTGCCTCCAAAACATTAGGAATTAGTTTTCTTAAAATAGAATATGTATTGTTTTCGGCGTTCAGTACCAAAACAGGAATTGTATAGATTGAGAAATTCTGCTGAAATCCAATATTTTTGTCAAAAGTGAGAAAACAACCGAATTCGTGTTCAATCATTAGCTTTAACAATTCTCCATTGCTTTTACCATTCCAACCCAAATCAGACACAGTAAAAACCTGGTAGAGTTGAAATTCTAATTTTAACCTTTTTGGTAGGTTTTCATCAAGCAATAACTTCATTCTAAATATTATCTTGATGAAACAAGTAGATTCTCAGCAATTTCAAGAACACTTATAGCTTGTTCCTTGGTTACAGTTGGGAAATCATTAATAAAATCATCTATAGAAAAGCCAGATTCAAGATGATCAAATAAACTATCTACTGGAACTCTGGTGTTCTTAAATACCTTTTGACCATTTAATATAAGTGGATCAGAGGATATATAATCTTCTATTCTAATCATAATGCTAATTTACCACAAATTATTGACTTGGGCATAACTCGTATAGATCAGAATATTCTATTCCGTAAATATCCTATTCAGTTTTTTTATGGAATAAATTTATGCAAGTTAATTAGTAGAAATTCCATTATTTTCTTTTTTAATCTTTCGCTATTACGCAAAAAGTAAGGATTCATTTACCCGTGTTTGTATCCTTCTGCCACTTTAAACACATGCAGCACATAAGGAAACAACACATCCATACTCTCCTTCACTGCATTGGGTGAGCCGGGAAGCGTTATGACCAGACTGTTTTTAACAAAACCGGAAACACCCCTGGATAACATAGCAAAAGGTGTACGTTGTTGCCCATAATTGCGGGAGGCTTCCATGATGCCGGGTATCGGCTTATCTAATAAAGGAAGTATGGCATCGGGTGTTACATCCTGTGGGGATAATCCCGTACCTCCTGTACATAAAATGAGTTGATACTCTTCTTCACTGAGTTGCTTTACCGTGGATTGTATGAGATCAAATTGATCCGGAATAATTTTATAACAGTCAGTTGCTATATTAAATGATTTCAGTTTTTCAACAATGTGTGTCCCGGAACGGTCCTGCGCTGTTCCTTCTGAAACAGAAGTCGAGCAAACAATGACCGCCGTTTTAATTTCATTTGAAATAAAATCTCTCACATCTGTTTTCCCTCCTTTTTTTTGTTCGAGTTTAATGGCTGAAATTTCCACATTTTTATCAATAGGTTTCAGCATATCATAGATCGTTAATGCAGTGATAGAAGCCGCATGCATTGCTTCCACTTCAACACCGGTTTTGTAAATGGTATGTACTTCAGCAAATATATTAATGCTTAATCCATCAAGTACATAACTGATAGAAGCAAATTCAATGGGTAAGGGATGACAGTCTGGTATTACATCGGCCGTTTTTTTGGCAGCCAGCAATCCCGCTGCTCTGGCAAATTCAAATATATCGCCCTTGGGTACTTGTTTGTTTTTAATGGCTTCCATTGTTTCTGGCTTTGAAACCGTAACACGGGCCGAAGCAATAGCTTGCCGTAAAGTATTTGTCTTATGCGTAATGTTGACCATATTATTTATTCGTTTTCCATTGATGCAATTCATTTGAAAATAATTCCTTTCCCCAAATGGGAAGTTCGGATTTTATTCGCTCTACGGTTTCTTCACATGCCTCAATAGCTTCTTTGCGGTGTGCAGCCGATGTAAATACAAAAAGGCAGATCTCCCCACAAGATACAGTTCCAAGGCTATGATAAACATGCATACAGCTTAATGCATATTTAGTGATAATCTCTTCGCGTATGGCAAGCATTTTTTCATTGGCCATTTCTTCATACGCTGAATACTCAATGGCAGAAACGGATTCGCCTGCTTTTTGATCTGCACGTACCTGACCTAAAAAAATACTGTGTGCTCCGATCTTCGTCTTTTGCTGATGTTTGGCAATGCTGTCAGAAATAAAACCTGGTGATATAGCTCCCTGAATAAATATAGATTTTGATTTTACTGATTTCATATATCAGGAATTTAATTCCAACCATTTATTAATTCCACCTTTAAGACTGTAAATATTTTTGGGACTATCTATAAATAATTCATTCAAAAATTTAACAGCCAGAATACTTCGCTGACCTGACTGACAAAAAACCACAATGCTTTGTTCAGGAATTTCAAAATTAGTTTTGCTAAATTGGGATAAAGGAATTTTACGATGAAGTATAGTATCTACCTCCGGCAGTTCGCCGTGTTCCCGGATATCAAGAATACAACAGCTTTTATCTGTGATAAATTTTTTGAATTGATTTGTATCGATTTCAAAGTCATGATATTCAGATGAACATAAAAATTCGTAATTAGTAGCTTCAAAGGCTTCTATGGATCGCGGAATCCGGCTCTGGCTATCTTCGTTTGGCTGTAACTGTATGTCATAAAACTGATTTGTCAGGGCATTATAATTCAGTAATTTGTTATTTAACACGGTGCCAATACCTGTAATTAGTTTGATCGTTTCATTTGCCTGCATAACTCCTGTAATGCCGGGAAGTACACCCAAAACACCTGCCAGCTCACAATTCCGGATCTCGTGTTCTTTGGGAGGTACCGGAAAAAGATCGCGGTAATTGACAGAACGGACTTTGGCTTGCACATTGAAAACAGCCACCTGAGATTCAAACTTCGAGACTGCAGCATAGATAAATGGTTTATTGAGTAAAACGCAGGCATCATTAATCAGATAGCGGCTTGCAAAATTATCTGTGCCATCCACCACAAGATCATACTCGTTTATCAACTCTATGGCATTATGCGTATCCAATCGGGCCTTATAATGCAGGATTCGAATATCCGGATTTAAGTCTTGTAATTTTAATGCGGCAGTTTCAGCTTTGGATTTTCCGATATCTGAGGTCGAATATAAAATTTGCCTGTGCAAATTTTCAAGACGAATGATATCATCATCGATAATTCCGATAGTGCCTACGCCGGCAGCTACGAGATAGGGAAGGGAAGCACAAGACAAGCCTCCGGCACCCACGACCAGTACTTTTGCCAGCTCCAGTTTTTTTTGAGCCTGCAATCCAAATTCTGATAGTTGAATCTGACGGATATATCGCTGATATGATGTTTGTCGGGAATCCATGATTATCCACCTGAAAAGGGAGGTAATAAAGCTACGGTGGAATCAGGTTTTAATTTAGTATTCATATAAATAATCTGATGGTCCACAGCAATCATATATTTTGCATTCGACAGTCCGGGAAATTTTGAATAAAGGACGGACTTCAAGGAATCAGAATCCTGTACCTCAGGAATCACCATTTGAGATGTTTGCGTGATGTCTGTTAATTGGCCAAAAAATAGGACTGTGATGTTCAATTTTAAAATATTATTTTAATAAAAATTTTACACTCCACTAAACAAAAGTTTATACACCGCTACCAACAACACCACCGCCAATATGTTTTTCAGAATGTGTTGTTTGAAAAAAGCAGCACCAAAAAAAGCACCCCAGGCTCCTCCGGCCACGGCGATAAAAATATATAAATAAATGTTTTTATCAAATTGTATGCCCTGCGTAATCTGTCCTGCCAGTCCGGATAGTGAATTGACAAATATAAAAATTGCACTGATGGCAGCTGTTTGTTTCTGATCTGTCCATTTTAATAATAATAAAACCGGAGATAATAAAATCCCACCTCCGATACCTATTAAGCCGGATATATAACCTATCAATCCCCCCAACAAAATTAAGATTTTAGAATCCGGATTAGTCGTCCGTTCAATCTCCTGTTGTGTAAAAAATAAAAACCGGATCACAGGAATTAATAACAGAATACCCAGTATTTTTTTATAAACCGCTGCATCCAAATCTGTCATGCCACCTAAAAATGCAAGTGGAATCGACGAAACAGCCAGCGGCATAAAAATAGCCACATTAAAAAAATTGGCTCTGTAAAATTGTACAAAAGCGATTCCGGAAACAAACAGATTCAAAATTAAAGCACTTGGCTTCATGATTTCCGGTGACATTTCATAAATTGCCATCAGGGCCAGATAACCACTGGCTCCACCATGACCGACGCAGGCATATAAAAAAGCAATCAATAAAATTAAAAAATAATAAATAATCGGAAAGTCCATCTTACTCTGATCTAATAAATAATCCGGTGAATTTCGACAAGATCGCCTGGATTGTATTGTGTGATTTCAGCCGGAACATACAACAGGCAATTTGCTTTTGCAAATGAGCTCATTTTATAACTTTCCTGAGCTTCCAGAATAGTTACTGATTGTCCATCGCTAAATGCTTTTAAAAAATGCGCCATCCCTGTTTTTTTATTGTATGTATTTTGTACAGGCATCAGACAGGTTTCCAAATCATACATCGAATAGCTGAGGCCATGCAATGCAGGTAATACGTATTCATAAAAACAGGTCAGGACAGAAGCCGGATTTCCGGGCAAACCAAACACCGGTTTTAAGCCCTTCATACCAAAATAAAGTGGCTTTCCGGGTTTTTGCTTTATTCCATGAAATATTTCTGAAACATGGCATTCCCTGGTTGCTGAGATAACAAAGTCATAATCACCAACACTGACACCTCCTGTAAGTATAACCAGATCAGAATGGTTGAGTGCTTCTTCTAATGCCAATTTAATTTCCTTAAGATCGTCTTTTGCAAATACAATGTCAGGATGTCTGATACCAATCCGGATTAAAGCTGTATGAAGTGCGATAGAATTGGATTCAAAGACCTGAGCTATTTTTAAATCCATGCCAGGCTTTTGCAATTCATTCCCTGTCACAATAATACTTACCTTCGGAACCGGATACACTTCGATCTGATGGATTCCCATGCCGGCAATAAATCCTAATGCAGCCGGCGACAAATATGATCCTTGCGTTAATGCAACAGAACCCAATGAAATTTCAGAAGCTTTGAGCCGGATTGCATTTCCTTTTTTGATCTCAGGATCTGTAATGACAAGCTGTCCATCCAGCAGGTCTGTTTTTTCCTGCATAATGACCGTATCCGCTCCTTGTGGAACCATGGCTCCGGTAAAAATGCGGATGGCAAAATCTGCTGAGAAATCTTGTATGTTTTGATGTCCTGCAGGAATCTCTCCTTTAATAGGCAACTTTTTTTCTCGCTGCCAGCTATCAAAACAAAAAGCGAATCCATCCATGGCGGATTGATCAAACGGTGGTAAATCAACAGGCGAAATAATATCTTTTGCCAAAATTAAACCTGCTGCTTCAGCTAACAAGCAGCTACAAGACGGCAAAGGCTCTACAGATTCCTGAATCAACTTTTTGGCTTCCGTTACGCTAATCATTTTTACCAAATTATCCACCAATGGTGATCATACTTCTGTTGTCGATATCTTCTGCCAGCAGATTGACAAAGTCCGTTTTTAATTGTCCGCCGAGCTCTTTGGCTTTCGCAGAAATGCAATGCTGTATTATGGGTCTTACATCGTCACCATTGCGGAATGCTGTTAGAATATCGGTTTCGGTTTTTGAAAAAAGACAGTTTTTTATTTTTCCATCTGCTGTTAGGCGAATGCGATTACAACCCTGGCAGAACGGTGCAGACATGGTACTGATTACAGCAAACGTACCAGCATGTCCTGGCACTGTAAATTTTTTAGCTGTATCATTTTTTTTATCCTCCAAACGAATAATATCGTATTCAGATCCGACCTTTTGCAGAATTTCTTCTAAAGTAATTACTTTATTGCCGGTCCATTTATTTCCCTGAAATGGCATAAATTCTATAAACCTTATATGAATGGGTGTCTCTTTTGTCCATTCAATGAAATCCAATATTTCATCATCGTTAAAATCTTTCATTAAAACCACATTCACTTTTACATGAAATTTATTTTCAATATAAAGCTGAATATTATCATAAACCTGCTGAAACTGATCCCGCCTGCTAAGGAATAAAAATTTTTCCCTGTGCAAAGTATCCAGACTGATATTTAGCGACCTTACATTTGCTTCTTTCAATACATCCATAAACGTATGTAAGCGGATACCATTGGTAGTCAGCGTGAGGCTTACCGGCAATTTTGACAACGACAAAATAATGCTGTCTGCATCTTTACGTACTAATGGCTCGCCTCCGGTTAATCGTATTTTGTTTACACCTTCTGCAACAAATATCCGTGCCAGTGATTCGATTTCATCAGCCTGCATTAACTGCGATGCAGGAGTAAATGCATAATCTTCTTCGGGCATACAATAAAAACAACGGAGATTACAATTGTCCGTAAGTGAAATCCTGAGATAATTATGTACTCTTCCAAAAGAATCAATGATCATAAGATCAATAATGTGTTTAAAATAAAAGTATAAAGTTACAGCTGATTCAACAGAATCCGGCTTTTGAGATCAGATTAATACCTTAATCTTTGATTTTAGTAATTTGTCGTGGCAAATACATAAATTTTGATTTAATTTCATCCCGAATAGTAATATATTTGAGACGAAGCCAAGATCTCAATTTGTTAATTAAACTGATTGCGTATTTTTAATTTCTTTTCAACTAAACCGTTTTAAATTCAATTGTCGTTATCCATCCTTTAAAATTTAAACAACATGAAATTTTTTTTAATGATATGTCTTCTCTTCGCCATCGCAGCTTTATGTTGTCATAAGAAAATATGTAAGACTTCAACACAAGAAACTCAATCAGAAAAAAACTCCGGAGCACATGCTGATGATCAGACAACAGAAATACTTCTTAGCTCAAATTCATATGTCCGTTTGTTGGAATCCTGGCACGAAGCCTGGACTGCCGGAATTGCAAGTGGATATAACAGCCTGGAATATTTTTTTAAAATCAAAATTGAAACGGATAAAAAAATCATGTTCGATTCAGCCTGGCTTGATAAAAAATCTTTTGCCGTTTTTATTTCAAAACAAGCCCCGGTTGTTTCCGGCAAACCCATGGAATATGGACCTGGCGATATAATTCTCCTGAGAGTTTCGGATATTCAGGATGGCCATGCTCATTTATCGCCGACAAATCCACCCCACTCCCATCCGGGAGAAGCATTAATCCGATTTAAAACAGACGGAAAATTAATGTATTTTAGCATTGATAAAATTGATAAAAGATATACACCGAATCAACCGAAGAACTAATTAGTAAAACCTCATCCTATGAAAAATCTGATATCCCTGTTTTTTAGCATTATCTGGCTTTTTATTTTGCACGATGTACAGGCCCAATCCTGGATGCAAACACCACCGGGTGAAAAGCCTAATTTTTATAAAATTCAAAAAGCATTTTACGACCATTGGAAAGATAGGCCTGTTGAAAAAGGACAGGGATATAATCAGTTTAAACGTTGGGAATGGTATTGGGAGCCCCGGGTTTATGCCAATGGAGACTTTCCTCCTTCATCGGCTACCTGGGATGCCTGGCATGAATACGAAAAAATACAAGCCAATCCTGCCCTGATATCGCGATCTGCACCAAACTGGACATTTAAAGGGCCGTCGACGACACCGGGTGGTTATAATGGGCTGGGCAGGATCAATTGCATCGCTTTTCATCCTACCAACGCCAATACCTTTTGGATTGGCACGCCCGCCGGTGGCCTTTGGAAAACCACCAATGGTGGAACCAGCTGGACGACCAATACGGATAAGTTGCCGGTACTCGGAGTAAGTGGAATTGCAATCGATCCCTCCAATCCCAATACAATGTATATAGCTACCGGAGATGGAAATCTGGGTAGTTTGTCCGGTCTTACCGGTGGAGCGGAAGGTGATACCAAAAGTATCGGTGTATTAAAATCTACCAATGGCGGTACTACCTGGAACATGACCGGCCTGAACTGGAATGTTACCTCAGCCAAGCTGATCAACCGAATTATTATCAATCCAAACAATCCTCAGGTTCTTTATGTAGCAGCGTCTGATGGCATCTGGCGCACGACCAATGGTGGTACCAGCTGGTCAAATGTCCAATCCGGATATTATTTTATCGATATCGAATTTAAACCTAATGATCCATCGGTCGTATATGCGGCCACGTTTAATTATAATGGCAATGCCCGTATTTTTCGCAGCACCAATTCGGGAACAAGCTGGACGGCAGTGGCCATCATGCCCGGTGTGATTCGAATCAATCTGGCGGTAACTCCTGCCTGGCCTGAGCTGGTCGATGCTGTCTGTGTAAACAATCAAAGCGGACTGGCGGGTTTATGGTACTCCGATAACAGCGGTGCTAATTTTACTCAATACTTTTTTGGCAGCAATTCAAATAATATTTTGCATAATTCCTATAACGCTTCTGGCGCCGGCGGTCAGGGGCATTACGATCTGGCTTATGCTATTAACCCCAGAAACTCCAACGACACCTGGATCGGAGGCGTCAATACCTGGAATTCGACAGATGGAGGCGGATTATTTTATTTAAAAACTATGTGGAATGATCACCCGTCCATAAACCCTTTCGGTGTACCGGTAGTCCATGCAGATAAACATTTTATTGCATTTCATCCCTTGCTCAACAACACAATGTATGAATGCAATGATGGCGGAATTTATCGGACCACAGACGGTGGTGCCAACTGGACCGATTTAAGCAATGGGCTGCAGATCAGTCAGATTTACCGGATTGGCGTTTCCCAAACTATTTCCAACAACATTATTTGTGGTTTACAGGATAATGGATCCCGGGAAATTTATGATAATGATTGGTACGAACAAACCGGAGGTGATGGTATGGAATGCATTATTGATTATCAGGATGCCGATACAGAGTATGCCAGTTATGCAAACGGAGTTATCTACCGGACCTATGATTTTTGGAAAAACCAAACTACGATTTCCGACAACATTCCGGGTCAACCCAGAGGAGCCTGGGTGATACCTTTTGTGATTCATCCCACCAATCCAAATACCTTATTCGCCGGTTACCACAGATTGTATCGCACGACCAACCAGGGTAATTCCTGGACAGCCATATCACCTGTACTCACCGGAGATTATCTGCGTTCGGTTGCGGTTGCACCTTCCAATCCCAATACATTGTATGTAGCTACTTTTGATACCTTGTTTTCAACTACCAATGGTGGAGCCAGTTGGTTTTTTGTACCGGCAGGTATTCCCGGTGCCAAAATTTCGTATATCACCGTTGCCCCTGCTGATTCCAGACGATTGTATGTTACACTTTCAGGTTATTCTCAGGGCAATAAAGTATTTATGTCTCCGGATGCCGGCAATTCGTGGTTTAATTATTCAGGCTCTTTGCCCAATGTTCCGGTCAATTGTATCGTCTACCAAAAAAACACCAACGAAGGTTTGTATGTCGGAACCGATGTAGGCGTATTTTATACAGATGCATCCATGAATGACTGGATTCCATACCAGACGGGATTACCCAATGTCGTAGTGACAGAGCTGGAAATTTCATACAACAATAAAAAACTCTGGGCGGCTACTTTTGGACGGGGTTTGTGGAATTCTGATTTGTTTTCCGGATCCGTCAGTACCGAAACGTATAAAACGGTACGCGATGTAAAACTTTCTCCCAACCCTACCCGGGGTGAATTTAGCATACAAATGTCTGAACCCAAATTATGTCACATTGAAATCTATGATGTGCATGGAGAAAAAATACATGAAAAAAAATCATTTGATTCAACAGCAGAAAAGATTCAGCTGAGCAATATAAAATCAGGTATTTACTTTGTACAAATTTCGATTGACAAAACTATTTTCACCAGAAAACTGATTTTGAATAACTGATTTCTGAATCATTCTAAACACCGTATTTAATTTGCCAGATCAGAATCACTTAAGGATTCAATTAAAAGGATTGTATAAACTATTGGCATGTTAAGGTGAATTGAGAATATTAAAAACGAATATCGTCAAGGTATATCAGGATCAAAGTCAACTAACTGCCTGGATCGGCTGGAGAAGTCCCGGCACTTCGATTCCATTTTTTTTAATGGAGGATCGTTTTACAAAAATGGCAAAAAGAATTTTTGGTATGTACATGATAAATCCAAAGCCATATATTCTGAAGCCTATCCAGACTTTGTCAATGCCTTAAAAGTTTTAATCGGCAGTTTTACAGGTAAAATAAAATATCGCTACATTTGCAGGAGAGAAGAATACGGCCAATTTATTTTCGGGGGGCGTTATTCATTTTAGTTAATATCATATAAAAAAGACGTACGATGAATCCTGGCACTAAACAAGACGAACGAATAGCCGCCATGAGTTTTGCATCTGTTTATCCTCACTATGTAAACAAAGTGGAAAAAAAAGGACGGACCATTGACGAACTTCATCAGGTGATTCAATGGCTTACCGGATATGATGAAAAAAAGATCCGGGAACTCATTCAACAACAGCACAGCTTCGAATTATTTTTTAAAAATGCCACGATTAATCCCAATGCGGGTTTGATCACGGGGGTCATTTGTGGTTATCGCGTAGAAGACATTGAGAATCCTCTGACACAACAAGTAAGGTATCTCGATAAATTGGTGGACGAATTGGCGAAAGGACGAAAGATGGAAAAGATATTAAGAGGATAATCCTTAAGGGAATCTCTAAAAATCGCTTAGACGAGGCATGTAAATTTTTTAAATTCCGATTTTACTTCTGTAAATGAGGTATTTAAAAAATTTGCATAACGAAGTATAAGTAGATTTTTAGAGGTTCCCTTAATTTGATCAGAAATAATACCCCGTTGTACTAAATAAAAATTAAATTTGTAGAATGGCTGTGTCAAATGAGTGATCAGATTAATAAACTTTCAAAATCCGGCTTTGTATTTAGTTTAACTTTAGTACCATACCTCCTATCAGATAAATAAAAACATCACCAGTGCAAAAAACACATTGATTTTTAAAATGTAATGATCATGAAAGAGCGCAAAAAAAAAGATGCCAGGAAGAAAACTGATTTAACCTTAAGTATAAAAAAAACCCGGGCTGCTGTAAAGAAACAGAAACCTATAGAACCGGTTACCCGTAAATCATCCAAAATAATTCGCACCTATAAACCGGATTATAAGAAACTCGGACCAAAAAAATATTTAAATGAACTATTTATACGAAATGGTTACCTGCGTATGAAGGATGAAGTTAAGGCTGCACAGGATGCTAATTATAAAAAAGGTTATGAAGTGCGGTTTGTAGCATTCAGCATCAAAGAATTAAAACAAATAAGGACTTCTATACGAGCTTTGGGATTTACCGTAAGCAATTCCTATGAAAAACACAATGCCTATGTTCAGCCTATTTATGGAAAACCGGCCGCTCTGAAATTTCTGGAATTAAAAAATAAGAACAAGGATAAAATCTACAATAAATTCATGAAGCATTAAGACGATTTTTCTGCGCATTTATACAAACAGGAATGAATCCTGCTTCATCCCCGGCAAAAAATAGTTTATCAATCAGGAGAATAAAAAATGCAAATTCCAATTTATCAGGTAGATACTTTTACGGATAGTTTGTTTGGTGGAAATCCCGCTGCTGTTTGTCCATTGGAAAACTGGTTGCCAGATAAAACCATGCAACTTATTGCCATGGAAAACAATCTGGCCGAAACAGCTTTTTATGTTAAAGAGCCTGAAGGATACCGGATTCGTTGGTTTACACCAACCGTCGAGGTAGATTTATGTGGTCATGCCACGCTGGCTGCAGCCTATGTACTTTTTACTATTCTGCAAGAGGAAGACTCAGAAATTCACTTTAACTCGCGCAGTGGTGTATTAAAAGTAAGCCGCAACCAGGAACAGCTGACGCTGGATTTTCCGGTTGACGTTTTACAAAAACAGATTCCGTCATCCGAGCTGACAGCTTGCTTTGATTTAATTCCGGATTTGATATATAAAGGAAAAACAGATTATCTCTTTATTTATGCTTCTGAAACTCAGATTAAAAACATCAAACCCGATTTTCAGGCTATTTCTGCTTTGGATGCCCGCGGCCTTATTATTACCGCAAAAGGAGATGAGGTAGATTTTGTATCCCGTTTTTTTGCACCGCAGTGTGGCATTCATGAAGACCCGGTAACCGGATCCGCCCATACTTCACTGACCCCCTATTGGCGATCCGTATTACAAAAAGACCAACTGACTGCCATTCAATTGAGCAGCCGGAAAGGTCAACTCCTGTGCCAATACCAGGATGATCGCGTATTAATCAGCGGTAACGCCATTTTATTTTTAAAAGGCGAAATCAGCCTGGCTTAAAATAGTTCTGTCATTCTTTACACAAATCCAGTTACATGCTTGAAACCAATTTTAACCCGTTTCCTGTCCTTGAGACGGATCGACTTTTATTGAGAAGAGTCTTGCCTGAAGATCAGGAAATCATCTTTAAACTTAGATCAGATCCTCAACTCATGAAATACATCGACAGACCCCTGCTCGAAACCCAGGATGATGCGCTGGAACTGATAAAAAAGTATGACGAAACGATTGATTCCAACCAAGGTATTAACTGGGGTATGGTCGATAAAGCACAGGACCAGTTGATAGGAACAATCGCATTTTGGAGAATGGATAAACCCAACTACCGCGCAGAAATAGGCTATATGATGCTTCAGCCATTTCAGGGCCGTGGTTTAATGCAGGAAGCCATGACAAAAATTATTTCCTATGGTTTTGAGGTATTAAAATTACATTCAATCGAAGCCAATGTCAATCCAAAAAACGAAGCTTCCAAAAAACTGTTGGGCAAACATGGTTTTGTGCAGGAAGCTTATTTTAAAGAAAACTATTTTTATAATGGCCACTTTCTGGATTCCTGTATTTTTTGTCTGGTCACACCCATAAAATAATTATATCTCTCTGAGGGATTGTTTATTGCCTGATTTTACACCGATAGCCAAACTCTGTTTAACTATCTTTACCAAATTATCTTTAAATATAGATTGACGACCATGCTTCGATTATTCACCAGGTTTATTTTAGTCATTCTAGTGATTTTAAAATGGGCGCTAGCACTGATAGTCATTATAACTATTGTACAACATTTTATTACGCCTGTTTTTCAATTAAAAGAAGGAACCCGGTTTACCGGACCAAAGTGGTATAATCCCTATCATAACTCCAGGGCAGACTGGTTGAAAATGAATTTACACGCACATTCTAAAGCATGGGGTGGACTGACAGCCGGTGTAAATCAAAACAATGAAGATATCTATACAGAATATACCCGGCTTGGTTACGACATAATCGGCATATCAAATTATCACGATCCGCAGCAAATCTATTTTAGGGGAAACAAGGATTCACTTACCGTTTATGAATACGGATACAATCTGTTTAAAGCACATCGTTTGGTTGTCGGTTATTCCAAAGCTACGTTCCGCGAAGTGAGTTTGTTTCACAATGTACATGACCGGCAGTTTATTCTTAATGAAGCTTACCCGGATAGTAAGCTGATGGTCATAGCCCATCCGCAATTTGGCAAAGGTCATGAAATGGAAGATTTTAAAAAATTATGTAATTATCATTTGATTGAAGTGCTCAATCATTACCGGTATTCTGAAGGAGAATGGGACACCGCCCTGAGTTATGGTAAAGCTGTATTTATTATAGGCAATGATGATATGCATTATCTGGATCAGAAAGGAGAGGTTGGTGTGCGTTACACCCAGGTCGATGCCCGGGAAAATCTAAGCCAAACTTTGGAAGAATTAAAAGCCGGCAATGCCTATGGTGTTTCTGCTCCCAATCAAAGCTGTCATATTAAATTGTCGTCATTTCTGACTGACAGCTTTGGCCTGCATGTAACATTTGACGTACCTGCCGATAAAATTGAATTTATTGGTCAGGGTGGTCTGGTAAAAGATTCTGCCTTGCATGTGGCATCGGCTCAATACGCGTTTAGGGCCGAAGACAGCTATATTCGCGTCAAAGCGTATAAAGACGATTGTACGCTGTATCTGAATCCTTGTTTCCGGACAGAAGATGGAACGCGGCCTGTTAATGAGTGCAGCCCCGATATCGACTGGTTGGCTACCCTGGGAGAAAAAACCGGGCTGCTTTTAGCATTGACCGGACTCGTGTATTTGTTGATTCGGATCAAAATTAAAATCAGCTAGACCGCTGGTATTTTAATTGTCATCAAACTTCAAATCGTCTGCCGCTTTTTTGTGATTGCCGCCAAAGCGGTATGTAAATCCCAGATAAACTACCTGAGATACTCGTTTTCTCGAAGACTTTTGAAATAATTCCGGCGTATCAATTTCATATTCCCAGCGCATTGTATTAAATATATCAGACACCGTAAGCAATATGGATGCTTTGTCGCCAAAGACTTGCTGCCTCAGGCCGGCATTTACATAATACCTGGATAAATACCGTCCCTGCGGTGTCAATGAGCCCGAACGGATATTGCCATCCAATTGCAATATCGTCGACGGACTCAGATTAATACTGGTATTTAATTTTAAGTCGGAAGAGACATCAGTTCTTCTTTCTGTATAACCCAGGTTGGATCCGTCAATTTGTTTGTAATACAAATTGCCACTCAGAGTAAAGCTAAATCGTTTTTTATAAGGAATCGATACGATCAATTCTAGTCCGGCAGACTGATCGTTGTCGATATTTTCTTCTGTAGATAATAAGGTAGAATCATTAATATACCGGCTGATGTGGGTAAACTTATCGTAGGTATACCGGTAATATAAGCTTGGAACAAAGCTAATCAGATCGTGCTTCAACTGATAAGCCAGCTCGACAGAATGGATTTGCTCTGGTTTGAGAAATGGATTTCCGGCGCGAATATTGCGCGGATCGTCATAATCCGGAAATGGATTTAACTCGTCTCCGTCAGGACGGTTTATGCGTTTGCTGTAACTGAGTTTAATGCTTTCCCTGTCGTTGAGTTCATATTGCACATGGATGCCGGGAAACCATTTAAAATAATGTTGGTTTACGCTTGAATCCAGTGTAAGCAACAAGGAGTTGACGAGTACCTGTTCTGCCCGCATGCCGAGTTGTACGCCAAAAGCATCCCAGGCATTGGAGTATGTGGCATACACGGCATGTACCTGTTGTTTAAATTCAAATCGATTGGATTTTAGTAGATTTGGAATCCATACAGTACTCCCTGGCTCGAGATCTTCCCGGTAGACCTCGTATTTTTCATTTGACCAGTCCGCTTCGTATCCGGTTTCGAGCTGACTGTCTTCGGTTAAGGGTTTGTTGTATTCCAGAGCAAATTCACCTGCTTTTTCCGATTCGGTGTTGATGGCTTTTTCCAGTTGATTTTCCCGGGCCGGTATCTGGTAGGTTTCTGTAAAATCGTGCTGTTCTTTTTCATACCGGTCTGAGATCCTCAAATCGAGTTTTAGCTCGTGATCTTCTTCTTTAAATTTATGCAAAAAACCGGAGCTCAGTTCGTTTTCCCATTCGATTTCATGTTGGATCTGACGTCGGTTAAATTCCTGAAGCAGCTGGCCGGAGGGATTTTTAATCTGGGTCAGGGCATCTTCGGTCCGTAGAAATCTGAAATCGGCATACGAGCCACTGAGCGTAAAATTATTTTGCTCATTCAGGGCATAATCGAGACCCAGGTTGCCCCGGTGAGAGGCAGGTAAAAAATCGGAAAAGCTGGTATAATCCTGCAGGCTGGCGACCGATTTGTTTTCATCAAAAAGCGTGCGCGTATCGACGGCGGTACGGCCCCGGTTGTCCTGGCGGTAGCCATAGGATCCAAAAAAATTGACATCCCCGGGTTTATAATTGAGGCCCAGGCTAGCGTTAAGCCGTTCTTTGTTGCCGGCATTGGCTTGCAGGCTGCCATTCCAGCCCGCTTTTTTTTCTTGTTTGAGCACGATGTTGATGATTCCGGCGGTGCCGTCAGGTTTAAATTTGACAGACGGGTTGGTAATTACTTCGATTCGTTCGATAGCGTTTGCCGGCATTTGCTGCAGAGCGGTGGCGCTGTTGGCCCGCATCAGAGCCGAAGGGCGGCCATTGATTAAGATGGTGACGTTGGAGGATCCCCGCAGGCTGACGACCCCTTCGATATCAACCGATACGGAGGGTATTTTGTCCATAATATCGCTGGCAGCACCCGTGCTGCTCATCACATCTTTACCCACATTATACACTTTGCGGTCGATCGAAGATTCCATCAGATCTTTTTCCCCTTTGATCACTACATCCTGTAGCAGATGAGGTGATGATTTGATTTTAATCGGTCTGAGACGGAGTATTTTGCCACTGTAAACCTCCAGGGGTGATAGTGTATTCGATTCGAAGCCCAGCAGATGTGTCTGAATATAGTAGGGTCCCGGCAATATATTTTCAAACTCAAAAGCACCCGATTTATCGGTCACAAGGGTTCTTATGACTTGACTATCCTTTGCAGAAAATAAAACGACACTGACAAATTCCATGGCTTCACTGGTCGATTCTTCAATAACTTTTCCCGCTATGGTTGGCACCTGTGCCAAAATAGGATTCTCTGGGTGGGTCAACATGAATGCTGTAAAAAGTAGAAAGACGCGTAATCTCATGAAAATGAATTTCTTAAAACGTATTAAAGGGGGTGGATTTCCTAAAGCAATGCCGGAGCTAGAAAATCTATACGATCACAAAGGTAAGAGCTTTCCGGAAATAAAACTTACGTAGATGATTTAAAATCAAGGCTTTAGTATTAAGTTAACACTTATTCATAATTTCTTTTTGGAAAGAAATGGAGTGCATGTATCTTTGCAGCCCTTCGGGATTCACACTCACACACACACTCCTGTCTGCCGCAGGCAGGCATGCCGAATTCGGGAGATTAGCTCAGCTGGTTCAGAGCACCTGCCTTACAAGCAGGGGGTCACTGGTTCGAACCCAGTATCTCCCACAGATCAAAAAAAGCCAACTCTCGTGTTGGCTTTTTTTGTTGGGACTATCCTCCCGGGCAGGACCCAGAAGTCCAATCGGCCGTATCCGGTTACCAGCGCCAGGCAAACACAGACCATCCCATCCAGGGCAGAATAGACGAGATTGGATCAAGCATGGGTAAAATCCGATAAGAATCAAAGAGAACTTATTCCGGCCCATAAGTACATTGCAGGATGGTATTTTTCATTTTACTCCGGCCCATAAACTTGCATTCCGGTTTGTCAATGTATATGCCCATTCACACGTCTCTCTTGTGTCTGTAGGCATTTAGCCAAAAACATTAAACCCAGAATTGTCATTAGGAATCATAAATAAAGGTAGGCTTCAGATTATATGTGTTCATCCAAAGGCCTTTAAACCATTCTCTTCTATTCATTGCAAGGGACAGCTTCAAGATTTTTTAGTTACCCTTTTGGACGATTTATCCTCCTATTGCAAATACTTTGTATCGCAGCGTTTTCATTTGTTCATGAACTTTGGTATTTAGCACAGTCTTACGAAATAAACTTATAAAATTATAAGCCATCATAACAAAATTTAATGCTGCTTCTGTAGCATTAAAACTGGATGATCCAAAATCATACTTGAGTTCTTTGACTCTATTTTCTGCATCCGCTAGTTTATGATATAGCGTCCATATTTGTTTGGCTGGCAAATTTAAATTTGTTACAAAACAGCTGTATCTATATTTTTTATAACCCTCTTCCTCCTTAAATAGACTTAATACTCTTCCTGTAGCTTTAGGTCTTTTGGGAATGTGCTGACGAATTATATCAGCATTTTATTACTTGGCCAAATGTGGGCTTTTGTATTGTGTTTCTCCTATTTCCAATCCATCCGTCATCCTTAAACATGTCCTGTGTGAGGCAATGGCATTTTGAATGGGCTCATACATTCTGGCCGCAATGATGTAATTTATTTGCTTGCTTTGTAAGTAATTAAAGACTTTCTTAACGTATAAACCACTGACTGCTCTAAATAAACCTATTCGTTTGTTTCCCAATTTTTCAAATGTGTCATCTAAAAATGATTTTATATTATTTGATGTACAGGCATCTCCACTGCGTTGCCAATAATTAGCTACCATTTTACAATCAGCTATGAAAGCCATTAAATGATGTTGTGACAGCCTGCTTGGTTTTATTGGATTATATACCTTTTTAGCACCTTCCTGATTACTCTATCTCGTGCATATAGTGCTATCTATATCTAATGTAAAATTATCAAATTTCAGCTTATTACAAAACCATTGATACAGAGGTGTGAATGTTTGTTGATTTTTATTAAGATTGAGCTTTCCAAAAAATTTATGAAATGATTTATGCCCGGCCATTCTCTCAACACCCCTATACTGTCGAATTATTTCAATTTGTCTTGTAACCTCCGTGTGTTCAAACCTATTGGCACCACACCAAACGCTTGTAATAATCTGCTTTACTAAATGATAAGTACTGTAGCCCCGAATGGATCCAGGTTCAGGTAGATTTAAGTCGTTTAATATCTCGTCATACTTCATCTTGTCCAACAGCTACTTCTTCAAATACATACCTCCCCCGGGACTGATTTCTTTATCCGTAAACTCATGTTTTAGATCCATACTAATTGTAACTAAATATCATTTAAAAAAATCGATCATTTATATCATTCCAAAATTATTAACTCATTGCTATTCAATTGGATATAATAACTCATTTCTAATAGCTGTCAGTAGAAAATTTACCTGATGACAATTCTGGGTTAATTTTGCAAAAAAGAATCGTAATGTTGGCAATAACTAAGGACATTAAGACATAAGATGTACAAAATGTATCTTTAATTGAGTTTATTAAAATATCAAAATCCTTAAAATATGAAAGCCGCCGGAAAAACTGTGAAAGAAATTCTGATCAACCTACCCGAAGACAGGGCAGAGCCATTTAACAAATTACATGATGTTATTATGAAAAACCTTCCAAAAGGATTTGAAGCAGCGATCAGTTATGGAGGATTGGGTTACGTCATTCCTCATGCGCTTTATCCGGATGGTTATCACTGCAAACCCAGCGAACCCTTGCCTTTTGCCGGAATAGCATCACAAAAAAATTCAATCAACTTTTACCACATGGGTATTTACGCTGATCCTAAATTATTAAATTGGTTTGTAACGGAATATCCAAAACACAGCAAGCAAAAACTTGATATGGGGAAAAGTTGTATACGATTTAAAAAATTTGATGAAATTCCATTTAAACTGATCGGCACATTAATGAAAAAAATCAGTGCCAAAGAATGGATTGAAAAATATGAAGCAGCCTTTAAACCAAAAACCAGTCCGGTTAAAGCTAAATCCAAAAAATAATTTCAGAGCCGGTCAATACTGAAAATTACGTAAGCCAATCCTTGTTTTATGGAGCGCTATCATGGTAAGTCATTTGTATGAGGCAAAAATATTTGAATATACTGTTGATTCTTAGTCCACTTATCGCTTACCTGGAATGGGGACAGAACAACTCCACATTTTTGTATGAAGCGGAATATGATATTCTGATTAAAATGTGGAGCAGTCCCGGAGACCTGTTACATCCTTTTATTATTATCCCTTTTGCCGGGCAAATAACATTGCTGATAACATTATTTCAAAAAGAACCGGACAAAAGACTCATCTATACAGGTATAGCCTGCTCATCTCTGTTGATGGTGTTTTTATTGTTTATTGGATTGATGGGAATGAATTACAAAACAGGTTTTTCTGTTGTACCTTATTTTAGTGTCCTTGTGGTTACATTAAGGCATCTAAAAATACAGCAACGCAATCTGCCGGAAAGCGCGGGTAATTTGTGATCATGCACAGAATTTAAAAATTCATGCGTTGTGGTTCCCTGGGTCTTATAACAGGATCTTTTGGAACATAGCTTATGTCAACAAAACTAATTCGACCTTTGGGCGATAACTTTAACATAACCGATTGATAGGGTTTAAACTCTATCTTGAGATTCTGAATTTTGTTATCGTGGAAAATATTAAAGTCCATGAATTTCGATTCAGAAGCAAAGGATTGACCGGAATAAACCGGGTATTTTAAATTTTTTGCGGGCCATTGAGCCAAAAATAGATATCTCGTACCGTCTTTAGTTATGCGGCACCAATAATCAGGTAAGCTGTCCCCCTGGATTAAAGCCGGATGTTTAATTAATGTTTGAAATTCACCGGAAACATTTTTTAATGAATACAATTGATTTAACATCCTGGTGAATTCTTCTGACTTTTGCTTTCCGGGTTGAAGAGGTCGCTGTTTGATACAAACAGGTAAACCTTTTTGTGCAAAGAATAAAATTCGTTCTAATGCACGGATATCCAGAAAACGTACATCAACGTACAATAGAGAAAACTCAGCATCGGCAATATAAAGTTTTTGATTTTCATATTTTGCATTTTCTAAAAAATACCTGTTGATCCAGATTGGATGATATCCGGCTACTTCATCGGGAAGAAATACATACCGCAATTCATATTCTCCCCAAACCCAAACGCGTTGTTGTTCTTTTGGCAATGCACCTTTCATCACGCCATCTTCATAAGGAATGTACACGGCTACATCGGTATAGGTCCTGCCTTGTTGAAGAATACCCGAAACTTTTTCAACATAGGAATTTAAAGCAGGGAGTTCCTCCGTCAGACTACCACCCGGACCAATATAACAGGTGGCAAAAAAATCAATGGTATCTGATCCTTTGGGATTATATGGCATACCAATGTAAATATGATGATTAATCCCATTGGCAAATAAAGCATCAGCGACCATTTTAAGATCGGCTGTTTGTTCTTTCCGGAGATAGGTGTTTGGAAAGCCATACATGCAGGTAAAGGATTCACAGGAAACGATTTGTTTTCCGGAAAGACAAGCAGAAGCACTCACGATTTTAGAATAATTAGGATCATTCAGCATAGCTTCCGATTCCGGGATGTCGACCAGTGAATAGGTCGTCATAATATCAGCCGGTGCACCCAGGCACTGTACTCTCGACCAGGCTCCCATTGCGGCACATTTTTGTACATAGGGTTTATAAAATCCATCTGTGACATATTCATCCAGCAACAACATATAATCGTATCTAACATCTGGAAAAGAATCCAGACCTGCATTCATGTAAGGTATAATATCATAGCCAAATCTCGTTTTAAATGTTGAATCAAATCCGGGCGTCCATAATTTATGTTTGCCATTGAGTTTGATCTCCCAGGAATCTGTAAATAATACGGATTTATGACCGCTTAGCACATCGACCATAGCGGCTTCATAAGGCAGTGCAAAAATCTTAAAAGCATTTGAATCCAAATGATTGATAACGCGCATATGTTCCGGCCAGGCCCATGAAAATGTAAGCATTTGAGCAAACGAAGTATCTCCATAAATCTGTGTGCCGTATTTCTTGTCAAGATGCAAACCAGCTACCGGCCAGGCACTTCCAAATGTAAAATCACAGGCCAGTCCAATGCTGTCAGCATAGCGTTTGGTATAAGCCACTATATCCGTCCAGTCCTGACTCAACCATTTTTGGGCACTGGTATCTACAGGATAAAACCGGTTAAAGTCTTTTGCAAACCATTCCTGGTAACGGTGCAAGGGATAAAGCCAGGCAATTTCTGCACCTCCGAAATTATTTTTTTTTAGCCAGTCCAGTTGGTATTTTACATCAGGCTCCTTTATTTTAGTAGCAAACCAAAACCATCGTACCATCGGCTTGGTGGAATTGTAAAATAAATTAGGAGCTTTAAGAATTTTTGTTTGTGATAGCCAGGAAAAAGAAATACAGCCAGTAATCAGTATAATTCCAAATATTAAAAAGCGAATGCGGTTCATCGTGCAAAAATAACTAATCAACAACGGCCTGTCAAAACTAAATCCCGGATACTCTTACTCAGGTTTTCTGTAATTCTGTATTATGATTACTTTTGCTAGACTCTATGGAAGACTTCTCCTAACAAAACTATCAGTTGTCTTAAAAAATGAACCAAAGATTATTTTATAGCATAGTACTTCTTCTGAGCATTTTTATGAGTTATACGCTCGGATATATTAAATTTCCTTACATAGATCGAAACCATTCATTTTTTCTGGGATTATTAACCGGTATTGTTTTTATTGGACTTATTTATGTCATAGTCTGGAAATGGAATCAATATCAAACCAGAAAACAGTCACAAAACTCAGTCGAGCCCTTGATTCATTCTCAAAAAACAAAATCGACATTCATAAACAGCCTGCTGTTTGGTCTTATGTTGATATTGCTGGTATGTTGTGTTTGTTTTTATTTTAATAAAATTAAAACGGCAAATCAAAGCCAGTCTTATCAGGAGACTCTGACAGAATTAAACAATCAGCTCAACGTAGATCATCAGCGTTCGAAAATACAATTATTGATTCATTTAATCCATGAACTGGATTCGGCAAATGGTTTATCGCCGCATAAAACAGATCAAAATCATTTGTTAAACCGGATAGTAGCCTTGAGTTCGTCATTAAAAATACACAAGGAATGGGATCTGGAGCAACAGCTCACGCAATCCATCAGTATGGAAAGAGGACTGTTATTGATGGCATTAATCCACTCCAATCTGGACTCCATATTTTTTTATAAAATAAAAGACCAGGTAAGTTTTTACGGTGCTGATTTGCGCAATGCTGATTTAAGTTACCAGGATTTGAGTGGGATTATGTTAAAAAATGCCAATCTGCAATACGCCAATTTACAAGGTGCCAATCTGGATAAGGCCAATCTGAAAGGAGCGGACTTGTTGGGAGTCAATTTAAATAAAGCCAGTTTGATAGGAGCCAATTTGATGGCTGCCAATTTAAGATGGGCAAAAATAAATGAAGCACAACTGGAAATGACCAAACTGGATAGTTCTGATTTATCCAATGCGACACTTCAGAAAACTAAATTAAAATATGTGACATTTATCAGTTCAAATTTAAATCATGCTTTGCTGGATCAGGCGGATGTATCAAATTGCTATTTATTAAACACAAACTTATCCTTTGCCAATTTATCGAATACTGTTTTGATCAGTGACAGTATTCGCAGCTCAAATTTCTATGGCGCAATATTACACAATGTTATTATTCCGTCAGACTGGATCCGTATCTTGAAAGAAAATCAAAATACAGGAGGTGATTATATCCTTAAAAATTACACCATACAAATTGACAGTATGAGGATCCGCGATTCAATAATCTATTATCTTGAATCAAAAAACTAAAGATCCATCAATATTAAATTTAATTTTCTGGAAAACTTTTTTATTAATTCATCGGTGGGTCTGAAGGCATCCATCCCAATTTGCAAAGAAGCCATGTAATAACGTTGAATGTCATTCAGATAAGATGCCAGCAAAAAGGGCGTACAGATAGTCTGTTGATCAATATTATATTTTCGCTTTAGTTTTAAGCCAATTTGCTGTCCGATTTCATTGTTGATAATATCCACATAATTATCCATAGGATTATTTAATGTATCCACAAGTTGTGCACTGGTAAATTTACCGGTAGTCAGTTCCGCCATATTCATTCGTTCATGTAAATCGCCAATTAAATCGGCAAGTTCTTCTGAAAAAAAAGAAGTAATAATGGCTTGTGCCGTGATATGATTAAATGTGTTGATGTATCCTTTTTCAAGGCTGTCGCGAATTGTCAGAAATGCAGATTCCGGAGTGTTGATATTGGCAAGCGACGCTTCGGTAAGGTCATAAAATGCCACATCACCGGCTCCAAATACATCCGCTTTTCTTCTGGCCAGCATATATACTTTTTCCAGTTCCCTGCGCAGACGAAGAGTATTGGGATTTGTAAAGACAAATTTGCATTTGGTCATATGATCTGAACCAGCGATGCGAATCAAATCTTTTTGATTAATACCGGAACTCATCGAGCGCAATATTTGCTCTCCCTGATTCTTGTAGCTTAAATGCACTAAAGAATTTTGGCATTCTGTACTGTCCAGATGGGTATAATCTTTATCATATTCGATGGTTACCAGGGTTTTTAAATGTTCCAGATTTTGAATGCGGGTAAGCAACAATGGTTTAATCCGGATTCCCAGTTCATGAATACCGGCATTTTGTTCAGACAACAAATTATTTTCCTGGATAAAAAAACCGGAAAAAAAAGATGCATACTTTAATGCGGATTCACAGCCACATGAAAATACTGCAAGGATCGCAAAGAAGCTGAACCTTAAATTTCTGAAGTTTGATAACGGATTAAACATAGTTGTCGGCACAAAAGTATCTAATATTCTTAAAATTTGCGGATCCTCATATATCCATCTGTAATGCTAAAAGGAATAACCGGTTGATAAGCTATTTTCAATTTGATGTTTAAAGAATCTGCTTCCTTCTCTTTATGTTTGTACATAGAATAGTATTATGAAGCATATACATTACATTTTAATTGTATTTTATTCAATTACACTCTGTGCTCAAAATTCGAGATTTAATATTTTAAGCTATGGTGCTATTGGCGATGGCAGGACCTTAAATACACAATCCATTCAAAACGCCATTGATGCGGCGCATGCAGCCGGTGGAGGAGAGGTACGGATTCCTAAAGGCCGGTTTGTAACCGGATCGCTCGTTATAAAATCCGGCGTGAGTCTGTATCTCGATAAAAAAGCCAGTCTGTTGGGAAGTATGGAAATCAAAGATTACATCAAATTAAACCGGTGGAAAGCTCTGATTATGGCAGATGGTGTTTCCAATATAGGCATAAAAGGAAAAGGCACAATCGATGGCCGAGGTGCGCAGCTGGCCCTGCATATTGATAGCCTGTTTTATGCCGGACAGATCGACAGTCATAATTATTATCTTGCAGAACGCAGACCCTGGGCTGAATTAAGACCACAGATTATTGAATTTAACCGCTGTCAGAATATCCAGGTCATTGGCGTCACCATTAAAAATGCGGCATGTTGGGTGCAGACCTATGAAAAATGCAGAAATGTCCTGATTGATAAAATCCATGTGGACAGCGATGCCTACTGGAATAATGATGGCATTGATATTGTCGATTGTCAAAATGTACGCATTACCAATTGTTTTATAAATTCTTCGGATGATGGAATTTGCCTGAAGTCTGAAGACTTTAGTTTGTCTCAGATTCTGGATAGTATCTATATTGCTGATTGTACAGTTCGTTCCAGTTCCTGTGCTGTAAAATTTGGTACTTCCCTTGTTAGTGGTGCGAGGAATGTAGTCATCCGGAATATCAAAGTATTTGATACCTACAGATCAGCGATTGCAATTGAAGCGACTCAGGGAGGATTTATAGAAAATGTACTGGTTGAAAACATTCAGGCAAAAAATACCGGTAATGCCATTTTCATGAGAATTGGCAGAGTGCGGGGTGCGCCTACTGCTGGTCCGCTTCGCAATGTAACGATTCGCAACGTCAGCGTTGAAATTCCGTTTGAAAAACCAGATATCAATTATCGTATCAGGGGTCCCGAGCTTCCCTTTTTTCACAATATATTTCCATCTTCCATTACCGGCAATCCCGGGGTATATGTTGAAAATGTGTTACTGGAAAATATAAAAATTATTCATCCGGGGCGCGGAAATAAAGCCTATGCCAATATGCCATTGTACAGGATTAAAGATGTACCCGAACTGGAAACAGCTTATCCTGAATTTTCGATGTTTGGCGAGTTGCCTTGCTGGGGTTTTTATGTGCGGCATGTAAAAGGATTGACATTCAAAAACATCGACTTACAGATTCAGAATCCGGATTATCGTCCGGCTCTGGTGTTTGATGATGTCCATGATTTGTATCTTGAATCTATTAAGGTGCGGGGCGACAATAAAACGGAAGCTGTTTTTTATAAAGACACCAGTGCTGTGCGTTGTGTGGATTTAAAGCTTTATTTAAAAAAATAATTTAATAAGACATACATGCAGATAGAATCAAAGCAAGGAGCCCTTTACTACAGTGCGGTCGTGGCGGCTCTATCCGGATTTTTATTTGGATTTGATACGGTGGTTATATCCGGAGCTGAACAAACCATTCAGAATTTGTGGCAGTTAAATGATCTGATGCATGGCCTGGCCATTAGTATGGCACTTTGGGGTACTGTCCTGGGAGCCTTGTTGGGAGCTTATCCTACAGCGCGATGGGGGCGAAAAAACACTCTTTTGCTTGTGGGAGTCTTGTATTTTATTTCAGCTATCGGGTCGGCTGTTGCTCCGGAAGTGTACAGCCTGATTATTTTCAGGTTTATCGGAGGTGTGGGTATCGGCATGTCAACCATTGTAGCGCCGATGTATATCAGTGAGATATCGCCGGCAGGGCAACGGGGAAAGCTAACCGGGCTCTTTCAATTTAATATAGTATTTGGGATCTTGATGGCGTTTGTCTCCAATGCCCTGATCAGAGACTGTGGTGACGATGCCTGGCGGTATATGCTGGGAGCAGAAGCCATACCTTGTATTTTATTTTTAGCATTATGCTTTCAAATTGTGGAAAGTCCACGTTGGTTGATTGTAACTAAAAAGGACAGAGCCTCTGCAGAAACCATTTTAAACCGGTTATATCCTGCCAGTACCCCTCAGGAGATTAGCGCCATGGCAGATAAAATTGCGGCGTCTGCAGATACCAAAGAGCTGAGGGGGGGCTTTTTTACCAAAGAGCTGATGAGACCCATCCTGTTAGCTTTTTTTATTGCTTTGTTTAATCAGCTTTCCGGGATTAATGCCATCTTATATTTTGCACCCCGGATTTTTGAATTAAGCGGATTGGCTGCTGAAGCGGCATTTTTACAATCGGTGGGTATAGGTATTGTAAATTTGATCTTTACCTTGGTGGGTTTATGGTTGATTGACAAAGCAGGCAGAAAAACTTTGTTATACTGGGGTTCTGTCGGTTATATATTCTCCCTGGGTTTATGTACCTGGGCCTTTGCCACCGGGCAGTTGAGCTGGGTTCCTTATTGCATTTTTGCCTTTATTGCTGCACATGCAATAGGCCAGGGTGCCGTGATCTGGGTATTTATAAGCGAAATTTTTCCAAACAGGTACAGGGATCGTGGCCAAACTTTAGGGTGTTTTACGCATTGGATACTGGCTGCATTACTTACCCTGATTTTTCCAAAGATGGTCAGTATCTTAAGTCCGGCGGTAATCTTCGGCCTGTTTTGTTTTCTGATGATATTGCAATTCATCTGGATTAAAATCTGGGTTCCTGAGACCAGGGGAGTGGAACTGGAGGATTTGGAAGGGAAAATGGTGGTATAAATCAAGATCTCAGGAATAAATTTCAGCCAGTGGAAAAGGTATGGAAGGGAATTTGGTATATAGGCTTCGCCAAAAAATAGTTTATAAAATAAAACGACATGACAAAACCAGCACAGATTAAAACCAAAGAGACCCAAGCCAGTGTAGCCGATTTTATCCAGGGCATTAAAGACGAACAGATGAAAACTGACTGCAAGGTATTGGCAGCTTTAATGCAAAAACACAGTGGTGAAAAACCAAAAATGTGGGGAACGGCTATGGTTGGATTTGGATTAAAGCGGTATAAAAGTGCGAAGACCGGACGAGAGGTGGATTGGTTTAAGATTGGATTTTCACCCCGCAAAGCCAATCTGTCCCTACATCTGGTAGCCGATTTCCATACCCATAAAAACGTACTTTCAAAACTAGGCAAACATAAAACCGGGGTAGGATGTCTTTATATTAACGGGCTGTCTGATATAGATTTAAACAAACTGGAAACATTGATTGAGTTTAGTCTAAAAGAAAAACAAGGATAAATCGCCAGAACTCAGGAAAAGCATTTAACTGCGGAGATCTTAGGATAAGCATTTAGACAGGATACATCGAAGCGCTCTTAAAAAACATTAAAGCCAATGGCGAACAAGCCGAGATGGTTCACGCCAGAGCCAGAGAGCTATAGACAATCCCCTGTCTGGTAGGTCTCAACTGATGTACCTAGCAGTCGATCGGGTTTAACCGGAAGTTGTTTTCCGGAGTTCATATTTGAGGCTATGCCAGCTACTTATACTATAAGTCAGGGCCTTAATAACTGGACGGAAACCGCCTTGTAATAAACCAGCTGGCTTTATCCATAAGCTCCGGGACGGTACTATCGTGCTTCGCAACCAGCACACCGTCATCTTTCCGGCCGGAGCTTTGCAGCATCCGGCCTGCGCCGCAACCCCATGATTTACAGAGGAACCATCATCGCAGTTCGCCCGAAGCAAGGACCCGTTGCCTTTATAACCGGGCGATAATGTGCCCGCGATAGAAAAAAGTTTCAGGTTGGGCTGGAATGAATAGTTGCTCTTACATTTTTACAAATCTTTTTATTGCAAAAGTTTCATTTGAATCGGTTATTTTAACAGAATATATACCAACTTCCAGTTTATGTATGTCCGTAAACAGGTGATTCATTGACAAGTCATTTAAAGCAAATTTTTCTATTCCATTCATGTCAAAAATCTGGAGTTTTACTTTTCCAGGTCCATTCCAATAGATGTTTAATTGGTCTGAAGTCGGATTTGGATAAATGTCAATAGTCAGGCTCTCAAAAGTAGAATTCGGTTTCACGTATATATCTGAAGTGTTGAAGTTATTTGCAAACGTATTCAAATCTAAATAACTGATAAATCCGGATTGAGTTATATTTCCCGCCAGAATCAGATCAACATCACCTATATTATTCACCGAAGCTATTCCAGAAATATCTCCTCCCAAATAAAGCACATTCTCTGAAGAATAATACATTGCTTTAAGTAAATTATTCTGACTTGACGAACTAAATCGTTTCTCATAAATCATCTCACCAAATTTATTGAATTGTAATATTACAATATCAGTATTGGTCACTGAGGATAAATTGGATGAAAATAAAGTACAATCAGGTCCCACATTTAAACCAAGAGCAATTCCTTCATTATTTATTGGCTCAATAATAATATTTTGAATATCTATTCCTTTTTGATCGAAATGTTGGATCCATTGAAATTGATTTCCTCTGTATTTTACTAATACCAATTGATCTGAAACAGGCAGTTGCAAGCTTGTATCAGAAAATTGAACCATAGATTTAGCCTTACCTAGAATATATTGAGTTAATCCATTGTCAATTGATTTCATATCAAGTATCGTAAAATTATTAGAAATATTGAATGAGATTCCCTGTGAAATATGACCATATCTGTCAATTTTAAACTCAAAACAATTGTGGGATTCCTGATCAGGTAAACTGATGCCATTTAATTTAATATTCTCGTTGAAACTATTTTTTAAAAACATAAAGGAACTTTGGCTTAAATAGCTTTTACTGATGTTTAGAACGCCGGAAATTGTATGTATCAACGTTGTATTTGTAGAGTCATTGCGATAAAGAATATAGGAGGATCTATTTTCTGAATATGCTTCAAACTTATCATTGATATATAAATGACCTTTATATTCTCCGGAAACCATAAATCCATTTTCATTTGGATAATATGCATGTAATTTTAAGTATGAATCACTTTGAATGCTACTTGAATTGATTGCATTTAAATTACCTGAATAGAAATCCATACGAATCTTTTCTTTATCAGAGCTTATCATATTCAGAACATCCAATTTGATGTTGTGGTGGGAGAAAATAACATTGTCCAATTTTTCCAATTTTGCAAACAGGTTTCCAGGTTCATATTTATGATAGAGGGAAGTCCCGCTTTCGTCACTGAAAATAGCATTAACTGTTGTAAATCCTTCTGGCTGAATGACTGTTGCGAAATTCAAAAATTTGGTATTTCCTTGTTGGAAAGGTAATATCTGGATATCATTTAGTTCTGTCTGATTTTTCAAAGCAATTGTACATGCTTTAGAAAGTTGTTTAGGTTCAAGGCAAATACCATATTTTGCAATTATTTCCGGATCATCACATTCACAGAAAACTATATCGTTTCCTTTATAAGTATGAGGAGTGCAAGTTGAATAAACCAACCAATTGCCTACATTTATAGGTGGATCAAATTCTCTGCATTTAAATTCAGATAAATTAGTTTTTAGAATAGAATAATCTTCCATACAGAATGAAACCCATGCACAGTACCTTTCATTTTTATTTCTATATTCGTTAATTAGATTTGCTAATTGAGATTCGTAAAATTTTTTGCCATCATCAGCTACAAATTTTGACCAACATTCAAGCACATCTGTGAAATTTAAAGTGATTGGGGTACATTCTCTTCTTGGAGGTTTGCCCCCAGATTCATCACCAGGACGCTCATCTCTAAAAAATGGTAAGAAGGCGTCTGGTATAAAATTTTCATCACAAATTTTATAATCTTGATTGATCAATCCAAAAAAAGAACGGCATTTTACGTTAAAGCAATTTCCTTCTTTTGTAATTCCTTTAAATTTTCCACCAAATTCGCCACCCAGCTTAGCCGCGATGCAAAATGGGTCCTCGTGACAAATCCATAGATGATCACAGAAATTACCACTTAAAGAACTGGCATCAAAACCCATTTTCTGAGCATATAAAATCACTTCTAATCTTCTCATGTGAATTTTTTTTCCAGGAATGGTTTTTAATACTTCCTGGTTTCCCTGACAGGTTACTTCAACCTTAGAACATTCCTTAAATAGGAGTTTTTTACAGTTACCACCTTTGTGTGTTAAAATTGGGTCTTTTAATTTTCCGTCTTTAATCACAGTTTCTTTGCAAACCAAATCATAAACGCAATATGCTGATCCACTTGTCTCATCATACCGGCTAAATTTTTCTTCTAATGTTTGTTCGCCTAAAGTAAATTTTATTTCAAAAAAACAAGATCCAATTTTAACATAAAAATGATATTCTTTATCACCTGATAAATTATCTAAGGTAAATTGAATTGGATTAGAAAAATCATCCCTGATTATTGAAAATGGAATACAATCATCACATGGTGCGTAATCGTATTCAACATCAACTTCTTCATTTTTTGGGTTTTTCAATTTAATAGTAATTTTTCCATCCCAAAATCCTTTGCAAGGCTTCATGGGATTAAGAAATTCTATTGGGTTTGAGTCTATAAAATCAACTTTGCTGCATCCAGAATTATCTGTCACAGTAACAGCGTAAATGCCAAATGAGAGATTAACCCGTGATTTCATAGTACTGCCATCTGACCAAATATAGGAGTAAGGGGGATTGCCACCACTTACTATAGGGGTCAAATTGATTTTATCCGGACAATTATATTCCATATCCAGATTTATTTTCAAAGTGTCTGAAATGTTTATACAAGTTTCTATTGAATTTTGACAATCATCAGTTACCGTTACACAATATTCACCAGCTGATAAATTCTTATTAAAAGAACGAAATTCAGAATTAGACCATTTGTAAGTATAAGGTTTGTTGCCACCAGTAACCAGAATTTTAATTTCTCCATTGGAAGAATTGGCGCAAGGAATTTTTGTTTCATAGTCTAATTCTAATGTTTTTCCAGCACCTTGAATTCTATAACACTCTTCTTTGGAGCATAAAGTTGTGTTTGAAGTAATTGTCAGGCAATATTTTCCTTCACTCAATTGGTCTATGAAAGATTCTGTTACACGATTTTCTACTTTACCATTTGACCAATTAAAATTATACGTATCATCAGGATAATAAGGGGAGAATGCCTCAACCAAAATGCTTCCATCCGATGCACTACATATCTGAGATATATCCGATTGAATAAAAATATCTTCAAAAGGTAATAACTCTATTGTATATGAACCCGTACACCCTGCGGCATCTGTTGCAATCAAATAATATTTACCACTTGATAGATTAGTAAATATTCCACTTACAGGGTCAGAAATTTGCTCATTTCCAGCATTATCTTCTAAATGAAAATTATATGGTTGGATTCCATAAAAGGCTTTCCGGCTTATTATGCGTATGCTTCCATCATTTAATCCACATCCTGATGGGTGTGTTAGGGAAGCAGTGACTTCTAGTTTTATAGAAGGACAGATTAATATACAGCCATTTAGTTCACAACAATGATCATCAATGATCGAATAGCAATAAGTCCCTGCCTCTAAGTTTGTCAGATCAAATTCATTTAAGCCTTGCTTTAAAATGATTCCATTCTTATCTGTATAAGTTATGAAAAATGGAGAGACTCCTCCGCTTAATTTAAGTTGAATCCAGGCATCAGCGGCACCATTAAACGATTCCATTTCGTAAGAACTTTCCAAATCTTCAGAGGAAATACAGTTATCTGTTACATCGAATGCACTCATTTCTATACTTTTTTTCTTAAGTTTATCACAACTCTTAAAACAGAATTTATGGACATTATCAATATCACCTCCCATGCGGTCTGGCTTCCATGAATTATTGGATTCTCTAATGGGTATTTTAATAGCTTTATTAGTTTTAACTATACCTCCAGACATTGTTTTTAAATCCAAGAGTTGGTTTCCATTCAAATCGACACCTGAAAACTCCAGATGTCCTTCATCACCATCTTTTAAAAAATTGAAATTTTGAAATGAGCATATCCAATTTAATCCACCTTGATTATAAAAATTCACAAAACCTCCGGGGAATTGCACAATTCGACCACGTAAATTAGTTAAGATCTCACTCGTCATTACTTTTATCGTAATTATACTATTTGGACCAACTTCCGTCATACCGCATTCGTATCCGGAAAACTGCGGTCCATCTGAAAAACAATCCCAACCAGCAGAATAGATGTTGTTTCCATCAATCAAAACATCGACATATTGAACATACGGTTGAAAATTATCTAATGAAAATTCAGAATTTAATCCTTCAAAAATTTCTCCTTTTATTGTTTCCAATTTACCTTTCACGACATAGTTTCCATCTGGATATTCAAGCTGTTCAGGACAATTTGAAAGATTGATCTTTGATCCCTGCTTATGCATTTTTGAAATACGCCAATAGATATCTGAGAAATAAAATCGATCGGAAGGATGTGCGATGCAACCATCGCCAGGATCAGCATATGCTCTGGGTTCTATACCGGATTTTTGCCAATTTCCAAATGAATTAATGTCATGATTATAAATGGCTTCATTTAAATGACCACCTTCATTAATTCTTGTATTATAAAGTCTTCCTTTTATTAATTTATATTTGTTTTCAATTTTGTTTTTTATAAAAAAACTGACTTCATTTATATCAAATAATTCATTATATCGGTTGTCTGTTGATCCCGCATTATTTAATTGTGCCAAAATTTTAACAGGTGAATTTTTTAATCCATATTTTGGAAAATAACCATCAACTTCGTTGCCACTATTATCAGGGTGTTTTAAATAAATATTAAATGTTGGTTGATTATAACTAATTAACGCCAATGGATTATGTTCTTTTTCATTGCCAATCTTGTTACCTGAACATAGCCCCAGATGTAAATGTGCTTTTATAAATCCGGAATTACCTAATGGTGCAATGCCGTCTCCTTCAGACAGATTGTTTAAAACATTGATAATACTTCCGTCAGATGTTGTAACCTTTCCTGTCGTTTCTCCAATAGCATAATACTGATTATTTAATTTGTAAACGATACACCATTCTGATTCATTGGGTTGATTTTGTTTCATTAAAATACAATTCCCAGTTTTATATTGGCCATTAATAAATGAAGCAGGATCTGAATCATTAAAAATATGAACGTAGGAAAAGCTTCCAACAAAAATATATTTGAGCCCAGGTCTGAATACGGTGTTTTGACCATTGACAAATCCTGATCTAACCATTCCATCTCCTGCTGACAGGATCAAAACTCCCAGATCCTTATCCCCATCATTCTTTCCCACGTTAAAATCTACACCGGAGTGCCAGTGATCGCTGGTGCCATAGCATCGGGGGCCAAAATCAGAGGCGACGCCGGTTTCCGGGAAACGAAGGGCAGCACCATAGCTATCTCCAAGCAACGGACGATAGGACAGCTGCGACACTGCAGTACTTAAATTAAAACCAATCAGAAAAAATAGAAAAAAATAGGGTGCTCGTGTTTTCATAATTAAAATGTTTTTTTAGTGGATGGAAAAATTTTTAAAAGCTGATCATAAACCAGGATGCGATGCCAGTTTTGACTTACGGAGTCCCATTGGGTTTTGCTTATCTCCAATACCGAGACCTCCCGTTTTGAAAAATTAAAAAACAGCATGGTCTTGTAATAAACCGTATCGGCAGGCTCCTCCTCTCGGTAGCTCAGTATATATTGATTGCTGGCCCTTTCAAATACTGGTATGTTAAATCCATGGTCATACTCCAGTACCCTCGACCCGGTTTTTAAATCATACACATATACCCCAGCATCACGTATAAGATCGAGATCGGAAGTAAGCGGTCCTCCGTAATGCAGTATCAAAAACTGACCACACAAGGATATATCTGCCCGTGTCACATCCAGCTGTATGTCTTTTAGCTCATGGATTACCTGCCCCCTACTGTCTAATACCGTAAAATGATTGATATCGTCGATCAGACGGTCATCGGCTGTTCGGGCTGAAATGGCATATTGAATGACCACATATCCAAAATCGTTGTATCCCAGTTGAGTGGGCCTGGTCCAGTAATGGTGGGCATTGGCCCTGAGATCATAACCGGGATTCTTATCCCAGTTGTTGGCAACCGCCGTCTCTCCGTCCACACAATTTTCACAACTGATCTTATAACCCTGCTTCAGAAAAGGATTGTGCGCATCAATCACAAAGCGATGGTATATCTGAAATGCCGTATCAAAATAAATCAGCTTTTTATAATACACCGCCGGAAACTCTGAGGCTCTGCCTTTGAGCGGCCGATCCGGTTTTTCTTTGACAAAAGCAATCCCGGGCGCCAGTTCAAGATTGCTGGATACAAATACTCCCTTGACCAGGGTATCGTAATTGACCAATCTCAGGTTTTTGTTAAAGTTGAAGCGACGGCCCTCCAGCAGGAGCTCTTGGCCTTCCTGATACTGATCTTTCCGCTGTTGGTAAAAGATATCCGCCTGCCTCTGAGCAGCCTGGATTATGGAATCCTTGTTGAGCTCGTCCACTGCCTGTTGCTGCCCATTTAGTACCGGTTGCCCGGCTTGACAACTAATCAGTAGAATTCCGATACATACTAAGATTAAATAGTTCATAAACAATGATTTATATGGTTTTTGCCCGTCTCCGGAAAATGGCAACAAGGCTGTTTTATTTGCAAAAGATACATCAGATTTAGCCGTAACACATATCGCTCTTAATTTCTGAAAAAAGGATTTCGGACCCGGTGAATGAGTTTCACAAAACAATGCACCTGCAACCCCGACAGAAACAAGGTGTGCAAAAATCCGGGGTCGGTGGGATTTTCTTTTTTTGTGATAATCCTTCAAATGGGTATTTGTGATAGCTGCCGGTCCGGCAGATTGGTTTTTAGACAAATCAGCCAAGTCAGGTGAAAAGAAGTTGAGTTGATAGCCAGGCATGAGCTTGGATTTAGATATTAAACAATAAATAGAAAATCAATAAAGTAAAAGGGTCTTTGGGAGAAATAAGTTAATTGCCTGTTGATCCTGATGGATATTTTGAAAGAGTATATCACAGGCTGCAGGATAAGTGCAGCCAATAGTCTGTATGGACCCGATCAGTGATGTTGTTCTTTCAAAGGAAGCTTCAGGGAATCCAGACTGTATTTCAGTTGACCCGACACAGGTGGTTTCAAAGTCCTGAGCACCTTGTCTTCCGCGGAAGGTCCCGTATGCAGCGGCCAGCTATGGTGGCAGTGTTTGTCTGAATCCCCTGCCAACCGGGAATTCCGGAAGAGGCACAACTGATGATACAGACAATACGCCAGCAAGCAAGCCCAGCATATCGTAAAGAGCATGAGTCTGAATTGTAATTTTTTCATTCCGTTTATCCTTATTTCAGAAAAGTGCTTAATATAAAATTTTGTACTTTGCTGCTGTTGCTAAAATGAATGATTACATGTAGTGTTTAATGATCCAAAGGTAATTGAAAATTCAATACCGTTTCTTCCGGCTTATTGAATCAGACTGTTGATTTATTGTATCCGCTTTTCCACTTATTTAAATCCGGAGATTCCAAATTTTTTGTAAGGATTCTCTAATTCCAGCTGATTGGTGATACGTTTCTGATTAACATGGGATCGGGCGGGAACAGAAGTCTATTTTTGTTTTGCTTTTTCATAATCAGGAGTGATCAGTGCATTTTTATAATCATCTGTATACTCGAGTCTGCCAAAGGAAGCGAGATATGATTTCAGGGTCATGCTGTCAAAATGAATTAATCCTCTTTTGTATTGAAGTGTTTGAAACAGGTTTAAGCAGCACATCAATCCGACTGCGCCGATCATTGCCCATTTTTTATGGCTTTGCCACGAAAACAGATGCTGATTAAAGGCAGCTAACGGAATAGCTAACAAGGCATACAGATCGATCATGGCGCGGTTACCGAAACCTACATACCACCAGCACCACCAGGAAAACACGACATAGATATACAGCAGACTGATACTAAAAACCGGAAGGAACAATCCGGCTTTTTGCCGATACAGGAAATACATGCCGATGCATGCAAGAATCATTACGGGAGTATAAATCAACCAGCCATTCCGGAAACTGAACAGACCGAAATGAATCATGGGTTTCAAAAAATTAAAATGTTCGCCAACATAGGAAAAAAAGAAGTATTGGCCGGTGATAGATTTCCAATAAAGCAATTGGGGTAGTATGATTAAAAAACAACAAAAAATGGCGAGTAATACTTCGCGGGGTTTGGAAATAAACATCCGGATATTTTGATTCAGGTCTTTGATCTGAGTCAATCCGTATAACAGAGGAAATAAAGCAAATAGGCCATTGACTGGTCTGATCAGTATCAATAGTCCTAGGCAGATTCCGGCAATCAGGGCGAATTTTAATTTATGGCGATTAAACCAATTGTGTACAGCATAAAGAAATAAGGCTACGACCGAGAAACTATAAGCATGACTCATTGCAGCTTCGGTGGTAGCATAATAAAATAGATTTGTGGCCAGTATTACGGAAATCAAACTGAGGGCAACGGGCCATTCGTCAAACCAATACAATAATAGTTTTCTCAAAAAAAATAAGCCACAGATCAGATAGAACAGACAGGACAAATGGATGTATTTATGGTAATACCAGCTGAATCCATTGGGATTGGTATTTTTTATCTGAGAATGTAAGTGTGCGAAAAAAAAGAATGGAGAATACAGAACAGACATTCCCATTGACATTTTATGAACATAAGCTCCATTGGGAGCAAATACAGGCCAGAATTTTTTTTCTGCTGCATAATTGGAATTTTCTTTTAGAAAATTCATTTTATAGTCGTGGTGTATAAAAGTAGCCGGCAGATAGCCATAATACCCGATCACATCCCAATCAATAACGGCATGACTTTGCCAGCGTTTTATATTAAAATTGGTAAAAATCAGAATGATGACAAGTAACCAATAAATTATTCCGGAAACCGACTTCAAGTTCATACTAAATTTGTTGGGCAAAAGTAATTGAAAAAAAGAATGCAATTTAATTACTTCCTGGATTATTGGATTGCCTTGGTATTTATTATAATTTGTGATCCTTTGTATTATTGAGGCCTTGTGTCAAAATATAAACGGCCAAAGTACCGCAAAGAATACACAACCAACCAATGTCAATCTTATACTTGCGACTCCCGATGCATCAGGAAGATTTAAATAGCATGAAGATATTGCATCGATGTGAAGAGGTAATAAAAATTTTCTTTCAATTAATTTTTCTTCGCAACCTCAGGTCTTTAAGACATAGAAGCAAAGTATGGTCTCCAATGTCAAAGCAACAGTAATTATGAAAATTATTTTCTGTGAACCAATTCGTACTATTGTTGGGCCATTTGTTGATTTGGGTTGCTCTGTTTTCGCGGCAAAATATTTCTGGCCAGTTTATGGCTTGGTTTCTCGATGATCAAATAAAACAGATAGGATCCTGCTAAAGCAATAAACACACTGATTACAAGTAAACTCAGGACATTGGCTTGCGGAAAAGATCTGATGAGCGCGTCCAGAGCGACCCAACCTATTTGAATATGAATTAAATAAAAGGAGTAGGATATCTTTCCTAAAAACACTAAAGGAGGAATCATGTAATCCAAAAAATAAATAAATAAAACGGAAGAAACAACGGCAGTAAAATGATAGATATCAAAACTCCAAAATGTAAGTGCAGCTGTCAGAATCAGGCTAATCCATAATTCTTTAGATGAAATTTTTCCAATGTGATGATTAAACAGGAGCATACCCGCGACAAAATGACAACCATAATAAAAAACGAGATAATCAAGATCGATCCATCGTCCCATGCAAAAAGCAAATAAAAGGAGATAGGTAATTTTTTTATTCTTAAAAATCAGGAATGGAAAGATAATGGCCATTAGCAGATAATACTGCACTTCTATCGCCAGACTCCAGTAAATACCCCGTAACCAGGGTTTGTCCAGAAAGTCATTGAGGTGAAACACATGAAGGATCACATCATTCCAATCGATGTGGACTATTTTATCTTTGTAATGGTGAAAAAATGTGGAAAGATAATCTCCGATAAATATTAAGGCTATACTGCACCAGTAAGGGGGTTCGATTCTGGCCAGCCTGCGCAACATAAAAGTTCCGGCATCTTTGTATTCGTAATCGCTTTTAAACATGGTAAATGGAATTACAAAGCCGCTAATCACAAAAAAAATCTCAACGCCTAAATAGCCACGTGTAAACAGTGTGCGGATGATATGATTTTCATCCAGGAATCCCTGGGTAAAATGATACAGACAAACCAATACCGCGACAAGACCACGCAGCATATCCAGGGAATAGAGATGTTTTTTTGGCATGAATTGCTCAAAAATAAGAGGAAACCATGATCCGGAGCTGATTAATTTTACCGTCTAAAGTTTAGTCAGTTGCAATGTAAATTTAATGCGGTAATTCTGTGGGTGATCCTGGTATTCGTTTGTCTATCCTGCAGGCAAACAGCCGGAATTCAAACAATACAGATACCAAGTCCTTCTATGGGGCGCTCCTTTCCGGCACTTATCGCTCTTCCCGGGGATTACAATCAGGTATTTAATAGATATCCGGTATTATATCTTTTGCACGGGCATAGCAGTCATTACAAAGGTTGGTTGGATATTGCCGACAATCTCAAAGATTGGGCAGATACGTATCAAATGATCATCGTCTGTCCCGATGGAGACAGAGACAGCTGGTATATAAATAGTCCGGTAGAAAAACACAGACGATTTGAAACTTTTATCTCAAATGAATTGACATCTTATATAGACAGACACTATAAGACCAAAGCCAGATCCAAATACAGGGGAATATCGGGCGTCAGTATGGGCGGACATGGAGCCCTGTACAATGCAATGAAACATCCCGATATTTTTGGTGTGGCTGCAAGCAGCAGCGGTGGACTCGATTTACTTCCGTTTTACAATCACTGGAATCTCCAAGAAATCCTTGGCAGGTTTCCGGACCATGCGGAACAATGGAAAAGATTCAGCTGTATGTATCTATTGGATAACCTGAATGGCTTAGATTCCGTGCATACCAAACCTTCAGATAAAAATTACATTTCATTTAATGCTATGCAGATTTGGCTTGATTGCGGTACAGAGGATTTTTTTCTGGAAGTCAATCGAAAGTTTCATCAAAAACTTTTGCAAAAAGGAATCCGGCATCAATACCATGAATTTCCTGGAGGGCATACCCTGGAATACTGGAAAGAAAGTTACAAAGAACAGATAATTTTTTTTGCGGATAGATTCAGTAATTGAAAGGATTACATTATGTGCTATCTGATATTTTGTACATCCATCAACATTTCTTCAAGTAAAAATTAACAACACGGATAGCTGTTGAAAAATAAATTTTGGTATATCAAAAATTTTTTGCACTAAAGAGTTGTCAACTCTTTAAGAGTTGACAAATCATTTTTCAATAATATGCTGTTGAAAAGTGTTTTTGGAAGTATAAATTAAATCATTTTAAAAAAAATTCATTAACAACTCAGTTCTGTGTTGAAAAATAAATGTTGGAATATCAAAAAAAATGTACGCTAAGAGTTGTCAAATCTTAAAGAGTTGACAAATCATTTTTAAATTTCAATTACAAATTATAGTTTTTTGTAATTTCTTTCTCTACTTTTGCCACAATGACCAACTTGCAGGAGCTCCAAAAGATCGCTACTCAGATTCGCCGCGATATCATTCGCCAAACGCACCGTTGCGCAAGCGGACATCCGGGTGGTTCATTGGGATGCACTGAGTTTTTTACGGCTTTATATTTCAGGATTTTAAATAAAAAAATACCCTTTTCCATGCAGGGAAAAGGAGAAGACCTCTTCTTTTTATCCAATGGCCATATATCTCCGGTCTTTTATGCAGCCCTTGCTCGAAGTGGCTATTTTCCGGTAGAGGAATTAAACACCTTCAGAAAAATAAATTCAAGACTTCAGGGACATCCCACGACTCATGAAGGCCTTCCGGGCGTCAGAATGTCTTCCGGTTCCCTGGGACAAGGCGTCAGTGTGGCATTAGGAGCTGCCTTAGCCAAACGGCTAGATAAAGATCCCGGATTGGTTTATGTACTGACCGGCGATGGCGAATTACAGGAAGGGCAAATTTGGGAAGCGCTGATGGCCGCCGCACATTATAAAGCAGATCGTCTGATTCTGACCGTTGACTGGAACGGTCAGCAAATTGACGGACCCAATGATAAAGTCATGTCGCTTGGAGATCTTCCTTCTAAATTTAAAAGCTTTGGCTGGGAAGTCCTTCAGATGAATGGAAATGATATGCAGGAAGTGATCGATACGCTGGAACTGGCAAAATCAAAAACCGGTAATCAAAAACCAATCGCCATCCTGATGAAAACTATCATGGGCTTTGGCGTCGATTTTATGATGGGTACACATAAATGGCATGGCGTAGCACCCAATGCCGAACAAACGGAAATTGCCCTGGCACAATTGGAAGAAACTTTGGGAGACTTTTGAACAATTAATAATTAATAGTGAATAATTAATAATGCCGTAATGAAATCCTGGGAGACTTTTGAACAATGAACAATTAAAAATATACAATGAACAATGCCTGCCTACCGTAGGTAGGTACAATTAACAATGAACAAATATGGGTTTTCTTGCTGTGAGCAAGGACCAAATTATAAAGTAATTAATAGTGAATAATTAATAATGAATAATGAATAAAATGATCTTATCCTGCCTTCGGCAGTCAAGTAAAATTAAATGCCCCAGGTATGATCCATTTTATAATGCCGTAGGCATGAACCATATTCTATGAACTGGGACCGTTTTCAATCGACAAAAAAATCGGCGACCCGCAATGGGTTTGGCGAAGGCTTGCTGGAAGCAGGCAGAAAAAATAATCAGGTGGTTGGACTGTGTGCCGATCTCGTGGGTTCGCTTAAAATGGATGCCTTCGAAAAAGAATTTCCAGATCGTTTTTTTCAGGTAGGTGTTGCAGAAGCCAATATGATGGGTATGGCGGCAGGAATGGCCACTTCCGGAAAAATTCCCTATACCGGAACTTTTGCCAATTTCAGTACAGGCAGAGTATATGACCAGATCCGGCAATCCATTGCGTATTCCGGCAAAAATGTAAAAATTTGTGCTTCCCATGCAGGTTTGACTCTCGGCGAAGATGGCGCCACTCATCAAATCCTCGAAGACCTGGGCATGATGCGAATGCTACCCGGTATGTGCGTCATTAATCCGGCTGATGCACATCAAACAAAGATGGCAGCCATAGCCATTGCAGATCATATAGGTCCGGTGTATCTACGCTTTGGACGACCCGACTGGCCTGTCTTTTTGGAAAACGAACCTTTTGAAATCGGAAAAGCACTGGTCTTAAAAGAAGGTAAAGACATCAGCATTTTTGCCACAGGTCATCTCCTCTGGCAAGCTCTTGAAGCTGTAAGGATATTGGAAAAAGAAGGCATTGATTGCGAACTTATCAACATCCATACTATCAAACCACTGGATGTGGATGCCATTGTGAAATCGGCAAAAAAAACAAATAGAGTTTTATCCTGTGAAGAACATCAACGATATGGCGGATTGGGCGATTCAATAGCCCAAACCCTCGTGTTGCATCACCCTTGCAGACAAGAGTACATCGCAGTAAATGATTCTTTTGGTGAATCCGGAAAACCCCTCGAACTATTGGATAAGTATGGTTTGAGCATTGAAGATATTTTAACAGCGGCTAAAAAACTGATACGTTAAAATTTGATTTTATAGCACTCGTATCCGGAAATTATTTTAGATTTGTTTTTCCCACTTCCGATATTTATTTCCTTGATTGTACCCGAACTATACTGTTCACCTTTATTCTTTAATCTTTAAAAATTATACCTATGAAAAAGCTTTTTACACATTGTATTTTAATTCTGGCAATGGTCATTGGATTGTATCCTCAGGACCTGAAAGCAGAAAATGGTCAAATGATGTTTGTGGCCATCATGTCCACATTTGACGAAATTCCACAGGTAACAGGTGATGGCGTAGGCTTAATTACCTTCTTGTTATCAGAAGACCGGACCAGTGTAAGTGTGCATGGGGCATTTACCGATCTTACCGGGCCGGTCATGGGATGTCATATCCATTTTGGTGCAACCGATACCACGGGCCCAGTTGTGATCGATATGAGTTCGATGGTAAACGGAAACCGCATAAAAGGGACTATCGCCATACCATCCGCCTTGATTTATGCCTATGCCGTTGCGGGATTGCTGTATGTCAATGTACATACTGCTGCACATCCAGCCGGAGAAATCCGCGGTCAGCTTACCTGGATGGCTGATATTGTTTTACCAGTTATTGCATCAGGCCAGGATGAAATACCACCCGTTGCCACGAATGGATTGGCATTGGGTACTTTCAGATTTTCGCAAAATCTGACGCGGATGGACTATAAACTTGCACCGTTTGGCTTATCAGGACCAGTGATGGCCGCCCATATTCACAAAGGGGATGAAATGACCAATGGTCCGGTAATTGCACCGCTCAATACCGGTGAGTTTATTTCCGGATTTATAGATGATCCGGCATTGGTAGAGGAACTACTCTTTGAAATTTATACTGGAGGAGCTTATGTCAACGTGCATACAGCAGCTCATCCGGCCGGTGAGATACGTGGTCAAATTGTTTCTGAATTACCCAATAATGCCGAAGCTGTTTTCAGCGGTGACCAGGAAAATCCGCCGGTAAATACTAATGCCAAAGCTTATGGATATGCGTCTTTAAATTTTCCAAATCTGGATTCAATATCTTATGTCGTCTTTTATACGGATATGGTGGCGACTGCTGCACATATTCACAGAGGAGCTGTAGGTGTAAATGGACCTGTCATTACGCCCCTGACCCTTTTTGCACCAGGTATTTATATCGGAAGAGCTCCAATTACTCCCTCGAATGTGACCTCATTTATGAAAGATGAATTGTATTTTAATATACATTCATCAGCTCATCCGGGTGGTGAAATCAGAGGGCAATTTCAAAATAATCTTTTAAAATCGTATGCATTTGATGTATGTGGCGATCAGGAAGTTCCGGTAAAAAATGTCAATGGATATGGTGCCTCTTTTGTGACAATCAATAAATCCAATACTGAATTGGTCTATGGTTTATTGGTGGATGGATTGAGCGGTGAGGCGTTAGCAGCCCATATTCACGACGGAGCTTATGGCAGCAATGGTCAGGTCCTGCTTGGTCTTGAAACTCCACAGCCGTTTTCTGTAAATATTATTCCCATTACAGATGACGAAGCGGATCCCATTGATATGGATCATGCGTATGTCAATGTACATACTATGGCCAATCCAGCCGGTGAAATCCGCGGGCAGGTGAGAAGATCTCTTTCCTGTAAGATCAATGTAGGTACTTTGCAAAGTGCCATTCAGGATATTTCTTTGAAATCAAATCTTGTACACGACCAATTGCATGTTACCGCTGTTTCAGACAAACATGTCACTGCCAATTTGTTTATCTCTGATATTTCCGGAAAACAATTATTAAAGTGGGAATCTACCGATTTTAATTCCGGTGAAAACACAAAACCACTTAATGTACAATCTTTGTCTCCGGGATTTTATTTACTAAATGTCCTGGATGAACACAATGCCATTCGATCTTTTAAATTTGTAAAACAATAAATCTTCATAGGATAATTTTCTGATATAAAAAGCCACGCTTGAAAAAGGGTGGCTTTTTTTGTGAGAAACGAATCCTTAGGATTTGAATCTGTTACCTTGTTCAAGTATAGTTTCCATAATTTTAAACACCATATACTTAACCAAAATAATATCATTTTTAACAAACTGAAACTGTATATTTGTAGGGTATACATTCAAAGATTAAAGCAGTTTTAAATTGATTATTAAATTATTACATATATTCATTATTTTAAATATGCTGATTTCATCCAGTGGGATCACCATTTTTGAGCACGTATGTAAGAAAAAAGGAAGCTTTGTCAGTTTTTACATTAAATCAGCCGGATGTTGTACAGGGAAAAAAACCAACTGTTTAACAGCACGGCACTGTCACTTGAAACAAGCCGGTTCCACTAAACAATCCGAATTCCGGAAGGCCCCTTGCTGTCAGGATTTTTCTCATTTCAAAAAAGAAAATTTAACTGCGGTAAAACAACTCAACTCCCTGCCTGTCAAAAAACCGGTACAGGAATTTATGGTAGTGAGTTCTTCCCATATCCTGTTTGTAAACCCTTTCGATTTCTATATATCTTTTATTCCTCCACATTACATTCCTCCAAATGTAGCAAGGGATTTAATTGATCTGTTTGGTACCATCCGATGTTAGCATTGGAATTTTCCTACATGTACTCATGCAGCATGTAATTTTACCATTTAAGCGATGGATGCATGTCCAATTAATAATGAATTAAAATCTAAACCAATGAAAAAAATTTTACTTGTTTGTTCATTCCTGTTTTTTACAGCGTCTTTGCTGACTGCTCAAACTGAAATCAAACTTCGTATCGATCATCGTCTGGATGGAAAAGCCTTTGCACTGAATCAGGAAGCGGGTTCACCTTCCGGTACAAAATATAAATTAACCAGGTTGCAATACTATCTGTCGGGATTTAAAATAACTCATGATGGAGGCCAAACTACCGTATTGGATCAATTATATTTTCTGGTTGATCCTTCCAAAGCAAATTCAAAAGAACTTAGCATCGGTAGTTTTTCAAATATAACTACGATCGAAAACATCGAATTTGCAGTGGGTGTGGATTATGCTTCCAATCATCTGGATCCTGCAGCTTATCCTGCAAGTCATCCGCTGGCACCAAAAAATCCATCCATGCACTGGGGTTGGACTTCTGGTTATCGGTTTATAGCACTGGAAGGAAAAGCGGGTCGTGTCAATGGTCAGTTTATCGATGATATTGGAATTCATACCGTGGGTAATTCCAATTACAAAATTAATTCCTACACTATCACAGGTAAAATGGAAAATGGCATCCTGTACCTGGATATGATTGCAGAATATAACTTACTATTAGAAGGAATAAGTATAGCAGGTGGTGCCAATAATCACGGTGAATCCGGTAGTGCTTCGACACTATGCATCAATGCTTCCACCAAAGTTTTTAGTCCGGCGACTCCCTCTGCTACCGGGGATATTTTCAACAATGCGTTTTCCAAAGTCATTTATAATGCAGATCAGATTTTTATAAAATATGCCCTGCCTTCAAGTGAATCGTATGAATTTAATTTATTTGATTCCAGGGGAACACTGATTAATAAAATGAAATTATCAGATAAAGAAGGATTGATTCCCGTTCAAAATCAGTTAAGTCAAGGTGCATATTATTATCTGATTTCGACTATGAAAAATCCTGTGACCAGTGGAAAAATTTTAAAACAATAATATCAGATGGATGTATTGGAAACCTGAGCGGCTTTCTTTAGTATTTCTTTGGATCAGTCTGATGCTGTCTTGTCAGAAAGAAGAAATAAAAAAAGAATCTTATCTGGAGATTCCGGCAGGTTTTCCAATGCCATCCTTTCCGGCTGACAATGAATTTACAGATGAACGCTTCGTATTGGGACGTGCTTTGTTTTATGATCCTGTATTATCCATAGACTCCAGCATTTCCTGCAGCAGTTGTCATAAACCAGAATTGTCCTTTACAGATGCCAGGGCATTTAGTGAAGGTGTCATGAATCGCCTCGGAGACCGCAATGCTCCCAGTCTGGCCAATGTGGCCTATCATCCTTATTTTTTAAGAGAAGGTGGTGTGCCGACACTGGAGATGCAGGTAGGCGTACCCATACAGGAACACAATGAGTTTGATCACAATATTTTGCTGATTGCTGAAAAACTCAATGCCAACAAAAACTATGTCGATATGAGTTTAAAAGCCTATAATCGATTGCCCGATGCATTTGTCATCACCCGTTCCATCGCCTGTTTTGAACGTGCATTGATCAGTGGGAATTCTGCCTATGACCGGTTTGTAAGAGGTGATTCATCCGCACTATCCGCTTCAGCTAAAAATGGATTGCGTTTATTTAACAGTCCGGATTTAAATTGTAATCAATGTCATTCGTCTTTCAATTTTACTAATTATGCCTTTGAAAATAATGGTTTGTATGAAATGTATACAGATCCCGGACGAATGCGACTGACGGGAAACGAATCCGACCGTGCACTTTTTAAAGTACCTTCTCTTCGGAATGTTGAATGGACTGCTCCTTATATGCATGACGGAAGCAAAAAAACATTAGAAGATGTCATCGATCATTATGCAAGTCATTTTAAAAATCATCCTCATAAAAGTAATTTGATTAAGGGTTTTACCATTAGTACATCTGAAAAAAAGGATTTGATTAATTTTTTAAAATCCCTTACCGATTATAAATTTATTTCAAACGACAATTTTAAAATAAAATGAAAAATTTATATTCATATAGAATTCCGGTAATATTGTTTTCCTTATTCCTTGTACACTGTAGTAAAGATGAACTTAAACCATTTTACGACGACACGCCATATGTGTTTAAATTAAACGGCGACTTACCGGATCCGCCAATCCCTTCAGATAATCAGCTGACCATCCAAAAAGTTAAACTTGGCCGGATGTTATTTTATGAAAGAAAATTATCCAAAGATTTGACCCAATCCTGTGCAGATTGTCATATTCAGCCGGATGGATTTTCCGATATCAGACCATTTAGTATTGGTGTGGACAAACTGGAAGGGAAGCGCAATGCTATGGCTATTTTTAATATGGCGTATCACAATAATGGATTTTTTTGGGACGGTCGGGCACCGACATTACGGGATCAGGCTTTACGACCGATACAGGATCCTCTTGAGATGAATGAAACCCTGCCCAATGCCATCCGGAAACTGCAAAATGACAAACGGTACACAGATCAGTTTATACGGGCATTTGGAAATGACTCCATCGATGCACATAAAATCAGCCTGGCTCTGGAACAATTTATGATGATTATTGTCAGTCACAATTCGAGGTATGACAAATTTTTAAAAGGAGAAGTGAGCCTGACCGATGAAGAAGAACGAGGGAGGACCTTATTTTTTGGTGAAACAGATCCCCAGAATAATTTAAAAGGTGCCGAATGTTTTCATTGTCATGGAGGATTTAATTTTACCAACAATGAATATATGAATAATGGACTCGATGAGGAAGCCTCATTTACAGATTTAGGCCGATATATGGTCACACAAAAGGATATGGATAAAGCTACATTTAAAGTTCCCTCTTTACGCAATATAGCAGTTACTCCACCCTATATGCACGACAGCAGATTTCAGACCCTGGAAGAAGTCATCGAACATTATAATTCGCAGGTAAAAAAATCCAGTACGACAACGGATATCCTGCAACATAATTTTAATGGGCTTCATCTTAGCGACCAGGATAAAAAAGATCTGATTGCATTTTTAAAAACCTTAACGGATCCGGTCTATCTAAATAATCCGGAATATAAATCGCCTTTCTAGGAGCAATTAACAATTAACAATTGACAATTAACAATTGAAGAAATCTTCTGCCATTGCGTCTTAGCGAGAAATAAAATGGAAGTTACATTTCAAGAATTTTGATAAGTCCTGGATCTGTTAGTGCTTCTTTGTGTCTTAGTGCCATTGTGGTAAAATAAACGTACTTTGAAGAGGATTTTATTAAACTTCCTAACTATAAGAACTATTTAAAATTTATGATTGAAATTGGGAATCAATAAATCGGATATTTGTCATCAATTTAAGGTTAGATTGCCGAATAATGGATGGTAATTTAGTGATAGATTCTAAGGTTACTTTTCTAAATTATTTATGTAACTTTACTTTAATTACTAAGTCACATTATAAATGAATATAAAGATTTTGACCATAGGTCTTATATTTTTATGGATGGGTCAATGCTTTTCTCAAAAACAAGGAAACATCTGGTATTTTGGAGGCGATTACTCCAATGAACATGCTAAAGGAGCAGGTTTAGATTTTAATAGTGGGACAGCTATAGCTTTAACAAATAGTGCCATGACGCTTTCATATGGTAGTGCTAGTTATTGTAATTCCGTTGGTGAATTATTATTTTACTCAAATGGTCAAACAGTTTATGACAGAACTCATCATGTGATGCTTAATGGAAATTACTTATTAGGCAATCCATTTGGTCAACAATCTGTTTTAATTGTTCCATTTTCAAGGGACACTAATTTGTTTTATATAATTTCAAATGATGCAAATATTTTTATTAGCAGATCTGGCTTGAATTATTCAATAATTGACATGCGGTTAAATTCAGGAAACGGTGCTGTTACAAATAAAAAGTCAATTAGTTTATTATCCAACTCAGGACAACAACTGACGGGATGCAGGCATTTCAATGGAAAAGATTTCTGGATTATCACAACATTAATGGATTCTGCTTATTTAGTAGCCTTTCAAGCTACCAATGATGGAATTAAAAATCCGATAATTTCCAAGCTAGGATTCAAACAACTATCAGGATTTAATATTGAAATCAGTCCTAAAGGAAATAAAATTGCTTTAAAAGCAAGTAAGACAAATAAATTTTGGAGATATATTATTGATTTTGATACAAAAACAGGTGTGTTTTCAAATGCAACTCCTATAAGCGAAGAATTAAAGCCAAATACTTCATCGAACACTGGCTGCTCATTTTCACCTAATGGTCATTTATTTTATGATGTAGAACGTATTATTGTAAATGGTAGTGATTATTACACTTTAAATCAATATGATTTAAACGATTCAATTATCATGTCTTCAAAATTATTTATTGATTCTTTGAAAGGAAACATTTCTGTTGATTTGCAGAATGGTCCAGATGGCAAAATCTACTTAAGAGGTAGTGATTTAAGATATCTTGATAGAATAAACAATCCTAATAGTAGAGGAATTAATTGTGATTATAAAAGGAACAGTGTTTATTTGGGTGGTAAATTACATGCTAATAATTTGCCTAATGAAAATTTATATTCAAATTACGTCCAAATAACAAAAAATGACTCAATTTATCTGGCTTATGATCACAGCTCCAACCACCTAATTGTTCATGATCCTAACTATAAAAATGCATGCTATAACCTGTTTTTATACGATAATCAATCGCATTTAATACTTAATAAGGAAGTTTATGATAAATCTTCAATAGCTACGAATTCATTACCTGGTGGTATTTACGTATATGTGTTTTATTCCAATAAACGAAAAATAAAAGCAGGAAGTATTATTGTTTATTGATTCGGTGTTAGATTCAAAATAAGTAGCTAACATGCCAAATCGGATATTCCAAAGGATAAAGTAATGAAATAACACTTTCAAACATACCTTGCAAATGACAAAATGTAAGCTGTATCGCTTTTTAATAAATTGAATGTTTCCTTATATCCACTAATCTCATGATGATTAAAAAAATATTCCTTATTGTATTAATTTTTTCTTCATATTTTGCACAATTAAATAGTCAAGTCAGGTATTTCCTTTTGGCTGGATTTAATTATAGTAATTTAAATCCTGTGCTTTTAGTTGACAAAGATGTTAGTCAGGATGATTTTAAATATACTTTATTATATCATTGTGGAATTGGTATTTCATTTCCTATAAAAAAAGTATCGATATATTCTGGTTTAAATATTTCAGCAAGGGGAGCTAAAGACTATATATATAATATTCCCATTGTAGATTTTGTATATGATAATTATACATTTCTTGAGTTGCCACTACTCATATCCAAAAATATTGGTTCGAGATTTGAATTTGGGAGTGGAATAGTCTGTAATTATAAATTAGCTTCAAACATTGTACTGCAAGGAGATGAAAATGAAGATTTTGGATTTGATATTAAAATGATATTACGGTATAAAATACGCGATAAATTAAGGATCGAAGGTTCATATTTAATCGGTAATTTAGATAAATATATTTTTAATAAAAAGGATAATTTTATGCACTCTGTTTTTGGATTTAATGTCAGCTATTATTTAAATTAGATTGATACCTTATTTTAAATTAAACTACTTTCGAAAAAAGCGTTTAGATTCCTAAATAAAAGACTTTAAAAATAAAGATAATTTCTTTTCAAGAGTTTTAATTAGACCTGGATCTATTAGTGCTTCTTTGTGTCTTAGTGCCTTTGTGGCAAAATAAAATTAATAGGTACTAATTAATAGGTACTAATTAATAGGTAATAATTGTGTAACAAATTCTTAGCGCCTTTGCGTCTTAGCGAGAAATAAAATGGAAGTTACATTTCAAGAATTTTGATAAGTCCTGGATCTGTTAGTGCTTCTTTGTGTCTTAGTGCCTTTGTGGCAAAATAAAATTAATAGGTAATAATTAATAAGTACTAATTGTGTAACAAATTCTTAGCGCCTTTGCGTCTTAGCGAGAAATAAAATGGAAATTACTTTTCTGAAATTTTAATCAGGCTTGGATCTGTTTGAGTTTCTTCGTTCCATGGCGGCTTCTTGGTGAAAATTGATCAGTATATCGGAGAAAATACATAAAACAATAATAAAAAGATTCCATGAGAGAATCATTTATATATTGAAATGAATAAATAAATCGTGAATAAAAGTAATTGCCTCCTGGCTTGTTAAATATCACAAATTATGCATAATTTATCTGAATATATTTATAGTTTTGGGATTCGCTTCTTTACTGCCAGTAAACCTTGTTATTTCTAAGTAAAATTAATACGAATCATGAAAAAATACCTTCAGTCTTTAGCCATTCTCATTATTTGTCCATGTTTTTATGTTCATACCGTTTTATATTCAGCTACTCATTTTCTGGGAGGCGATTCTGACTATTTTACTTATAATGCTTTTCCGGACTTAGACATCGCACATTCAAAAATGAATGTAAAAAAATATCATCAGACCGGAGAAATCCGCATCAGTGGTGTGATTATCAATAATGGAAGACTAGCCATCCAATCCTTTAATCTTGTATATCAGGTCGATCAGCAGATACCTGTAACTCATACAGTAAATCCGGTTTCCATAGCTGCTACAAGCCTTTATGATTATAGCCATCCGGTACGATGGAATGTGGCTAAATCCGGAACGTATACCCTCAAAGTCTGGACAGAAAATGTCAATGGACAAGCTGATATGGACCGCAGTAATGATACGATCATCAAAAAAATAATAGTTCTCGATCCTGTACCGGATATTTTGGATTCGTATTTAAAATATAAATCCAATAAAAAAATCATAGCAGATCCATTAAAAGCTATTAGTCAGCCAAGGGATCTGGATTTTCATCCCGACCGAAACCGTTACGAACTTTGGGTCATCAATAAAAGTACAGCAGAGGACGGAGGCATGACCGTTAAAATTTCCAATGCCGGTAAAACCAATCAAACCCATCTATTACAACAGGATGGCAATGCCTGGCATTTTATGAGTCTTCCAACCGGAATTGCGTTTAGCGACAATGAAAATTTTGCCACCTCACCGGGTGTATATGATGCCAATCACAATGGTGGAGAACCATTTACCGGACCCACGCTTTGGTCCAGTGATCCTGCCGTGTATGCGGTACCTGTCCCGGGAGGTAATGGAAGTCATCTGGATATGCTACATCAAAGTCCGTATAGTATGGGAATTTGCCATGAAACCGATAATGTATTCTGGATTGCGGATGGTAGCAATGGCGATTTAGTGCGATATGATTTTGGAGAAGATCATGGTCCCGGTCAACACGACCACAGCGATGGTATCATCCGCCGGTATCCGGATGCGGAATTTTATGCTGAACCCACCTACGATGTAGTCAGTCATCTGAGTCTTGATAAAAAAACCAATTGGCTTTATTATGTATCCACTTCAGAACGCAAAGTAAAAAGACTAAATATTAAATCCGGAAGTTTTGCATATAATATTCCACCCTACGAACCCGTAAAAGAATATTCAGTTTATTTTAATTCCATAGTAGAAACGGTCGTAAGCGGAGGAGCGTCCATGCCATCAGGTCTGGAAGTTTTTAATGAACGCCTGCTCGTAACCGATTTTGTTACAGGCGATATTTATTTTTATGATATTACCAGCACCAAGCCTAGCTATTTGGGAAAAGTGGAAACCAATAGCCCCGGTATCATGGGCATAACCGTTGGGCCGGATGGAAAAATCTGGTATGTAAATAAAATTCAAAATCAGGTAGTGCGCCTGGATACTACCACGGTTCTTGTTTCATCAAATGATGTTCACGATGATGTGTCCTTTGATCTTTTTCCGGATCCTGCAAAAAATAGTATTACACTTCAATTTGATAAAGCTCCCGGATATCTGGAAATCATAGATATCAACTCCCGGATTATTAAAATAATGGAAATAAAGACCCAAAAAGAAATTATAGACATTTCAGATCTGCCATCCGGAATGTATCTCGCAAAATATACTTGTAAAGATGCACAGAAGATAATAAAATGGATTAAACAGTAAGTCATTTTTTTCAATCCGAAAAATGATTTATTTTTGTTTGTAAGAAATTCTTATTCCATTTCCTTTTTATTTGAATGCATTTCTAAAAATCTGATATGAATAAATTATTACAATTTACATTATTTAGCTTCATCGCAAGTATCGTATTGTATTCCGGCACATTGAAAGCCGGAAACGGACAACTGTTATTTGTTGCAAAACTCAACACCAATAATGAAGTTCCGCCGGTAAGAGGAGATGCATTAGGCCTTGTAACGTTTATGCTTTCAGAAGACCGCAAAGAAGTGTTGATTCACGGTGTTTTTACAAATCTGAATGGAGCTGCTACAGGATGTCATATTCACGAGGGAAGCGCTCAGGAAAATGGTCCGGTCATTATTAACCTGACACCCTTTGTCAAAGGAACCAGAATCAAAGCGCAGATACCCGTTACACCCCAGCTCATTCAGCAAGCTTTAGAAGGCAAATTATATTTGAATGTACATACTGCCATTCATCCAGCTGGAGAGATCCGCGGTCAACTCGTCCTGATGTCAGAAACCATTATACCTGTAATCGCTGGCTCGAATCAACAGGTACCACCGCATAGCAGTGATGCTTCCGCAATCGGGACCTTGCGTATTTCCCAAAACAACAGTCGTCTGCACTATGAAATTATGCCCGTTCAATTATCAGGTCCGATAACAGCCATTCATATACATAAGGGAAGTCCCGGAAATTCTGGTCCTGTAATCGCAGGATTAACTGCAGGTGATTTTAGTACAGGAACCATCACGGATACCACCCTTATCAAAAATATTGTAAGTGAAATTTCTCAGGGTGAAGCTTATATCAACATACATACCGACTCATTTCCCGATGGAGAAATCCGGGCTGATTTAAAAATGGAAGGTTTGATTACCGCATCCGCTATATTAAACGGCGATCAGGAAATTCCTCCGGTAACAAGCAATGCCAGCGGATATGCTTTTTGTCAGCTCAGCCAAAGTTTGGATTCCATTTTCTATTTAGTCTATTATAGAGACTTGCAGCCTATCTCTGCACATATTCATCATGGAGATAAAGGTATTTCAGGTCCTGTGGTATTGCCACTTCAGTCATCACAAGAGGGGATTTATGCTGGCGAGTCTCTAATTGTAGAAGAAGATGTTACCGCATTTTTAAAAGATGAATTGTATTTTAACCTTCACACTACAAATAATCCATCCGGAGAAATTCGGGGGCAAATCATCACCAATATTCTGAATGCTTTTGCTTTTGATCTTTGTGGCGAACAGGAAGTCATCGTAAAAAATGTACCGGCTCATGGTGCTGCTTATGTTGGTATCAATAAATCAAAAACGGAATTGGATTATGCCATCATAGCTGATGATCTGAATGGAGATGCGGTTACCTGTTTTATTTATGAAGGTGCCTTTGGCAGCAATGGTCCCAGTTTGTTGAGTTTGGGATTACCCAATCCATTTGTAGATCGTTATGCAGCCATCAATGAAACCACTGCCAATAAAATCATTGCAGACCGGGGTTTTATAAATATCCATACCGCTGCAAATCCCAGTGGAGAAATCCGCGGACAAATACGTCGTGATTTAAGTTGTAAAATTAATGTGGCTACAAAGCATTTTGAAAATGGCTCTTTTCAGATCTATCAAAATTTACAGGCTAATCAATTGATTTTAGAAACTGAGGTTCAAAATAAAATGGACATCCTGATACAGATATCTGATGTGAGTGCCAGAGACATAGTCCAATTTAAAAGTACACTGTTTCCGGGATTCCAAAAACAGGAATTTGAATTGCAAACGATACCTTCAGGATTTTATACGGTCAGTATTTTAAATGGAAAACAATTGCTGGGCTCATTTAAACTGATCAGACCTTAATTTTTACTGTCTATTCAGTTTTTGGCTGTTGATTGTAATTCCTGCGAAAGGTATTGGCCGGTATAACTTTCTTTAATGGTACAAATTTGTTCAGGTGTACCGAATGCCACAATCTGACCTCCATGTTTTCCTCCGTCTGGCCCAAGGTCAAGCACATAGTCAGCTACTTTGATGATATCCATGTTGTGTTCGATAATCATCACAGTATTTCCACGATCCACCAATTTTTGTAGTACATCAATCAGGTGTTGAATATCCTCAAAATGAAGACCGGTTGTAGGCTCGTCGAGAATGTATAAGGTTTGCCCTGTATCTTTTTTAGATAATTCTTCAGATAGCTTTACACGTTGCGCCTCTCCACCCGAAAGCGTAGTGGCCTGTTGTCCTAAGGTGATATAGCTCAGACCGACATCGCAGAGTGTTCTTAACTTTCGGTGAATGTTTGGAATATGTTCGAAGAAGACATTGGCATCTTCTATTGTCATATCGAGCACATCGCCAATCGATTTTCCCTTATATAAAATTTCCAGCGTTTCCCGGTTATACCGTTTGCCATTGCAGGATTCACAATGAACATGGACATCGGGTAAAAAATTCATTTCGATCACTTTCATTCCGGCGCCTTCGCAGACTTCGCAACGACCGCCTTTGACATTAAAGGAAAAGCGTCCGGGTTTATACGCTCTGATCTTTGATTCCGGCAGGTTGGAATATAAATTGCGGATCTCTGTAAAAACACCGGTATAAGTAGCCGGATTCGAACGTGGTGTTCTGCCGATCGGATCCTGATCAATTTCAATGACTTTATCCAGAAGGTCCAGCCCTTCTAATTTTTCATAAGGTAGAGGTCGTTGCAGGCTATTGTAAAAATGTTCGCGGAGAATAGGATATAAGGTCTCATTGATAAGACTTGATTTGCCGCTGCCTGAAACACCGGTTATACAAAGAAAAACGCCTAATGGAAATTTAATACTTAAATTTTTCAGATTATGTCCGTTGGCACCATAAAGCGTGAGATAGTTTCCATTTCCTTTCCGCCGTTTTTTTGGAATGGCAATGGTTTTGCGGCCGGCCAGATAATCAGCAGTGAGAGATTCTTTTTTAATAAAATCCTCCGGCGTTCCTTGTGCCACCAGTTCGCCGCCATGCAGACCGGCACCGGGTCCGAGATCGATGATATAATCGCTGGCTAGCATGATGTCTTTATCGTGTTCGACTACGATAACCGTATTTCCAATATCGCTTAATTCTTTTAAAGAATGAATCAGCCGGTGGTTATCCCGTTGATGCAGTCCAATGGAGGGTTCGTCCAGGATATACGTAATACCGGTCAACTGAGATCCTATTTGGGTAGCCAGCCGGGTACGCTGAGATTCACCTCCGGATAAACTAATGGCACGGCGGTTTAAACTCAGATAATCCAGACCGACATAGACCAAAAAACCAACCCGCGCCCTGATTTCTTTCAGGATATCTTTTCCGATAATTTTTTGACGGTCTGATAAACGGTCTTCAATATTCAGCAACCAGGTATTTAAATCAGAAATATCCATATTGGCCAGCTCGGCTATATTTTTTTCATCCAATTTAAAACTCAGACTTTCTTTTTTTAAGCGGGTTCCTTTGCATACCGGACAATCCGTAATCACCATAAAATCTTCAGCAAAACGTCTGATTTTTTCGGATGATGAGTCCCGGTACCAGCGTTTCAGCATATTAAAAAGACCTTCATTGGCCATATGGTAGTTTCCTTCAAACCATGCATTTGCAGTAGGAGCCGGAAAGGAATCATCCCCCCCATATAAAATAACTTCCAATGCCTTTTTAGGAATCTTATGTATGGGTGTGCCAATTGTAAATTTAAACCGATCGCAGATTTGTTTAATTTGTTTAAAAATGTAATTATCCCTGACTTCTCCAAGCGGAAGAATGCCGGCTTCTGCTATCGATTTTTGATCATCCGGAATCACGAGATTCAACTCTACATCATAAATGGTACCCATTCCTTTGCATTCAGGACAGGCTCCATAAGGAGAATTAAATGAAAAACTATTAGGGGATGGTTCGTCATAGGATAATCCTGTTTCTGCATCCATCAATCGTTTGCTAAATGGATAAATCTGGGATTCATCCTGTACAAAAACAAACAATACATCCTGACCTATTTTTAAGGCAGTCTGTACACTATAGGTAAGTCGTTCTAATTTTTCAGACGACACGACCAGCCGATCGATGAGTACTTCAATATCGTGAATCTTAAAGCGGTCAATCTGTAAGCCCGGTTTTAACTCCGTAATTTCACCATCGATCCGCACTTTATTAAATCCTTGTTTTCGGATTTGGTCAAATAATTCCCGGTAATGCCCTTTTCTGGATCTGACGACAGGGGCCAGAATCGAAATATTTTTGCCTTTAAATTGCTGCACTATCAGATGTAACATCTGATCTTCCGAATACCGGACCATTTTTTTCCCACTCACATAAGAATAGGCATCTGCAGCACGGGTATACAAAAGTCTTAATAAATCATAGATTTCGGTGATTGTGCCGACGGTTGATCTGGGATTCCATCCGGTTGTTTTTTGTTCGATTGAAATGACCGGACTGAGGCCATCAATTTTTTCAACCTCAGGTCGTTCAATATTTCCAATAAATTGCCGGGCATAATGGGAAAAGGTCTCCATATACCGTCGCTGACCTTCTGCATAAATGGTATCAAATGCCAGAGAAGATTTGCCACTTCCGGATATACCTGTAATGACAGTAAGCTGATTTCTGGGAATTTGTACAGAAATATTTTTTAGGTTGTGTTCAGCAGCCCCAATTATATCAATGTAATCCAGGTCTTTGTAAATAGTTGTTGTGTCCATAGAAACCGACAAAGGTATGTTTTTTCTATTTTCCGGACTCAGATACGGAAAGGCTTTTTAAAAAGGCCATGGATTTTTATGTTGTATTGTAAGGAATCCGGAAATCTTCCTTAGTCAGGAGGTTTCTATGCCTGTTGAAAAGAAATAAGAATAGCTTACTTGTAAAAAATTTAACGTATAAATCCGATTGGCATATTTTCATCGTAATCGCCAGCTATCATCGGACTCTGAACTCTGGCAGTATATTCCCTTACATTTTTATAAACGTAATTAAAAAGTTCTTTGATTGTCACGGTTTTATTCGCGTCTGCATCAGCAGCTCCTTTTAAACCTTTGATCAGAAAATGTGAAAACACACCTTGTCGTAAGCCACCATCTTCCAAAGAAAATTCTTTACTTTTTGATGACATAAAGAATGCAATACCGCCATTTGCTTTTTCAAATTCTTCGTAAAAATGAAGACTTGCATTTGAATAAGGACTTTTTGCAGCCAGCAAACTTCCGGAATGACAGGCATCCGTAAAACAGACTTTGTGTTTAGCTTTCGAACGATTAATTATTTCTTTGACTTCGTCGTGTTTTAATAAATTGGAAAATCCATCATAATCGATTGGAATAAAAGTGCCTTCCAGACCATGACCAGAAAAATACATCATCACGACATCATTTTCATCAGCTTTCATAAATACTTGATTCAGGGTCTTTAGAATATTAATTCGATTGGCATCTTCATCAATCAATATTCTGATTTGCTCATCTTTTAAAGCTCCTCCTTCCGGACTCTTAAAGAAGGCATACATTTTATAAGCATCGTCGTCAGAATATTTAAGGACAGGCATATGTTCGTACCTTGCAATACCTATAATCACAACCCAGATTTTAACTTCCGGACTTTTATCAGCAACTATTGTTGAGTCAAAAATAAACTCTTGTTTTCTTTTTAACTCTTTTATTGTTTTTCCATATTTCCAAAGAGCGGCATAGCTCAGGCCGGAACTAAAATACATAATACCTTCTCCGTGTGGTGCATGTTTTTCCCACTGACCTTCATAGCGATCGCCGTTTGCATAATAGCAGACACCGGATCCTTTGGGCTCGCCTTCCAAAAACTCGCCAACATATTTGGAGCCATCGCCATAAGTAAAAATACCTTTGCCTTTTGTACAGAAGATAGCATTGCAATTGGGAAGATTTAGGCCATCCAGATGAATATAGGAATCTTTATAGGCTTCGGAGGCTGCGGAGTTTTCTTTTGTATTGGCAGCTGAATTGTCGTTGGAAAGCGGGGTATACATTTTATCATCAGGTGACAGATTATCCACTAAAAGGGTGTTTTGATTTCCGGTGCCGGTCAGAGATCCGGAAGGAGTCTGATTTATAGCCGGATCCAGTAATTCTTCCAGCTGGGTATCATCCAGAATTTTTACGATTTTATCTTCCTTCCACATGGCATTGATTGTTTTGCCACTGGCATTCCGGAATTCACCGTATCCATCTTTTTTACCATAAGTCCACTGACCTTTATAACTGCAGCCATTTTTATAAAAGAGTGTACCATTTCCTTCAAAACGACCATCTGTAAAACTACCTTCAAAGCGTTCGCCGGTTTTAAAAAAATAGCTGCCTTTACCATGAGGTTTTCCATCCTTCCAGATACCGGAATACAAATCACCTGTACTAAATTCCATAGTACCCTGACCTTGCATTTTATCTTCTGTAAAGCTGCCTGTATAAACATCGCCATTGGCAAAACTCAATTTGCCCTCCCCTTGCCGAATATCATTTTGCCAGTCACCCATGTATTTATTGGTGTTGGGATAATAATAAATCCCTTTTCCGTGCCTCTTGCCTTGTTTAAATTCACCACTGTACCGGCTGTTATTGGCATATTTAAACGTCCCGAACCCATTGTAGCAGTTTCCTTTTGTGCAGGATTGACCTAAAACGGTTCCTGCGAAACTGCTCAAAATGAACAGAATAAGACTTATTTTCATGAAAGGGAATTTGAAATAGATCAAAACGAATAGAAGTAAATGATTTATATATTATACAAAGTTATAATATAACTTAGAGAAATTAAAATTTTTTCAAAACTATCTACAGTATATCCTGCAGCGAAAAACAGAAAACGAAGTCGGATTTGTATCTTTGCGCCTAAATTTCTTTAAAATGAAAATATATATTCTATTCATTGCCTGTGCAGTATTTATTTCTTGTAAATCTGACACCAGGACGGAGGCTACAGAAATGTCCAATTCGTCAACCGCTTTAGCCTTTTACGGCGACTCGATCGATACTCAGGAAGGCGCATCGGTAAGCGAAACCCTGGAAGCCTTAAAAACCAATGACAGCCTTTTAACCAATGTGACCGGTTATGTCACTTCAGTTTGTCAGGTCAAAGGTTGCTGGATGGTATTAAGCCAAAATCCAACAGACTCTACGGGTTTATTTGTTAAATTCAAAGATTACGGCTTTTTTGTTCCGTTAGATTTTGCCGGCAGCAAAGTGACATTGGCAGGAAAAGCTTTTAAAGAAGTGACCAGCGTTGATGAATTACGCCATTATGCAGAAGATGAGGGTAAATCTGCAGAAGAAATAGCAAAAATTACGGAGCCATCTGAAGAAATGAAGTTTTTGGCGAATGGTGTTGCTTTAAAAGAAAAAGCGAAGTAATAAAAGCCAGGTCAAGCAGACTAGCTTTTTGGTAAAATCGTTTGGATAATTTATAAAAAGTTTAAATTGTTTTGTCAATGTCAAATAGTTCTATCCGTCAATTATTAGGAGATCGTGCTTCTTATTTATTAGAACATGAATGTAAGACTATATCAAAAGAAGTATTGCATCTTCCTTCTTCTGAGACCATAGATACGATCTGGACATCGACAAACCGCAACAATCAGACTTTGCGAAGTTTGCATTCCATTTTACAAAACGGACGTTTAAGAAATACTGGTTATGTCTCTATTTTGCCGGTAGATCAGGGAATTGAGCATAGTGCGGGAGCTTCTTTTGCTCCCAACCCGATTTATTTCGATCCGGAGAATATCGTGAGATTAGCCATTGAAGGAGGATGCAATGCTGTTGCTTCAACATTTGGTGTTTTGGCTTCTGTGTCCCGGAAGTATGCTCATCACATTCCATTTATTGTTAAAGTCAATCACAATGAATTATTGACCTACCCAAATAAATCGGATCAGATATTGTTTGGTACCGTTGAGGACGCCTGGAATATGGGAGCAGCAGGTGTTGGAGCCACTATCTATTATGGTTCGGAAGAAAGTTCGCGGCAGATAACGGAGATTGCTGAAGTGTTTGAATTTGCACATCAGCTGGGTATGTGTACCGTACTCTGGTGTTATCTCAGAAATCCGGATTTTAAAATGGAAGGTAAAGATTATCATGCCGCTGCTGATTTAACCGGTCAGGCCAATCACCTGGGTGTTACTATTCAGGCAGACATCATTAAACAAAAATTACCCGTCAACAACGGAGGATATACGGCCTTAAATATGGGGAATTCATCATATGGTAAAAACAATCCGAAAATGTACAGTCATCTGAGTTCAGATCATCCGATTGATTTGTGCCGGTACCAGGTAGCCAATTGTTATATGGGTCGCATTGGCTTAATTAACAGTGGTGGTGAATCGAAAGGAGATTCTGATTTATTGGAAGCTGTAACCACAGCTGTCATAAACAAACGTGCCGGCGGTATGGGCCTGATATCCGGTCGCAAAGCTTTTCAAAAACCCATGACAGAAGGTGTGGCATTATTGAATGCAATTCAGGATGTTTATCTGGATTCAGGCATTACAATCGCCTGATATTCGGTTAATTTGTAGTTCGTCTGTCAACAAATTCCGATTTTTACTTCAATTTTTAAATCCAGGTATCTGGAAATTCCGTATTTGGGTGTATTGCTTTTGATAAAGTAGCTATTATGCCGGAATTATTTTTAGATCAGGATACTCAGTTGTCAACAGAAAATCTGCTGGTTAATCACCGGCTGATTCCAATTGAAGATGGCGTATTTTTCAAATTAAGTACAGGCTTTACCAGGCAACACACCACATTTAGTTCAAAACAATTATTGGAAGAACATTTTACGGTTTTCAACTTTTGTTTGAAAGGAACTCAGGATTTTACCCTGACTGGAAACTATCTGCCAACCCATGCAACATCGCAACATAGTAACCTGCTATTATTACCCAATGAAGTTTTTAATACAGAAATTAACATAACCGGTGAATTTGCTCAGGCAAGCTTGTTTATTCCATTAAAAAAATATTTTGATATATTAGGATCAGCAATTGACATATTACCTATAAATTTTAAAAATGCTGCTGAAAAACATAATGTTTGTTATTTTAAAAATCATAACTGGCATCCGAGAATCAGGCAAGTAATTACTCAGTTGTTATTTCAGAAATTATCACCTGTATCTGAAAAATTATTACTTGAAAGTAAAATGCTGGAAATAATTGCTGTAATGATCGAATTAGATAAAATAAATTCAGATGCTACGAATTATTTTCCCAAAAAGGATGAAGAAAAAATACGTTATGCCAAAGAAATTATCGAAAAGGAAATAGAAGACCCTCCAAGTCTAAATGCATTAGCCAAACGTATCGGATCTAATGAGTTTACTTTAAAAAAAGGATTTAAATTAATGTATGGCATGGCAGTCTATCAATACTTGTCTCATTTCAGAATGAACCAGGCAAATATATTACTCTCTTCAACAAATTTAAGTATTCATGAAATTGCTTCATCAGTAGGTTATGAAAACCTGTCAGCATTTACAAGAGCATTTAAAAAACAATATCAAATACTTCCTTCCCAATTAAGGAAAACTCCATATTAGCACAATTAAATTCCGTTTAAGCTTAACTAATAGTAGCGGATCAAGCTGAAATTTGTATTGATATTTTTATTGTTTATTTATTAAAAATCAGTCATATGAGTTTATTTAAATTTTGTTTTTGCATTTTCATGTGCAGTGTTTATTACAATTCTACTGCACAAGATAAATCCAGTATTACCGTAAAAACGGCATCCGCCCTGGAAAATATTTTTTCGGATAGAGTGGTAAACCAACATAATACTATGCTTCTAAACGATTTATTAGCCGATAATTTTATTTCTCATCATTTTCCTAAACCAGGGAATAATACTAAAACTCAGTTTATTGAAGCAATGAATTCATTAATTTCCGCATTTCCTGATATCAGGATAAGCAGAATGGATCAATACGAACGTGGTGATAAAGTGTTTACCTATGCTTTTTGGGAAGGTACTCAAACTGGTTCATTTAATGGTATTCCAGCTACCAATAAAAAAGTACATGTTGAATACATGGATATCTGGAAGGTTCAGAATGGAAAAATTACAGAAAACTGGGTAATGATGGATATCTTAGGTTTGTTAATTCAACTTGGCGTCGTACCTCAACCCGGTCAATAGATTTATCCTATTTAATTGTAAACTTCAAAAAAAATATTTTATGAAAAATCTTGTTATTATTTTATCATTTTTACTGATTATTTCTTGTGATAAAGATTGTGTTAATCTGACCCATAAAACAGAGATTGTAAAAAAACAATTAAATAATTTCAGCACAGGGGATATACCATCTTTTTTAGAAGGATGTTCAACAGATTGTATATTTGATTTAACGGGAAATCAACTTTTAAATCCTGGAAAAATATATATCGGAACTCAGGGATTTATGAATTTTTTAGCTGATTTATCAATAAAGGCTCAACCTACATTGATTAGCAGTAACGAATTTTATGAATCAGAGGCTGGAGTCACGGTAACCGGGGAAGTTCAGTTTACTGATTTGCTTAGTGCTCAAAAATGTTCTGTTATGTTTATCCAATTCTGGAAATTTTCCGGTGACAAATTAATTTACTTTAAAGAAGATCACGATATCAGAATTTGTCAATAAAAACTTAGAAAGTGATGAAAAATTTATTTAATTTAAAAGACAGAGAGGATCTGATTAAACGGATTGATACGTTAACTGAATCAAATTCCAGAAAATGGGGTAAAATGACCGTGCAACAAATATTGCCGCACCTCTCGGATCCATTCCGATATAGTTTAGGAGAAAAAAATGCCACCGATTTAAATAATCCATTTTTTAAAAGTTTTATGGGAAAATGGATTGTACGATTTTTGCCCTGGCCAAAATCGTCTCCCACTGCCGGCGAATTCTTACCAGGCCGTGGAATGACGGAACCAACAAATTTTTATGCTGACAAACAATCTTTACTTTTGCTGATTCATCGATTTGTCAATGTTCCTGAATCTTTTCAATTTAGGAATCATCCTGTTTTTGGGAAACTGAGCCAGCAGGATACAGGTAGATTATATTGGCGACATCTCGATCATCACCTGAGGCAATTTGGTGCTTAATATCTGTGACAGATCATTTACAAAATGCATGAAATAAAAAATGCCCGGCCAAACAAAAATTAACCGGGCATTTGTTTTATGAAATGATAATATTTATTTTTTTAAGGCAATCAAGGCAATATTTCTGCCAACGGCTCTACCCTGATCTATGCCACCCTCAATAGCTTCTTTGTAATGAATGCCTCCGTACAATCTTGAATTAGCTGCTTCTTTTGCCAGCTGAGCTAATGAACTAAACGATCTTGGCGAACCATCGATATCGATCCTGCTCACGTGAGTATAATCAGTAAATGAATAATTGTATCCAAAATAATGTTCCAAAACAGATACTGCTGAAGCGGTTTGTACAGAATGCCCGCTGGTATGTTCCGGAAAAGGCGGAGTACTTAATATTGTTGTAAAATTTGGATCAATAAATTTTTTAATGTAGGTTACAGGTCTCAGCAAGTTATATACATATTTACATTTCCAGCAAGATACAAATGCGTCATGCACGGATAATCCAACTTTTGAAAGTACTTCTGCTGAAAAAGCCAGATCTGCATTTTCATTTTTCAATATTTGGCTGGCAATCGATATAGAATGCCCGGGAGGAGTTGCTGTAGCACCCGGGTCGTCACTCCAGAATTTAGCGATTTTAATTTGTTCGGGACTTAAATTTAAACTGGTGATATATACTTCATTGGCCTGAAGGTAAAATATACTTTTTGGATCAGTGGAATAGGGCACCGGGTGAAACTGACTGATTAAAGCATCATCTACGCTTTGATTTAAAAAGGGTCTGACCTGGCCCCAATACGGTTGTAATGGTTTTGGATTGGCAGCTGAAGTTGGTTCCCATTTTCCGGGAATGTCAGGAATTGTATAGTCTGGAAAATTATTGGCGTACGCTTCATCTTTTCCATCTGTTTTTGAGAAATTATAAATCGCAGTAGCCACAGCCAAACCAAATTGCACAGAGCGATTGGCAATCAGTGTATCTACATTACTGTTTTTGGATTTATAGCTTTGCTCCATCTGGTCAATTAGCGCCAGGTTGGCAGATGAAGTTGTTTTAAATTGATTTCTCAACATATAAGCCATACAGGCATTGGCAGCCAACTCCCAATGATACTGCTTACCTTTTTCAATCGCTGGAATTCCCTGACCCGTATAACCAGTAATCAATCCGGAGTACGAGACATTCTCCTGTATGCCAGGTACCACACATTCATACAGTGCAAGACCAGCATAACCAAAAGATCTGGCCGCCACAGGGGGTGTAAATCCAGGCGTAGATTTTACGAGTTCACGTTGGAGGTTAAACCAATCCAAAGCCACATCGGCCTTATAATCGGATGTGCTATTTAGAATAAATGGCTCAGCTGAATCCTCTGTACACGAGTGTAAAACAAGCAACAGAGATATAAAAACTAAATAATGTAAATGTTTCATTTTATAAAATTTTATCCAAATCTAAGGATTTTAAAGCATTCCTTATTATTCCGAGTTTATAATTTTTAAAATGTTGGATGAAACGGCATAATTTTTTTCTGGATATTTCCCGGCCATCTAATGTCTAAGGTTCATTAAAAACTTAAGAATCAGTGCAAATCAAAGCGCTTTAATACTCCTGTTTAATTTATAAACACAGATTGTCATTGTGTTACAACTGATTTCCAGGTGGATGATATTCTGTTGAACAAGCTTAGTATATTGCAGATCAATCGGTAATACCTTTCCGAAACTATTTATTTGTTTATCAGATTTCCCTGAAAAGTATAATGAATATCGGCCTGACCGGCTTTCATCCAAACCATGGTGCCTTTAATCGTATTGTCCTGTACGCTTCCTTCTATTTTCATGCTGCCTTCAGCAGGACTGGAAATGGTTGAAACAAAGCTGTATACGTCATTACTAATTTGCAGTGTGTAGTCAGCTGCTGTAAAACCATATTGATGACAGGATTCAGAATCCAGTTTGCCATTATTAAAACTCAGTATATCCGGATCCTGTTTATCTGCCTGCTGAATATCTGCAATACTAATTTTAAATGATTTTCCATCCAGGGTTTTGGATGCGGGCTGAGTACATTGCATAGCCATCATGGTAATCATAAGCAGAGCTAAAACTTGATTTTTCATAAGTATTAAGTTATAAAGAATTACGAATCCTCAAAAGCTTCCCCCTGTAAGTTTTAATACCTTTTCAGGGGGAATCAATTATCAAAAATAGAATTTAAAATTCACAATATGTATTTATTTTTTGGCAGACTTCTTGGCCATTTTTGAAGCAGGTCTGTCCCGGTTTATTTCAGTAACCATAGCTTTAATGGTAGTAGTGCCAATGTTTTGAGCTGAATGTGTTTCAGCTGGAAATACCATCGTCATTCCCGTTGGAATTTCATGGACTTCCTTCATTCCTTTGTCATTGATAATTTCAAGGGTACCTCCGCTAAGAACATAAACCGTATGATCAGGATGTGAATGAACTGCAACTTTATCTCCAGGCTTAAATGTTACTTCAAAAATGCGGATTCCTAAAGTATCGACTAATTGTTTGTAAACATGGCCGGCTACCTTGGCCACATCCTGGGCTTGTACTGAGTTTATTTTAGAAAAACCGGCAAACATGCCCAACAAGAACAGTACTAAAATTTGTTTTTTCATGACGTTAATTTTTTAATGATTAAAATACGTATCCAGATTGATTTAAGTTATAATCTATCGAATACGATACAAAGGTCATGTCTCTTAATCCAGAATACAATCCCATAAAGATGTGAAATGAATAGCTTACTATTTTCCGGAAAACAATTTGGAAGCAGCTTCTGTGGCAGAGTGGACCTGTAATTTTTCGTATACTTTTTTAATATGCGATCTTACCGTCTCAATACTAATATGACAGGTATTAGCAATCATTTTATAACTATGACCTGAAGTTAATAAATGTAAAACTTCGGATTCACGAGGACTTAATCCAAACTGATTTTCTTTGGGTAAAGTCAGTCGTTGAAACAAATAAAGTACTTTTCTGGCAATTGATGGCGTCATCGGTGATCCGCCATTTAACAGATCATCTATAGCTAATGGTATTTTTTCGATCTCCGTATTTTTTAATAAATATCCCGATGCACCCCTGCAAATGGCTTCAAATATATTGTCATTGTCTTCAAAAACAGTCAACATCATAACCAGTACCTCCGGATAATTTGCTTTAATAATTTTTAAACCTTCCAATCCATTCGTACCTGTCATCCCAATGTCCATTAAGACTATGTGCGGCCTGAGATTTGTCGTTTGATCAAGGACATGATCGCAATTATCAAAAGCACCTACGACTTCATATTTTGAAATGCTATTTAAAAACAAACTTAAACTTGTGCGCAGATAATTATTGTCTTCATAAATTATAATCCTTACCCTCATCTAAACAATTATTTTCAACTCAAAGCTAAGTAAATAATATCAAATAATCCGATAACATAATGATGGGAGGACTATTGATAAATTTATGAGACCTGCTTGTGACTCCTTAATTAATTAACTTCTGATTATATATTTTCAAATATCATACTATTGATTAACTTGCCCTTAATAAAGAAATTATTTTCATGTTGTTATCAAAAATATTTCCTTCCTGCAAATGGCAACTTACCATGAAATCACCCTGGATACTTTTTCCAATTGTCAGCATTTTACTCAGGTTTTTTAGTTTTTTCCCAAATGTCATAGATCATGATGAATCAACTTATCTGGTTATTGCCAATCAACTCCTGAATGGCGATGTATATCTCAGAGATGTGGTCGATACCAAACCCATTGGAATATTCTGGATTTATTCCTTTTTAATCTGGATTTCTGATCATTCCATATTTTTTATCCGTTTGGTTGCGGCTGTAATTATCGGGCTTAGTTCAGCCCTACTCTATCAAATCAGTTATAAGTCATGTATTCATACATTAGCAGCCTGGTCTTCCGGAATCATCTATTTATTTTTAATATCCACCTTTACCCGATGGGGAATGAGTCCGAATACTGAGCTGTATTTTAATATATGTATTCTTGCAGCGTTTCATCTAAGTTTGTTTAATCCACAGTATATTAAAGATTGGATGTGTGGTATTTGTTTAGGAATAGCTTTTCATATCAAATATGTTTCTTTGGCGGATACAGTAGCCCTGGGTTTATTTATTATCTATGGTAGTTTACAGCAAAATACCTTACTGACTAATGGAATAAAGCGTATTTTATTGATGATTGCCGGATTTATAATACCGGGTATCATCGTTACGGGCTATTTTATATATCATGGTGAATGGAATACATTTTTACACCGCACCTTTGATGTTACCGGGAATTATGCAAGTAAACCAGATTTTACTCAACGAATGGTATTTATCGCTGATTATTTACTCCGATTCCTTCCGGTAAGTCTTTTAATGTTTTTCAGCGTTATGAGCAGGCAGATAAGAAATCAACGACTGTTTCTTTTATATATGATTTGGTTTTGCCTGGTAATGCTGATTATCAGTATACCCGGTAAATATTATGAACATTATTTTATACACATTATGCCAGTGAGTGCATTATTGGCAGCTCAATTTTTTACAACAGAACGTGCATCATTTTTATGGCAAAAATACGTTCGGTCAAAATGGAAAATAATTCTGTGCTTTCTGTTTGTTATAATTAGTTCTTTTCATTTCGAAGGATTTTTACTAAAGGTGGATAAAACGGAAATACTTTGTAAAGAACTTAAAAATATTTTCAAACCGGAAGATCTTATATATACCGGCAATTCCAATCATATTTTATATTTCTTGCTGGATAAAGATTCACCAAGCAAATACGTCCATCCCAGTTTATTATGGACTAAATCACACCGAAAAACTATGAATATAGATCCGGACAATGAAGTTAAATCGATACTTTCCAAGTCCATAACTTATTTATTGTTAAGTGAGCCTGTTTCTGATATTGAGTTAAAGAATAAATTCCTTGAACATTATAAAATAGAAAAGCAATTAACCCGGGAAGTTACTTTATACAAACTTGCCGGTTATGAGGATTAGTGGACTTTTACAGGTCCAGTATAATAATACAGCCAAGGCATATTCAAACCCCTTTGGTTTTGCCAGACGCATTTAGTTGACCATTCCAAAAACCTAATTGGATTAATTTTTTTCCAGGGCAAAGATAAAAATAAAATAAAGTGTAAATTTGACGAATAAGTCCAAACTAATAGATAAGCTTAATTTTTTTGTGACGTTTTTTATGTTCTTTTATCAAGAAATCAACTCTGCTTTTAAAAAATTCCTCAAGCAAATGGGAGACCAGAAACTAATTACAGATAAAATGAGTTATGCAAAACCGAAACCCGTCATGTATAATGAATGTAAGGAGTTGTATGATCTTAAGTATCCGAAGCCTTTTGCGAATGATAACCTGTAAAGTGTGGGGGAAGTAATTTTTTTAATGATTTATTAAAAGGAATATTAAGTTTTAAGTAATGAGCAAAGAGTCTCAAAATATAGAGTGGAAGGAGTCTTGGCATGTTGATTGCTTGAAGTGGATTTGTGGTTTTGCCAATGCCCAGGGTGGTTCTTTGTTTATAGGGCTGGATGACCAAGGCAATACCAGGCACCTGGAAAATTCAAAAAGACTTTTGGAAGATATACCCAATCTGGTAGCTGATCTTTTGGGTTTAATGGTAGATGTTAACCTAAACAATACCAAAGGTGACGATTATTTGGAAATAGTTGTTGAACCTTATCCATTTCCAATTAGCTTAAGGGGAAAATATTATTACCGTTCCGGGAGCACATTACAAGAATTGAGAGGTGTGGCTTTGGCTAAATTTTTACTTCAAAGACAAGGTAAGAAATGGGATGGTGTTTCTATTCCAAATATTGTAGTAGACGATTTGAAAAATGAAACTTTTGAGTTTTTCAGAAAGAAAGCTACCAAAAGCAGACGCCTTGAGCCGGAAGATTTAGAGGGCAGTAATCAAGCTTTGTTGGAAAGCTTGCAATTGTATTTGGAAGATGAAAAAATGATAAAGAGGGCAGCAATTTTGCTTTTTCATCCAAATCCGGAAAAGTATGTTTCTGGCGCTTTTGTTAAAATTGGCTTTTTTGAATCAGATGACGATTTAAAGTTTCAAGATGAAGTTAAGGGTAATTTGCTTGAGCAAGCAGAAAGAGCTTTTGATTTACTCAAAACAAAATATATGCATGCAATCATCTCTTACCTGGATGGTAGCAGGGAAGAAACCTTAACTTTCCCCGAAGAAGCAGTTAGAGAAGCATTATATAATGCTATAGTCCATAAGGATTATAGCAGCAGCATTCCAATTCAAATCAGCGTTTATCCTAACAAGATGATTTTTTGGAATGAAGGTCAATTACCCGAAAACTGGACGGTCGAGAAATTGGTACAAAAGCACCCTTCAAAACCACATAATCCTGATATAGCCAATACTTTTTTCAGATCGGGTTATATAGAATCCTGGGGTCGTGGCACTATTAAAATGATTGAAGCTTGTAAGACTCATAAAATAGCTCCACCCATATTTTCAAATGTTCCACCCGACTTTCAGGTGGAACTTATTAAGTATACAAATCAAAAGCTCAAAGAATTTAGATTGAAGGAAGAATTAAGGAAAATTATCCTATTTGTTCAAGAAAATGGCAATGTTTCCAATTCAGATGTGCAAAAAATTTGTCATGTAAGCAAAGCCACAGCAACCAGGTATTTAGGAGAGCTGGAAACCGATTGGTTGGATAAAATAGGTTCTACAGGTGTTGGAACGATGTATGTTTTTAAAGGGTTCTTAAAAGGTTAATAAGGAGACTAAGAAATGGACTCACTAAGGGCTCAATTATTCTAATTCAAATTTAAGTTGATGGCAATTTTCCTTATTTATCAAGGGTTTGCGATTTTTTTGAAGGGCTCACAAAGGGCTTAAATCGAATTATCCTACGGATTCAATACGAGAATTAAAGAGGAAATTACCAAAAAAGTAAAAGAATTTATACTTCAAAAAAATTCTTAAATAAGCAACCCACTTTCATTTTCTAGTTATATCATCGTCAAAAAAGTATAGAAAAACAAAATTGATTTCTCTTCTTAAAAGTAGGCAATAACTGAGAGGATAATTTAAAAAAGGCTGTAATGAAAATTAAGAACGTTGAAATTTAAGATAACCAAGCATCTTATTACCTGAAAACGATCATTCTCTTGTCTTGTAAGGAAAATTAAACATGACAGAAGTACCTTTTGAAATTTCAGAAGACAAAGCAAATTCCGCTCCGAGGGCCTGAGCTCTGGCTTTCATATTTATCAGGCCATTTCCCTTTATTGGATTTTTTAAATCGAATCCAACGCCATTATCTTCTATCTTTAACACCAGACTAAATTTTGTAAATTCAAGTCGAATGACAACCAGCCTGGCTTGTGAATGTTTTAAAATATTATTTAAAGCTTCTTTAAAAATAAGAAACAGATCTTTGCGAATCTGCAGTGGAATAAAAATAGTTTGTCCTTGTTTGTCTATGACAAAATCCCATTCAATACCGGCTGATTCCAGTGTTTCTGATGCATGGATTCTCATCCGGTTAAAAAACATTTCTGGTTTGTCATTTTCTGGTTTAATCGACCAGATAATTTCATTCATCATTTCCATAGCTTTTCTTGATGCCGATTGAATAGTTCCAAAGAGCTCAGAAGTTGATTTGCCATTTTTAATTAGCGAATCTGACATGCTGCTAATAATATTAATGCTACTGATAGTTGATCCCACTTCATCGTGCAAATCTCTGGCAATATCAAGTCGTAATTGCTGTAACTTTCTGAACTGGTTCCATTTGATTGTTACTAGTGAATATATAAAGCCAATTACCAATAAAAAAATTCCGGAATAAAACCACCAGGTTTTCCAAAATGGTGGCTCTATTATTATCCGGACAGAATCACTGATATGACTCCAAACGCCATCATTATTAGAAGCCTTCAGATATAATGTATACCTACCCGGGTTTAAATTGGTAAAATTTGTTTGTGACTGATTGCCAATATAATTCCACCTGGAATCATAACCATCAAGATAATAGGCATATTTATTCTTTGAGCTGTGAGTATAGTTTAATGCAATAAATTCAGGATTAAAATTATTATCTGTGTATGAAAGCTTGATGGTTTGTAATTGCTGATTTCTTCTGGTGAGTGCGAGTTCTTGTCCATGTACTTTAACAGAAGTCAGGATTACTCTGGGTGGATTTTCGTTTCTTAGCAGCAGTGAAGGATTACACCCACTGATCATTGCATTTGTTCCAAAATACATATAACCGTCACGGCAACATATGCTGGCTCCATCCATTCTGTTTCCAGCCAATCCATCCAATTCTGAATAATTGATGATATTGCCGGTGTTGGTATTCAGTACACTTAAACCATAATTAGTCGCTAACCAAAGTTTTCCATCCAAATCAGGGCGTATCGAAAAAATATCATTATTACTCAAACCTTCAGCTGTAGTAAATACTTTAAATTCATTTTTAGATTTATCCATTCTGGCTAATCCATTTTCTGTCGCAATCCATAAAGCCTGATTTGTATCTTCATACAGATCATACACGTTATTGTCAGGGATTGTTCGCGATTTTCGTTTATCATGAGAATATACAGAAAAGTTTCGATTCAATGGATTATACTTTATTAATCCGGTATTCTGAGTGCCAAACCACATCATTCCATCACAATCTTCCAGGATACAAAAAACAGTATTGTCAAAATTGGCAGCTGAATTATCAGGCTCAGCGCTAAAGTGGTCTAAAAATTTACCCTGATCCGTTAAATGATAGACGCCATTTCCCCAGGAAGTGATCCAGAAATTGGATTTGCTATCCTGGTATATTTTTCGGGCTTTTTTGATTTCTACTTCGGCAGGATCAGTCAGCAATTCTAAAGTATGTTTAGTAGTATGAAAATAATAAACACCCGTGTTCATGCTGAGCAGTATTTTATTTTTATCCGTGCGCTGCATATAATATACAGACTGATCCTGAACATGGCTTCCATCCGGGTTTTTTAATTTGATGAAGTCAAATAAATTCGTATTTCTTGAGTAGCGCAGTAAACCGATGCCGGGTACAGAAATCCAAAGCACCTTTTGGTATGTTGATGTATCTTCCAGAAAACAAGAAGGCCTTCTGTAAATAGACTTTTCATTGGCCTGATCCGGAATCGATATAGCACTGAATTGGTGTGACAAACGGTCGTAAATGTGTACACCATCCTGAGATCCAATCCAGATTATTCCGGTTTTATCTATAAAAATATCATTTAAGTAATCGTTGCTTAATCCAAAGTAACCGGATCGATTGGATCGTATAGTTGAACTCACTTTATTTTGAATCGGCGAAAAAATGGAAATTCCGGCACCATGAGTAGCAATCCACCATACTGTATCTGAAAACTTTACCAGCCCTGTGATTACTTTTTGTTGTAAATCTTTTTCATAATTGCTTAAAAGAGCTTTGGATTTCAGCACCGTATCTTCCTTATATACAATATGCACTCCGCCATACCACGAAGTAATCAAAATACTATCACCTGGATGTGGATAGATATGAGTTATGGTTGTACTTAATGATAATTTTTTAGATTCTTCTGAAAATATTTTTGTAGATAAAAATCTGGGCTCACATAAATCGTAACAAAATAATTCACCAGTATTTAATCCGATATAGAGCTGTTGTGTTTCGGAAACACAGATAGTAGAAATTGAATAATTGTATTGTGATGGTAATCGGATGGTCTTTTCAATTCTGAGCTGGTGATCCAGAATATGCACCGCTGTTTTGGTGGCAAAAAATACTTGTCCAAAAAAATCAACGGTCACCGCGTAAATTCGATACCGGTCTGTTTTTTCCAGATGATCTGGTAAATTGATTCTGTGAAATAGCTGATCTTCATAACTAAAATAACAAAGGCCGCCATTACTTCCGATCCAGATGTTTCCATTCGGATGTAAACAAAGGTCATTTATAATATTATTAGAAAGACTAAAGCTATCATTTAATCGATTGCGGTATGCTTTAAGTGACTTGCCATCATATCGAAACACGCCATCCAGACTTCCAAACCACATAAAGCCAAATTGATCCTGAATGATTTTTTTAACCGGTGCCGTTAAACCATTTCTACTATTGAGTTGCTGAAACGGAATCATCTGATCCTGGCTCAGAATATTCAGACTGAAGAATAAGATCAGGATGCAATAATATCCGGTTAAGAATTCTATTGAAGACCTGCAAAGCCGCTGATGAATGAAGTTCATAGCTCAAATTTACCGAGATTCCCGGTAATTATAACTGGCTGTTTATTTGAATACCCGTTCTATATTTTTATCGGGAATAAGCCAGAGTAATGCAACACCAATGATTAGTATGCCAGATACTACCGGGGTAATAAATGCAAAGACAATAGAGAGAATATAACAAATGAGGGAAATTTTACCCTTCTGACTTTGTTTTTTGTGTGCGTGTTCAAATTCTTCAGTATGCAAATGAAGTTTAATAATAAGGGATTGAAGCAAATAATAAGCCAATGCAGGCATCAGTAAAGAAACTGAATACAATGCTATCGTATTTTGAGCAAAATGATTTTCTCCCATCCAGGCAGTTGAAAAAGGTATTAAAGAAAGCCAAAAAAGTAAATTTAAATTTGCGAGTAAAATTCCGGAGCTTACTTTATTTACCGAATGCATTAAATGGTGATGATTTCCCCAATAGATACCGATATAAATAAAGCTTAATAAATACGATAAAAATACCGGTATCAGCGGATAAAGATCAGACCATTCTGCTCCATGAGGTACTTTCATTTCAAGTACCATTATCGTAATCACAATGGCGAGTACACCATCGCTAAAAGCTTCTAATCTGTTTTTATTCATATTGTCCGCATAATTTTGTAATAAATTTATCTACCCGATCATTCAAATATTATTTTGAATATTGATCGTTTAATGCCTTGACCATATCAGCTGTTATATCCAGTGATGGGTCGGAATAAAAAATATTTCCTTCACGCGATACGGAAAACACATATTTATATTTTCCATCAGCATTAAATTCCTTGAGATATGATATTACTTTTTTGTGTAATGCTTCATTAAACTCTGCGGTCTCTTCACCAAATTGTGCAGACAATTTTTCTTTTCGTTCGATGAGTTCCCGTTCCATTCCGGCAAGGCGTTTTTGGGCAGCTTCCATTTCTTTGCGGGTCATATTTTCTGCATTCTTTTGTAAGCTTTGAACTTCGCGTTGCAGCTTTTCCTCCCTTCCCTGTAATTCCGACAACATATTTTGTTGTTTCTTTTTAAATTCTGCTTCGCTGTCTTTAAAAAACTGTAACTGACTAAGAAGACTATCGGAATAAAAATACGCTGCAAAGGAAGCTGAGTTTTCTGTTTGATTAGAACCTCCGGATTTATTTACCTGTGATTGTTTTAGCGACCTGTTGTCCATAAATAGATATGCAATGGCCAGTAAAGCAATTGCATGTAGTGCCCAATTAAAATTTTTCATGTATTTTTTTATTTAAAGTGAATTAAAATTCTGCAGAACCGGGAAATCTGGGAAACGGGATGACATCGCGGATATTATTCATACCCGTTACAAATAAAACCAAACGTTCAAAACCCAAACCAAATCCAGCATGCGGACAAGTACCAAATCGCCGGGTATCTAAGTACCAGGACATTTCTTCTACCGGAATGTGCATTTCAGCCATACGTTTTTCCAAATGAGCTAAGCGTTCTTCACGTTGCGAGCCACCCACAATTTCTCCAATGCCCGGAAATAAAATATCCATGGCCGCTACCGTTTTTTGATCATCATTCTGCCTCATGTAAAATGCTTTAATATCTTTTGGATAATTGGACAAAATGACGGGTTTTTTAAAATGTTTTTCAACCAAAAACCTCTCATGTTCTGATTGCAAATCAGCACCCCATTGATCAATTGGAAATTGAAATTTACCTTTTTTATTTGGATTAGAATTTTTTAGGATCTCAATAGCCTGAGTATAATCAATTCGTTCAAATTTATTTTCTATACAAAAAGTCAGGCGTTCTCGAAGTGACATATCATTTCGGTCGGCCTGAGGTTTTTGTTTTTCTTCTTCCAATTCGCGGTCATGCAACAATTGTAAATCATCATGACAATTTTGTAAAACATAGCGGATAACATATTTTAAAAGATCTTCAGCCAGATCCATATTATCATTTAGATCATTGAAGGCAACTTCGGGTTCTATCATCCAGAATTCTGCCAGGTGCCTTGGCGTGTTTGAATTTTCTGCCCGGAATGTCGGCCCAAATGTATAAACCTGACCTAAAGCGAGAGCAGCCAATTCAGCTTCCAATTGGCCGGATACGGTAAGATTGGTAGGCTTGGAAAAAAAATCTTTGCTGAAATCAATTTCACCTTCCGATGTTTTTGGAATATTCTGAAGCGGCAGCGTGGTAACCTGAAACATTTCTCCCGCGCCTTCTGCATCAGAACCCGTTATAACCGGTGAATGCAAATAGTAAAATCCTCTGTTATGAAAAAACTCATGTATGGAAAATGCCAAAGCATGGCGAATTCTAAAAACAGCACTAAATGTATTGGTCCTGAATCGCAGATGTGCAATCTGGCGCAAAAATTCCATACTATGCTTTTTGGGTTGTAGCGGATAGACCGATGCATCACAATCGCCAAATACTTCCAGCGTATTTACCTGGACTTCCATTTTTTGACCGGCACCCTGTGATGCAATTAAAATTCCTTCAGCTTTTATAGCTGCTCCGATAGTGATCCTTTTTAACAAAGATTCATCAAGAGTTGAAAAATCTACTACCAGTTGTAAATTTGCTAATACGGATCCATCATTTAATGCAATAAACCGGTTACTTCTAAATGCTCTGACCCATCCCATGACCGTTACTGGCTGTTGCCCGGGTTCCATTTTCAATACTTCTGCTATTTTAGTCCGTTGCATACATTAATTTGAGCGGCAAAGATAGAATATTGACCACAGACCTAAAAGGCCAAAATGGAAAAGATGAAAATACCGGTAAACTTTATCTGCCCTCTATGGTAACAGCCTGCGGAGAATTGCTCGCATTTGTGTCCGATCGACTTTCAACTTACGTTGCTTGATATCACTCAGACAGGATATCAAGCCAATTGATCGATGTCCTGATGAAGTTGCCGTAGGGCTTCTTGAGATACAATCCCGCTAAATTTTAAAATTTCCATAGTTTGAATAATGTCCAGGTGTTTTTTATAATCTGGATTTGCAGAAAGGTTTTCTAGCAGGAATTGCTTTAGCGGCAGCATGGATTCCTGTCTGGGATACACTGAAGCGACTTTGTGCAGGAAGTACTTTTCCAATTGCTCAAGGCTTAATTCAGGATTCTTAAAATTAAAATCAATTTCTTTAGTTTTAGTCGTTGGAGAAAATATTCTGGAAGCGTATTTCTTGAATAGTCCGCAAATGAATAATCCTAATGGCAAACAACAAATCAACCAGGTTTTGTAATCTTGATACAGCTTTGGAGCAGTATAAATTAATTGACCTTTTCTTTTAAGGTCAGCCAGATGTTCTGATTCATTATTTTCATAAGATACATTTCCATGTGAAATATTGACCGGAATAAAATTTTCGAGTGTTACGTATTGTTTTAAATCGGTATTAAAATAAATAAATTTAGGATTTAATGTAAAATTTCCAGTTGCTTTAGGAACGATGAGATAATCATACTTTCTGGTTTTGGTAAGTCGGGGTTCGTCTGTAACTTTTATCAGATCGCTGGCTTTGGAATCAGAAATTTCAAAACTACTGTCGAGTTTAATAAAATCCGATTTAATAATATTAAAATTAGCATCACCCTGTAGCTGAATACTAAGATGTATAGCATCGTGTAGTGTATAATTCTGATTCACCGGTGCGTTTCTAAAAAACATTTCCCCTACAGCTCCGCTAAATTGATCTGGCACAGGTTCCGGCAATGGATTGACCCGAATGTTAAGAGGATTACTTGCTATGGTTTCAATTTGTGATCTGAATAATGAAGGCATTCCGAATCCAAAGGGATCGTCTTCTCCTTTTACTAATCTGAACACGGAAGCCTGTATCGGAAGCTCTCCTGTTTTAACCGGAAACAAAACCCATTTTGCTAAAATTTTAGTGGTGTATTCACGTCCATTATAGATTTCGCGTTGCGCCTGATTATTTAGCATATTGACAGTCTCGCTATTGAACGCATCTAATACTGGTTTATCAGCAAATTCAATACTTTGCACAGATACTCTTGTATATAATTTATAGGTCAGTGTAATTTGCTCTGATAAATACACTTCTTGTTTATCTGTAATAGCTTTGATAAAAATGTCACTATCTGTCGTGGCGACCGCCCTGGCTTTTTCTACTCTGATGGTTATTGGTTTGGTAGTATATGTTTTTCCGCCCACTGTAATTGAGGCAGAACCAATGGTAAAGCTTCCCGTTTGATGACTACCCAGGACATATACGTAACCAATGGATGAGCTCATAGCGCCATTAATGATCGTGGTTTGCATGGATCTGGAAGGACCTGCGAGGACCTGAAATGGCGAAAAATCAGGTGGCCTGAAATTTGTTCCTTCCGCATTTTTTAATTGAAATGTGATACGGAAATTACTACCCTGTAATATACTTTCAGCATCTGTTAAAGCTTCAAACTGAATTTGAGCTGTTGCAAATCCATAAAGTATACAAAAAATACCGAGTAGTTTCAATTTCATTATAACCGGATTACTTTGCGTTTTGATTTTGGTTCTTCTTTCAGGATAGTATCTAATTTGAAAATCTTGTCATCCGATTTATATTTGGGATGTTGCCGGATGCCATCCGGATTATCCAGAACCACTATTTTTACCGGAGGTGTTTTGTAGTCTTTCTCTGCAGTTTTTAAAATGGCTTCTTCAATAATAAAAGTACCATCTGCCGGAGCTTCCAGATAATAAGTATACGAACTGCTTTGTTTGACATTTCCATTGATCATCGAATAACTCGAAGCTGCATTAGGACCAGCAACGATATTCCACCCAGAAAAATCTGGTGGTATGAACTTTCCGTTAAGATTGTTGATCTCAAATTTTACTTCAAGATAATTACCCAGTAGTAATGTATCATTGTTGACCGAAACATTAAATTCAATGTTCTGTCCGGTCAGTTGTTGAATGAATAAAATAATCAAGATACCTGTCGTTTTCATAATATTAAATTTTAAAAATTACCAATCTTTTTCTCTTTTAGGGGATTTACTTTGAGTCTTTTGTATTTTTTCGCGGATCTTTTTATCTCTATCATCGATCATTCGCATTAATTGTTCTGCTTGTTCTTTGGTCATAGAATTTTTATCAGAAGCTTCCGTCTGTTCTTTTTTGTCATTTGGATGTTGTTTTGGCGTTTCATTTTGTTTATTGGATGAATCATTCCGGGGCTTCTCTTTTGAGTCTTTGCTGTCAGATTCTTCCGGCTTATTTTTATTTTGCTGTTGTTGATCTTGCTCGTTTTGTTGTTGCTGTTGTTGTTGTTGCTGTTGTTGTTGTTGTTGTTGTTGTTGAATTTGTTTTTGGCGTTTTGCCAGAACCAGATTTTGTTTGGCAGCTTTATCTCCCGGATTAATTTTTAAGGCATCCTGATAAGCCTGAATGCTTTTTTCGTAATTCTTTTCATTAAAATACGCATTCCCTAAATTATAAAGTGCTTTGGATTTTCCCTGATCTCCATAAACTTGTTGTAAACTCTTATGATAATATTCAGCAGCTTCTTTTGTGCGTCCTTGCTGATATAGGCTGTTTCCAATATTATAGGTATTTTTAAATTCAGGTTTAATATCATTTGCTTTACGATAAGCTTCTTCTGCTTCCAGATAATTAGAATCTTTGTAAAATTTATCTGCTTTATAAGAATATATGCCTGCGTCTTGTGAGAAAGCCTGACTGACTAAAAATAACAACACCAAACTAATGAAAGTCTTAATCCACATTTTTCTTTCTAGTTAATAAAGTTTCAAAAATCAGTAATGTCAATGCTATAAATAATACATATTGAAAATAGGATTCATAACTGCTGAATGCATGATAAGTAACATCTTTCCTGGAGAGAAGATCAAATCTTTTTTTCATCGATTCAAAATTCTCTTCCCCTCGGTCAATTTCCAGAAATTCACCTTGTGTTAGATCGGCGATATCTTTTAATAAAGATCGGTTTGGTATGCTAATAACCGGATTACCCTCTTTGTCTGTTAAATGATTTTGCATTCCATCGTAGAATGCAGGAACCGGTGCACCCTGATCAGATCCCAGAGGGATGGTAAAAATACTGATCCCTTTATCTGCAGCTTGTTTTGCTGCTTCAATGGCTTCGCCTTCATGATCTTCTCCGTCTGTAATTAAAACAATCACTTTATGAAAACCTTCATCTTCTGCAAATGATTTTGTGGCGAGCTGAATAGCATCAGCAATTGCTGTGCCTTGTGTACCGATGCTTCCGGGATTAGCCATAGATGCCATCAAATTAATCGTGGGTATGTCGGTGGTTAAAGGTGAATGCAGATAAGCACTTCCTGCAAATGAAATAAATCCAATCCGCTCAGTATGAAAGCGGTCTAAAAATTGTTTAATCCATATTTGTGCCCTGGACAGTCGATCTGGTTTAATATCAGTACACAACATACTTTTGGAAACATCCAGGGCAATAAATACATCTATGTTTTGTGTCTTGATTTTTTCTTTTTTCTTGCCATATTGTGGATTTGTCAGTGCCAAAACACCCAAAAAAATCACCGCAATAAATAATAAAAACCGAATGTGGAAATAATCTTTTTTTAATAAAACCGAAGATCCCAGTGTTTTGCTGTTACCCAGAATATTCCAGGCGGCTTTTTTTTGATTTTTATAATATTGATACATTATAAAAAAAAGCAGCAGCAGTATAAGTCCTATTAAGTATGATATTTCTTCTAATCTGAACATATTATGGCATAACTCTTATAATAACCAATCGCAATAACCATTCAATACTCAATAAAAATAAAGCTAATATTAAAAAAGGTCTGAACTCTTCTGAATAACGTTTTATATACCGTACTTCAATTTTGGTTTTTTCAAGTTGATCGATTTCTTTATAAATTTCTTTTAATTTTTCTACATTGGTTGCCCTGTAATATTTTCCGCCGGTGGAGTTTGATATTTGAGTTAACAACTGTTCATCAATAGTTACAGGTGCCATTCCAAAGACGTATTCCCCATGTTGAGATCTGCCAACCGGAGAATACGCTTCGCCATTGGTACCAACGCCGATAGAATAAATTTTTATTTTATAAGTTTGTGCTAATTCAGCAGCAAGGAGTGGCGATATTTCACCTACATTATTTACACCATCTGTCAGTAAAATGATGATTTTACTTTTGGCGGAATCTTCTTTCAGCCGGTTGACGGAACAAGCCAAGCCCATACCAATGGCAGTACCATCTTCCAGCAAACCACAACGCAAATCGTTTAATAAAACCTTTAAGGCTTCGTGATCTGTGGTTAAGGGACATTGAGTAAAACCTTCACCGGCAAAAGCAGTGATACCGATCCGGTCATAAGGACGTTTTGAAATAAAATCAATAGCAACCGCTTTACTGATTTCCAGTCGATTTGGATCAAAATCTTTACTCAACATACTGGATGATAAATCCATGGTTAAAAATATAGCGATGCCTTCTGCATTAATTTTTTCTTCTCTTAATATCCATCTTGGTCTTGACAAAGCGATAATAATTAAGACAATGGCTGCCAATTTGATATACGGGAGAAGTTTATGCAGATTGGTTTTCCAGTTGGATTTTTTACCAAAATGTACGAGACTTGGAAACTCCAACGCATTGGCAGATGATTCCGAACTTTTGATCAGCCGATACCACAGCCAGGGTACGAGTACAAGTAGCAGAAAAAACCAGGGCGATTCCCACTCTAACCGGTCCAAAATCATCAGAATCATGTCGTAGGTCTCAAGATTAATTTTTTATTTTTTGTAATGCCAAATATTCCCCTGGAAAACAGATTTTGTTTTTTCCATAAACTGACTATCCAGATAAAAGGTAAAAACAAGGCAATAAAAGGCAATACAAACAAAATAATAACAAGCTGAACTATTTTGTTTTTTGATATTCCCAATATGCTGGTATGCCACCTGTAAAAACTACCGGTATGCATTTCATGCCATTTAACCCAATCTTCGGGCAATTCAAAATAAAACTTGTCGACCAGCTGATGGAGCAATTCAATTTGTCCAGTCTTTCCTTCTGCATTAAACAGTCTGATCAAATCATCCGGAACTGTATCTAATGGATTATCAAATTGATTTCCCAGATCTTCGCCTAATAGTGCTATATAATGAATGCGGTTTTCTTCCAGTATTTTTTCTGAAAGCATTCTATTGTGCTCAATAAAATGCCTGGAAAAACTTAACCAGGCTATGTGTCGTTCAGGACCTGGCAGGTAATTTGCAAATTTTACCAGATCGCTCTCTCTGAAACAACTTTCCAGTTGGTCGCGTTGCTCCAATAGTAAATTATTTTTCCGGATGTACTCCATAATTTCAGTACTCGTATTTTCCAACGCCGGTACTTTTAATCCCGAAGAAAGAAAATTTCGGAGAATATGATTGAGTTCATCATAATATTGTTTTGTTTTTTGATCCTGCCACAAATGTTTGGATTCTAATTCAGTAAGTGCCAGAAGACATTGTTCCCAAATTTTTTTCTGATCTGGAATTTGAATAGCTGCGGGTTTAATTCTGTCTGCTTTAAAAAACTGCCACAATACAAAGAGCATGGACAGAATTAAAAAAACACCTAAAATGATAAAGAACATCATCCTGGATTGATTGGATGTTTCTTCAATTCCTTTAATAGGTCGCAACACCTGTAAACTGTCAGCAGGATAATTGACCATCAAAAAAAGCGGATTCCCTAATTGATTTGAGGAATCGATTATACCTAATGATGGAATCTTAAAATATCCGCTATCAAATACGGTAAATAAAATTCGGCGTTCGACATATTGATTTGTAGTTTGCCAGCTTCCCTTATCAATGACATGAAACCAGGATAAAGTATCCAGAATTTCAAGAGCGCGATCACCCAATTGCTGATCCGAGCTCAAAAGGCGTAAATATTGCTGATCGCCTATCAACATATAGGTAGAATCCAGTTTTTGAGTAAACTGTATTTGAGCATTCAAACCATGCGAGTGAATGCCTGAAAACAAAAGAATGAATATGACGATAAGCCTGATCAATTTAATGCCGCTTTTTAAAAAAGTTTAACAATACTTTGATATAAGAATCATCGAGGTCCAGCTGGAGAAAATCAGCATTCGCTCTGGAAAAAAGTTGTCGTAATTGAATTGTTTCATTTTTTTGAGATTCTGCATATTGCGACATCCAGTGTGCATCCCGGGTATCTACCAGGATTTCCTGGTTGGATTCTGCATCTTTAAACTGGATTAAACCTGCTGGATTCATCATTTTTTCCAGCTTATCCAAAATTTGAATTCCAATTACATCATGTCTTCTGGAAACAATTTTTAATGCAGACTCCGGCACGGGTTCGTGAAAATCGGATAAAACAAAGCATATGGTTTTTTTTCGCTGAACAGAATCCAGATATTGCAGCGGTAAATCAAATCGGGTTTTACCGGTATTAGAATGAGTAACCAGTAATTCACGAATCATTCTCAGAATATGCTGTCGTCCTTTTTTGGGAGGAATGTACAGATGAATTTTATTACTAAATAAAATCATACCGACTTTATCTTGATTCTGGCTTGCAGAAAATGCCAGGACGGCGGCTATTTCTATCATCCACGCCATTTTATTTTGTTCGGTCGATCCAAACATAAGCGAACGGCTGATATCCACAAGCAACATTAAGGTCAACTCACGTTCTTCTTCAAAAACTTTGACCTGTGCCTGACCAGTACGTGCTGTAACATTCCAGTCAATATGACGGATATCATCGCCAATCTGATATTCTCTAACTTCAGAAAAAGACATACCCCGGCCTTTAAATGTACTGTGGTATGCACCTGAAAACAAATGATGACTCAGACCTTTGGTCTTGATTTCTATTTGTCGTACTTTTTTAAGTATTTCCTGGGTATCCATGTTTAAAATAATTTTTTAAATGGGCCGCCCCGGCGAATGTGTTCCTGTATTAATGAATAAGGTATTATAATTTTCCGCATACCCCAAACGGAGTTAAACTCGGAAGTAAAACACAAACCTTCTGGTCTTAAAGTCCATAAATTAAAATATTCCAAATCCAGATAGGCTCTGAATCGATTAGAATTATTGGCTTCAATCATTTCCTTTTTTTTGCGAGAAATAAATTCTGCAAAGAAAACCTGGTGATTAAAATCTTTATCAAAGGATTCATCAAGACTAATAATGCGTCCCAGCCGTCTGTCAAAAGTAAAAGGCAAGCTGCGCTCGGCATCCGACCAGGGCTCTGTAAATTTGAAAATACCGCTTACCCAATCCTGACTTATCCAGTCGATGTCCATATTGGCAATGGCATCCCGTTGCTCCTGAATAGCCCCCGGCTGATAAAACGAAATAACCTGTTCCGTCCATTTTGTAATAAAGCTTTCAATCCATGGATCAAAAAACCGGTCGTTAATTTTAATATACTGAGCGTACATCTTAATTGCCGGAAGCCGTATGTTTTTACATTGAAAATGATAGGTGTTTTCTAAATTCCAGTCTTCAAAAATCTGAAACCGGTCTTTAAAAAATTCTTCCACCTGAATTTTCCTTGCGGATATCAGGCTTGACTTGTATTCTTTAAAACGCTCACCAAAATAATCGTAAACTTTAAGTTTCATTTTCTGGCAACGGTTGTCATCGCAATTTCCGGAAATTGTATAACCTGTTAATTTACCTGCTACGCTGATTGTACCATAAACCCGTTGATCTTTTTCTTTTTGTATTTGAATAAAAACCGGATCGCGGTCCATAATTCCATTAAAGGATTTATACCAAACCTGAGAAGGACAATCTAAAATTTTAAAACCGTCCCGGTTTACTTTTTCAAATTCTATATAGCGACCTTTTTCTTTACGCTTATCTAAAAGCTGCACCATCATACCCCCGGGATTAACTTCACCATATAAAAATCCGAGTAAATCATACGTGGTATCCTGTACAACCAGCTTAACTTCTTCCGGTTGGTATTTTCCTTCCGTTACATAAAGTTCGCCCCGGCTGATATTTTGCAAAATGCCCTTGTATTCTTTGGCATTGTGACCCAGAGTAAAAACAAAACTATCTCCTTCCGTTCCGATACCGGCATAGTGATTAATCCAAACACCCTGTTGAAGTGTGCCAAACATATCCATGACCTCATGTACTTTTAATGAAACCGTAGTGGTTTGTGCATAAATGCAAAACGGAAACAAACAGATACCAATAATAAAAGTGTATATTTTTAGCATAAGCTTGCTTAGGGTACTTCTACTTTTGATAAAATTCTGGAAATGATTTCATCCTGATTTATGTTTTCGGCTTCGGCTTCATAACTCAGTCCGATGCGATGCCTTAAAATATCCTTACACACATTCTGCACATCATCAGGAATAACAAAACCCCGGTGTTGCATAAAAGCATGTGCTTTAGATGCATGCGCCAGAAAAATACTGGCCCGCGGTGATGCACCATACTGAATCCATTGCGAAAGTTGTCCTAATCCATAGTTTTCCGGATTTCTCGTTGCAAATACCAGCTGGACAATATATTTTTCAATGCGTTGGTCCATATATACTTTTAATACAGATTTCCGGGCACGCAGTATATCGTCCGGATGCACAACTACGTCAGGTTTTTCATGTACCTGGTTATTGAGATTTCGACGCATAATTTCCTGTTCTTCGTCCATCGTCGGATAACCAACCAGGACTTTCATCATAAACCGGTCTGTCTGAGCTTCTGGTAGAGGATAGGTGCCTTCCTGTTCGATCGGATTTTGGGTAGCCAGCACCAAAAAGGGCTCTTCCAGTTTAAAAGTTTCTTTACCAATCGTCACTTGCTTTTCCTGCATGGCTTCCAATAAAGCCGATTGTACCTTGGCAGGAGCACGGTTGATTTCATCCGCTAAAATAAAATGAGCAAAAATAGGTCCTTTCCGAACCGTAAAATTCTGATTAGCAGGATTATATACCAAAGTACCGATTATATCAGCCGGTAACAGATCGGGTGTAAATTGAATTCTCGAGAAACTGGCATCAATCGATTGAGCCAATGTCTTGATGGCTAAGGTTTTGGCAAGACCTGGTAAGCCTTCCAGTAAAATATGCCCGTTTGTCAATAAACCCAGTATCATGCGTTCCATCATGTGCGTTTGACCAACGATGATCCTTTGTTGCTGCGATATTAATTTGTCCAGAAAAGCACTTTCAATAGCTACTTGCTGATTCAATGCTTCGATATCAAGATATTGTGACATAATTTTAAAATATTACTTTAAGAGGTGATAAATTGATCAACTTTGCGTTTATACTATTTATTAAAAAGAAAGGCTAAAAACGCTAAAAAAAGACAATCAGGATATATGCCAAGATACATTTTTTATTTCATTAACATTTTATTTTCTATTTGCTTACAGGCACAGTCTTCCGGCGATTTATTTGATGCCAATCAGGCCATATTGAGCCTGAAATCAGGCCATTTATTGGTTCGACTGGAAGCCAGAGAAAATAAAATTAATTTCCTTCAAAAAGAATTAAATCATACCTCCTGCAATGAAAAATGCAAAGAAAAAATTCAGTCTCAACTAAATAATCTCCTTTCTGACCGCGACACCTTTAACAAGCAGCTTATCCGGTCCTTTAAGCTCTATTTTAAATTTTGCCCGGTCTTCTTTTATTATGATAAAGATCACCAGGCTCTTTTAGATTCTGATTGGAAAGGTCCTTATTTTCTTGATGGCAATTTGTCAGCTTTGGCCTTGCCCTCAATTCAAACAGATAGTTTCCTGATATTAAAAAAAGACATTACCCCAAATTCTGAAAATGAAGGCTGGTTATTTCAGACTGCGCAGGGAAAAACCTTCAGAAATAATTTTCCATATATTTCTGAAAATAATTTTACGACGATGATGAATCGGATTTCTTATTCCAATCACATCAAACAAAATTGTAATTACATGGTAAAAAAATTAAACAAGAAATTATTTTCCTATCTCCACCAGGTCGTAGAAAAACAAATGGACGCGCGAAGAACTTTTGAGGAAGAGTAGTGATAAATTCCAGAATTAATTTTGTGTTTAACTTAGTTTTCAGACATTAGTTACTTAGCCAGCTGAATCATATTTTCTGCATATCCCGGCCGGCGACTGCTGGCTTCCAGTTTGATTCGATTGCTTGCCACAAGCCGTAGTTTAGGACTGAATAAAAATAGTTGAGCTTGTTCGTTATAGAGGATTTCCTGAAATCGTAAATAGGCAATATTGCGTTCTGATTCTGAAGCAGTCGAACGAATAATCTGTATCAGGGAATCCGTTTCAGTAGTTGCAAAACCACAGCGGTTAGCCCCCCCGGCCTTTGTATTGCTGCTATGCCAGCTTTGATAAGGATCATATAACGATGGCGATTGTGACTGAGTAACCGCCACCATATCAAATTGCAAAGAATTGAGATCTTTTAAAATCAATGACCAGTCTTTGATTTCAGGCTTTATTTCGATTCCTGTTTTTTTAGCTTCGTCCTGCAATAACAGGGCTAATTTTTTTGCCGTTTCGCTGGTGACTAAAAGGGAGAAAGATAGTTTTACTGATTTACCATTGATCATTTTATCAAGTATGCCATCTTTATTCTGATCTTTCCATCCGGCTGCTTGAAGCTCCTGTAAGGCTGATTCAGGATTAAACTTCACCGGCGTCAACGATTTATGATAATACGATCTGGAAGGATGCAGGGGGCCTATAATAGGAACTGCAAGATCGTACATTACATTTTTAATAAATGCCGGCACATCGATGAGCTGCGCCAACGCTTTGCGTACAGCGCGATCAGCCAAAGCCGGCTGACGATGATTTAATTCTAAAAAGACGTATTGAAAAACTGTCGGTGAAAAAAACTGAAGATTTTTGCCCGAAGAATCCTGTTGTAAACTCACAAATTGCTGAGGTGACATATCCGTGGCTAAATCAATTGTGCCCTCTTTTAATGCCAGCAATGTAGCAGCTTCATCCGGAATAATCAGGTATTCAATACGATCCGGATAGGCTTTTAACAATGGATTTGCTTCAGCCAGAGTATTTCCCCACCAGTTTTGTTTTTTCTCCAGAATGATTTTTGCACCGGCTTCCCACGATATTAATTTATATGGTCCCGATCCGCTGATTTTTTGTTTACACATCCCGGCTGTTTCAAATTGCAAGGCAAATTTTTGTAATTGCATTTTTTCTTCTTCAGACCAGTCCAGACTATCCCGGTGAATTAAATCATACACCGAAAACTTTGACATAAGTTTTTCCGGATCGTAATAGCCTTGCTGATAAATATTAATGTTGCCACAAATTTCCTGCGCCAGCAAATAATTTTTTTGAACATGAATTGAAAGATGCCGCGGTGCATTTTTATCAATGACAATTTCTTTAATATTTTTTAAATACGATTTCCAGCTTGGATTTTTGATAAATGGATTGAGCGCTGCTTTTACCGTAAAGGCATAATCTTCGGCGAGAATCGGACTTCCATCTTCCCACACGGCTTCATGTCTGAATTCACAGTCAAAAACATCAGCACTGTCATTAGAATGGATCATCTTTGGAAGATCTACGACTAAAAGCGGTGTCAGCTCAATTTTATCCATACTGAATTCAATCATAGGCAACATCACCAGAGACTCGATCTGAGAAGCCAGTGTCGATCGGGATATAATCGGGTGGAGACAATCGACATCTTCCTTAATGCGTATCCTCAAGGTATAGGAATCATCGGCTTTATCTTGTTTGCAGCCGGACATCAGGAATATACACAAAATGAAAAAGATGGCCTGTCTTTTAAGTGCGGTCACCAACATATCCGTAGTATAAACTGTTAAAAAGGTCTTATGATTCGCTACCATATCCTAAATGCTTTAATTTGGCAAGCTTAAAGATACAATTCAAAAATGAAAAACATCCTGATCGCCGGAGGTAGTGGTTTAATTGGTAATAACTTAAGTTCTTTTTTAAAACAACAAGGACACGACATAAGCTGGTTGAGCCGGACTTCAACAAGTAATAAATTTAATTCCTATTCCTGGAATACCGATGCAGGCATCATAGACCCGGAGGCATTCAAAAACAAACAGGTTTTAATACAATTAGCTGGTAGTACCATCAGTGGTGGAATTTGGACCCGGCAACGAAAACAGAACATTCTGGATTCAAGATTAAAAGCCATACAAACCATCTACCTGCATCTAAAAAAACATCAGCTGCATATTCCTCAGATTATACAAGCTTCAGCCATTGGTTATTACGGGGATCGAGGCCAAGAAGAGCTGGACGAATATTCGAAACCCGGAACATCTGGTTTTTTGGCTTCTGTTTGTAAACAATGGGAATCAGAAGCTGAATGCTTAAAAGAATTTACCGATCAGTTTAGCATCATCCGGACTGGTCTGTACCTCAGTCCTGACGGCGGAATCTGGCCAAAAATTATACAAACCAGAGCCTTTCGGTTTTTAGTGGTTTTTGGAAAAGCTCAGCAATATTATTCGTGGATACATCATTCTGATTTTAATAAAGCCCTGGATTTTATTCTCTCAAATAAATTATCGGGCATTTTTAATCTTACAGCACCCAATCCCCTTAGCCATGCTGATTTTATGAATACCCTAAAAAAGCAGAGTTCAACCAAACTGTTATTGTTAAATGCTCCTGAATTTGTATTAAAATGGGTATTAGGGGAACAATCTCAACTGGTTCTTGACTCAGCTTATGTCATACCAAAAAGGTTGAGGGAGCATGGTTTTGAATTTCAGTTTTCTGAATTGCAGTATGCCGTCAGGAATTTGCTGTCAGAAACGTAGAATCCCCATCGAAATCAATTTGCCGGAAAGAAGCACTTTTGCCCTTAAGGTGTTGTGAATTGGCAAACCAGCATATTGCAGAAGCCTATCAGCTGTTTCATTTTTTATATCCTTCCGGCCCATCCGCTATGCCATTCTTCTTATCTTCACGACTCCTATACGAAATTTATGAAAAAACTCTTTTTGCTGGACGGACATGCACTTATTTATCGCGCTCACTATGCATTCATTACCCGTCCATTGATTAATTCCAAAGGACTCAATACCTCTGCTATTTCAGGATTCACCAGAACGCTCTGGGATATCATCAGTAACGAAAAGCCAAGTCACCTGGCAGTTGCATTTGATTTATCAGGACCAACCTTCCGCCATATCGAATTTCCGGAATACAAAGCCAACCGGGAAGCTCAGCCGGAAGATATTACCAAAGCGTTTCCGTATGTCGAAGAATTAATTAAAGCGTTTAATATACCCATCATTACCATGGAATCCTTTGAAGCGGATGATGTCATTGGTACCATTGCCAAACAGGCTGCCCGCGAAGGATTTACAGTCTATATGGTGACCCCGGACAAGGATTACGGACAGCTGGTCGAAGATCAGATATTTATGTATAAACCTTCGAGACAGGGGAATGGAGTCGATATTTTGGGACCCAAAGAAATAACAGAGGGCTGGGGAATTAAACGGGTCGATCAGGTTATCGATTTGCTGGGATTAATGGGCGATGCTGTCGATAATATTCCCGGTATTCCGGGCGTCGGCGAAAAAACGGCCGTCAAATTACTGGCAGAATACGATAATCTCGAAAATCTGATCCAAAATAAAGAATCTCTCCAGGGTAAATTAAAAGATAAAGTGGTCCAGTATGTCGATCAGGCAATACTCAGTAAAAAACTGGCAACCATTAATATTCATGCACCCATTCAGTTTGATGAAAAAATGTACCGCCTGGAAGGATTTAATAAAGATCGTCTGGCAGAGTTGTTCCGAAATCTTGAATTCAGAACCCTGGCTCAAACCATACTAGGTGCTTCCGATACTCCGGTTCAAGCTGTATTATTTGGAGAACCCGAAAAAAATGCTCCTTCAGAAAAACAGGCAGAATATCAAATTGCCGATCACGACATTCATACCATCGACCATACGTATCATCTGGTAAATACTTCAGCAGATCTGGATGCACTTATTGAAAATTTAGAAAAAGCTACAGTCATTTCATTTGATACAGAAACGACAGGTATCGATGCCAATCAGGCAGAACTGGTCGGAATGTCTTTTTGTCTTACGCCAAAAGAAGCCTATTATGTTCCGGTTCCGGCAGACCAGAAAGCTGCATTTCAGCTTGTTCAAAAATTTAGAACTATTTTGGAAAATCCGTCAAAAAAATTTGTCGGACAAAATATTAAGTACGACATGCTGATGATGCGATGGTATGATATTATTATGCCGGAACCCGCTTTTGATACGATGATCGCTCATTATTTATTGGAGCCAGATTTAAGGCACAAACTCGACATACTGGCTGAATCGTACCTTAACTATAAAATGGTTGCTATTGAAGAGTTGATTGGCAAAAAAGGTGTATCACAAGGCAACATGAGGGATGTTGGTCTGGAAAAAATTAAAGAGTATGCTGCCGAAGATGCCGATATCACATTGCAGATTAAAAGCATTCTGGAAAACGATTTGCAAAAAGAAAATCTCAGTACTTTATTTCAGGACATTGAATTGCCGCTGATCGCTGTCTTAACTGAAATGGAATATGTGGGCGTAAAAATAGATGGCGATTTTTTAAATGAATACAGCAAAGTTTTGGAAAAACAGATATACGATGCCGAACAATTAATTTATAAAAATGCCGGAGTGCGGTTTAATATAGCCAGTCCAAAACAAGTGGGACAGGTCTTGTTTGAAAAATTAAAAATTCCGTATAAATGGAAACTAACGGGTACAAATCAATATTCCACAGATGAAAATAAGCTCAGTGAACTGGCAGAAGAGCATCAGGTGGTGCGGGATATTCTCGAATTCCGGAAACTGGCAAAACTCAAATCAACGTATGTGGATTCATTGCCACTAATGATCAATCCTAAGACCGGAAGAGTGCATAGTTCTTTTAATCAGGCTCGTGCTGCCACAGGCCGCTTAGCTTCTGAAAATCCAAACCTGCAAAATATCCCGATTAAAGATGAGGCGGGTCGTGAAATCCGGAAAGCATTTGTACCCCGGGATGATCAGCATATTTTGATATCGGCCGATTATTCACAGATAGAGTTGCGGTTGATTGCTGAAATTGCCAATGAAGAACGCATGCTGGAAGCATTTCAGAAAGGACAGGACATTCACCGGGCTACTGCGGCCAATGTGTATAATGTAGCTTATGATCAGGTGACCGGTGATCAAAGACGCAATGCCAAAACGGTCAATTTTTCAATCTTATATGGTGCCGGCTCGACCAATATTTCCAGGCAATTAAATATTCCGCGTTCTGAAGCCAAGGATTTAATTGATCAGTATTTTCAAAATTACAAAGACCTTAAATCCTATATGGCCAATGTTGTCGAAGAAGCCCGATCAAAAGGATATGTCATGACGATGTTGGGACGCAAAAGAGTGTTGCGGGACATTAATTCAAAAAATGCCTTAGCCCGGACGAATGCAGAACGCGTAGCTATTAATACACCCATCCAGGGTACTGCTGCCGATATGATTAAAATTGCCATGATAAACATTCATAAAAAATTTATGAAAGAAAAACTGAAGACTAAAATGATTTTAACTGTACACGACGAATTAGTCTTTGATGCACCGGTTTCAGAATTGGAAATAGCCAAACAAATCATCAGTTATGAAATGAGACATGCGCTTCCCAATTTAAGAGTTCCTATAGAAGTAGGCATGGATGCCGGTAATAACTGGTTGGAAGCACATTAAAAAAATTATGGATTATTCACTTAGATTTTGAATAATGAAACTAACAAAACCTATCCCGGTAAAAGAATTAGCCCTGCGCTTTAATATGAAGCTGATTGGCAACACAGATCAATTGATTTATGGCATTAATGAAATTCATAAAGTCACTGAAGGCGATCTGACGTTTGTCGATGCAGAAAAATATTACCAAAAATCCATACAATCGGCGGCAAGCATTATTCTGATTAATAAAGAAACAGAAGTTCCTCAGGGTAAAACCTTATTAATTACAGAAAACCCATTTGAAGTGTACAATACCCTGGTATTGGAAGCCAGGCCTGAAATGCCGCAATTGTCTGCAATTTCAGATACCGCGATAATTCATCCGGATGCCATCATTGAAGCTAATGTTCAGATTGGCCATCATGTAGTGATTGGAGCCCATTCCTGGATTCAGTGCAATGCGGTCATTGGAGAATTTTCAGTCATTGGAGATCACGTTAAAATTCAATCCGGTGCGGTTATCGGATCAGATGCTTTTTATTATAAAAAAACAGAAGATGGATTTAAAAAGTGGAGATCAGGAGGCAGAGTGATTATACGCGATCATGTGGATATTGGGGCTGGATGCACAATAAATAAAGGCGTATCGGGTGATACCATTATTGGGGAAGGCACTAAAATAGATTGTCAGGTGCAGATAGGACATGGGGTCGTCATTGGTAAGCACTGCCTGATTGCTGCACAGGTAGGTATAGCCGGCAAAACCCAGCTTGGCGATCACGTAACGATTTATGGGCAGGTAGGAATTACCCAAAATTTACAGATAGGAGATCGTGTGACAATTCTGGCACAATCCGGCGTCGATAAAAATCTCGAAACCGGAAAAACGTATTTTGGAAGTCCTTGTGAAGAGGCCCGTCCTAAACTAAAAGAGTTGGCAACCCTAAGGATGATAGTTGCTGAATATTTGAATAAGAAAAATCCCAGAGACTAAGATTTCTGATTTTATCACGATGATTTTTTGCAACTGCAAAGATTACCATTCACAATTACCAATCACTTATCACTACTTGAATATGGATGATTCCTGCGGTATTTTAGCCATTTGAAAATTTTTGGATTTTGTAATAAGGGTCAACTTAATTTAGGCATTTACATGAATTCACTTTTCCTCCCTGTCAGGATTTCATTATCAAATATGTAATGGCTCATACCTTCCGGGTAAATTCATATTCCCTTTCTACTTTACAAATCCTGAGTTTGTAATAGGAATACCATTCGCGAATACCTTTTCGCTGTGCTTCCAGATGTTCTTCATTTTGTTTCCATTTTAAAATAGCCTCCAGACTATTCCAATAGCTAATGGTAATTCCCAAAGACTCTCTGGCACTTTCATAAGCCAGAAATCCTTCCTGCCGGGATACCAGCTCAATCATCCGTTGTGACATTTCTTCATAACCGGGATGATCTGGTGTCAGTTGAGATGTGAAAATGACGGCATAATAAGGTGTAAATGTTGTTGTCTTCATATTTTTTCTATTTTTTCATATTGTATTTCTCCAAAACTAAACTGAAGTTTTTGAGAAGTCGAAGTAGTGACATGCAACTGTCCATGGCGATCTACCCGGTCTATTTTTACAAGCTGTGTTTCATTATTTTTACTTGTGATTCCCAACCATTTGTCTTTTAAATACAAAGCCTGATTGTATTCTTTAAGATATTGATCCCATAAACTTAAAGCATCCTGTTTAAAAAATTCTATCATCGTATGGCGAATCTGCTCCAGGATCTTCATTCTGTCAAAAGATTGATGCATCTCCAGTTTTAAGGAACTGGCATGTAAATTTTCCGGAAAAACAATCTGATTGATATTTAACCCGATACCAATGACTGACCATTGTATCAATTTTCCCTGTATCTGGTTTTGAATTAGAATGCCTCCGATTTTTTTTGTACCAATGTATAGATCATTAGGCCATTTGATTTGTATTTTATTTGTCGTAAGATTGTCAAGGGTTTTTTTTATCGCCAGGCTGGATGCAAGGTGCAAGTAAAAAATATCGTCCAGTTTTATTTTATCAGGCCCGATAATTATACTAAAAAGCAGATTTTTTGCAGGTTCACTCTGCCATTCTCTGCCATATTGTCCTTTTCCGGCTGTCTGATAGTCCGAAATTACGGTAAATCCATGGGGTGGATTGGTTTTTGATAATAGCTCAAACGCAACCGTATTTGTAGATTCTGTTTCTTCAAGATATAGGTGTGGAAAATTAAAATTCATAGAATATTATGAATTTATAAAAAATTGTATAAATTTACTTAAATAAAATTGTCATCAGCATTTTGCCACGAAGTTTAGCTAAATCAAAAAGTCCAACTAAAACCGAATCCGATTTCTTATCGCTTATTATCGACAGCATTCAGGATATCAAAGGTAAAAATATCATTCAACTTGATCTGAGGCATTTACCAGATGCACCGGCAAGTTTTTTTATCATTTGTGAAGGTGATAGTTCGACTCAAATAAAAGCAATTGCCGGAAATGTGGAACGTCGGGCGAAAGAAGAGGCAGGACTGAAGGCTCACTCTGAAGGAACTATTGGAGCCCGTTGGGTTTTGGTCGACTTTTTTGATGTGGTCGTCCATGTTTTTGATAAAGAAACACGTAAATACTACGAACTTGAAGATCTTTGGAGCGATGCAAAATCAACAGAATACAAGAATATCTGATAATTGCAACTTCTTAATTTAAAAATCGTTATACATTCTCATTGCACAGTTTAAAATGAAATAATGGAAGAACAACAACAACCACCTAATAATAATCCTAAAAAAGGAAATGAAGGTTTTAATGCATATTGGATCTATGGAATTATCCTGCTGATTATCATCGGTGTCAATTTATTTTATGCTGTATCACCCGGTAAGGGAAATATCAGTTCAAATCGTTTTGAAGAAATTGCATTAAAAGGAGATATCGAAAAGCTTGAAGTCATTAACATGAAACAAGCTTATGTATATCTGAATAAAAATGCATTGGAAAAACAAGAATACAGTGATAAAATGACTTCATCCATCGGTGTTCGGCCAAATTATTATTTTAATATAGGTCCACCGGAAAAATTTTCAGAAAAATTTGAAAAAATCAATGAACACCTGAGCACAAAAATTAATCTGAGTTATGAAGAAAAACAAAATTGGCTTGGACCAATTTTATCCTTTGTAATACCTTTTCTGATTATCCTGGCTATCTGGATGTTTTTAATGCGCAAAGTAGGTGGCGGTGGTTCCGGACCGGGTGCCCAGATTTTTAATATTGGTAAATCCAAAGCCACATTGTTTGAAAAAAATCAAAATACCAATATCACTTTTGCAGATGTTGCAGGACTTGAAGAAGCAAAAGAAGAAGTTATGGAAGTCGTTGATTTCCTGAAAAATCCTAAAAAGTATACTTCCCTGGGTGGTAAAATCCCAAAAGGAGTTTTATTGGTGGGCCCTCCTGGTACAGGTAAAACTTTGTTGGCAAAAGCCGTAGCCGGTGAAGCTGGTGTTCCGTTCTTTACCATTTCAGGATCTGACTTTGTGGAAATGTTTGTTGGTGTTGGTGCGTCCAGAGTCCGGGATTTATTTCGCCAGGCCAGGGAAAAAGCACCTTGTATCGTATTTATTGACGAAATTGACGCAGTAGGTCGCGCCAGAGGTCGCAATACTTTTCAAGGTGGAAATGATGAACGCGAAAATACCCTGAATCAATTATTGGTAGAAATGGATGGTTTTAGTACAGACGCGGGAGTAATTCTGATGGCAGCTACAAATCGTCCTGATGTTTTGGATCCTGCCCTTTTAAGACCCGGTCGCTTTGACCGGCAAATTGGCATTGATCCACCGGATTTAAAGGGAAGAGCAGAAATATTTAAAGTACATCTCAAAAGTTTAAAATTGGGCATTTCTGTAACCCCGGAAGCTCTGGCTGAAATGACACCTGGCTTTGCCGGGGCCGACATAGCCAATGTATGTAATGAGGCTGCTTTGGTAGCCGCAAGAAGAGATAAAACAGAAATTGACCTGGATGATTTTAACTATGCTTTGGATCGGGTTATCGGAGGACTTGAAAAGAAAAATAAACTGATTTCTCCTGAAGAAAAAGAAGTAATCGCTTATCATGAAGCGGGTCATGCTATCATCGGATGGTATTTAAAATTTGCCTCACCTCTGGTCAAAGTTACCATCGTTCCACGTGGATTAGGCACCCTGGGTTATGCTCAATATTTACCTAAAGAAGAATATATCACCCGTACTGAAGCACTGCTCGACAGAATGTGTATGACCATGGGTGGTCGGGCTTCAGAAAAAATAATTTTTGATAAAATTTCAACAGGTGCTCAAAGTGATCTGGATTATGTCACTAAAATGGCATATAGTATGATCAGCGTGTTTGGATTAAATGATAAAATCGGAAACGTCTCCTATTATGGTTTAGCTCAGGATGCATTTCAACGACCCTATAGCGATGAAACTGCCCGTATTATGGATGAAGAAGTACGCATATTAATTGATTCTCAATATATCAGAGCGCAGGAATTGTTAAAAGAAAAGCGAACCGAACTCGAAACGCTGGCTCAGGAATTATTGAAAAAAGAAGTACTGCACAAATCGGATGTCGAACGTCTTATAGGACCTTCTCCTTATCACAAGGATAAATCGTCCGAACCAGTACCACACAGCGGACAACATGTATCCGATGAAAAACCAATCGTCGATAAGGAACCTGAAAAGGAAGCCTGAAACACGAAGTAACTGATCCGGTAGCTTGGGAAATATCTCTATCTGGGATGTTTGCTGACATAACAATTATCATTGATATAAAACCGATATAGCCAATTGGCTGATTCTCCGGCATATTCCACGCCAATGCGTTTCGAAGAGCTTATCTGAGTATTCAGGAAGAGAATGCCGCGATCGTAAATCCTTAAAGGACTTTTGGGATGATAAAAAGCAACTGCATTTAGTTGACGGTTTATATTCAGTGCTTTGCAGACACAGCCTGGCCCTCTGGTCAGAGCAGGCGTTAAAGTGCTCTGGTTTCGGCGCTGCAGCATGGTTTGTATGCCGTCCAGAGGTTGAATAGCGCGGATCAGCACAGCATGGGCAAAACCTTCCTCGCCAGTTACCACATTACACATTTGGTGAATGCCATAACACAAATAAATATAGGCCAGACCTCCAGCCAAATACATCGTTCGGGTGCGTTCGGTCATCCGGTTATTATAGGCATGGGAAGCTTTATCCTCAGGTGCCCTGTAAGCTTCGGTTTCGACAATCACGCCACTGGTTATCATGCCGCCGCATTCTGTGAGCAATACTTTTCCTAGTAAGTCTTTGGCTAGAAAGACCACATCGTGATTCAGATAATATTTTTTGGGAATTAACATCTAATCCTTTAAACTATGCTATAAAAAGCTCTCCATTCTGAAAAACTCAAATGTACTTTGAATGCATCAAATTAAAGACAACAGATGCTTCAAACCCTTTATCTGCAGCTAAATTTGAAACTCCTTGCTGATAAAATTAGTTTCCGAATACACAATATCAACAGCTTAATGAATTATATTTCCGGTTTAATTGACACGCAGACAAAATTCAGTTGAAAAACAACATAGCAAAACGTAAAATACGATTATTATACGCCCCGTATAATATCGCTTCAATGCCGGCTATCACGATGGATATTTTAAATGAAATCGGGGATATCGAAGCAAAAGGGGTTTGTATCAGCGATAATAAATTTCTAAGCTTTGGTAAATATAAATCCAGTACCTGGAAAGAATTTAATGTATATACCAATTTGTCAAATCCCTTTAAGTTTATCTATAACCTTGTTTTAGCTGAATATTGGCTTATCAAACGATTATTTTGGTGCGATATAATCATCTGGCAATGGGATGTTAAAAAATACCTTCCGCATTTTTGGCTGATGAAATTTTTAAATAAACCGGTTCTGGTAGAATGGGTCGGAAGTGATATCCGGATTCCGGATTTTATTTTTCCCTTTAGTCCTTACTATAAAATGGAATTTGACAATAAAAATTATACTTATACTCTTGAAAGTATTCAGCGCAGCCAATACATCCAAAAAAAATTTTATGAGCTGAATGCCATTCCTTTGCTTTGTCCGGAAATGAGTTTGTTTTTGAATAAAAACTTGTTTCCTGAATTTATTCCAATGTTTCAGCGAATCAATCTCGATCGGTTTCGTGTTACCTATCCCTCAGACAAAACAACCAGACCTGTAATCGTGCATACGCCTTCGGCAACAGGTGGGAAAGGGACGAGATTTGTCCGGGCCGCTATTGAAAAACTAAAAAGAGATTTTGACTTCGATTACTGCGAAATTGTCAATAAAACACATACAGAAGCACTGGCAACCATTGCAAAAGCGGATATTTTCCTGGATCAGTTTTTGGCCGGCGCATACGGCATGGCCAGTTGTGAGGCCATGGCCATGGGCAAACCCGTATTTTGTTTTTTGTTAAAACCACTGACAGAAATGCTTCCCGTTGATTGTCCTATTGTCAATGCAGATATTGATTCCCTCGAATTGATTCTGAGACGTTACATTCAGGATGCGGATCTCCGGAAACAGACCGGCATCCAATCCAGGCGATATGTAGAAACTTATCACGATGCCACCAAAATTTGCCGTGAATTAAATACTAAACTGATAGAACTAATCAATAAGCAAAATAAAAATTAAGTTCATTTCTACTATCATTAGTGTCCTAAATACAAATATACAAGTTCTTTGAATATATTGATAATAAA
>CAZALD010000015.1:0-94403 GCA_964486185.1 uncultured Saprospiraceae bacterium
AATTACTCAACTCGATTTTTAAATTTGGGTGTTAAAATGCGGAAGTCAGGAAAAACTTCAATTTTTTTTGAGCGTGGGCAAAAAATAAAAATACGGAGCAGGGGCTTGTCGGTGAAAAGGGCATGTCCAAAAGTCGGAAAATGGTCTTGTTGCTATTTTAAAAAGTCGTCCGTTTGAAGTTGCACGGTCGTGAAATAAGGTTTCCAATAACTTATCTACACACGCAATTTCTTCCATTAATTACTTCATCTACAGGCATTTAATTCTAAATATAATTAAATTAATTCTTGGGGCCTTAAGGAAATTTCCCAAGCTAAAATACACATTTTAATTTTATGATTTAGATACATAAAATAACAAATCCCGGACTCAAACACCGCACCAGGGACTTGTTTTGTCTAAGCAAGCGCTTTATTTATTTTCTTCTGCCGGCGCTGCTTCATCCTGAGCCGGCATAGGTACTGATGCATGGTCGAGGATTATCACCATTTTGCCATCTTTCATGGCTTTTACTTCTGTAAAACGGCCTTCCATTTGCATAGGCTCTCCTCCCTCCACAGGCATGGTTACTTTAAACGTACCGTATCCTATAACTACTTCCTTAAATACCATATTATGAGCATCGGTGTATTCCAGCTTCGCGCCTTTCATGGATTCAAAATCACGCACATAAGAAGCCTTCACAGCTTCATATCCTGTCAATTGTTGTTCGACCGGAAAATACGCTTTAAGCTCTGGGCTGTTCCAGTACAATTTCATCATGGCTTCTGCATCGCCGCTGTTAAATGCAGCAAGGAATAAACTATCCAGCTCTTCAGCAGCTGCTTTGAGATCCACCTCAGCTGCTTTTTCTTTTGCCTGGGTACAAGAATTAAATACCATCGACGCACTGATCAGTGCCACATACATCCATAGATTCCGTGTTGTTTTCATCGCATTTAAATTTAAGTAAAGCCTACTCTTAGCGGTTTTCGGCATCCCCGGTTTTTACTATCGTTTCAATTTAAAATAGCGTGCTTTAATCATTCGTATCAAACTTCAGTCGCCTTGTTTTCACGGGCTTGATTTTGGATTTCGACGGGTATCAAATAATGCTAAGATTCTGATTTTATCATTTTGTATTCTATAAAACATTTTCGTTTGCCTGTGGATTAACAAAGCAAAAATATGCTTAGTCTTATGTTCTCTTGTTCCCAACTTAGGATGTTTTTCTAAAAGTTCTAATGCATACCGAATTTTTAAAACAAATTTTTCTTTAGACTTAATTCCCCAATTTTGTTCAATGTAAATCTGAATATTTTCAAAATTTCATTCAGCATTCTTAGTAAAAAATATCCTCATTTCATTTTGAATATTTTTTCCATAGGAATTAAATTTTCTTCGTCTTCTGATTCTTCATATGCTTTTAGAACCTCATCCTTTTGTTCCTGAGTTAGAGAATTCCATAATTCTCCTGGCTTAATTGTTTTATGACTTTTTAACATTTCGTATAGCGATTCCAATAAGTCCATATCCTCTATGGAGTTGACCAAATTATTTATATTATCAACCAATTTGGCACGTGTCATTTTACTTTGTTTTTTAATTTTAATTTACAAGTATACGATTTTTTTATTGAAGACCAATAGGATTAATTAAGCATACCCGGAATCTCCTCTCACTAAAGTTTTCCACCCATCACTTTCCACAATAAATCACAAATCCATTTTGGGCCTTTGGGAAAATACCATAGCTAATATACACATATTTATTTTCGTCATCCCTGGTTATTACTATTGTTTCAATTTAAAATAGTTTAGTTTATTTACTAACATTATTTTGGAGTTTGCGCTCCTCCAGGATCTCACCAACATGGTAATACGCAATAATTTCCTGGATAAGTTGGTCTTTTATATAATACCATTCGCTGACATCCAGCTTAAAGTCTCCCTGCACCGCAGTGTATCGGACACAGACATGATCTGTACTATATAGTGTGTCATGAATGACAAACTTGTATCCCAAAAATTTATCCTTATTGCTTTCAACGAGTTTGATATATTCGGCTTTACCCTCGATTTTTCCAAACGGACTGGTATGTGTAAAATCATCAGATACCGGCAAACTTAAAAAATCACCTTGTTCCCACGTATCAAACCATTCGTGTATTAAATCTTTTATGTACATTTAAGATTTAAATTTATTTTGGATAGTAGGCTTTACATAAACCCAGCAAATCAAAGCCAATCCCAATAATTCTGACTGAGTACGCCGAATATGATAATACCACCAATCATCGCGCAGCGTTTTCCAGTTTTCAGGATGAGCTTCAGGCGTCCATTGAAGCATAGCTTCCTGAATCGGAAGATTTCCAAATCGCGTAGTAAAAATGCAAACCATAAATGCAGCTCCGGCTACCAGCAATAAAATAAAGTCCGGGGTATTTTGCCTGTGTAAATAAGCGGAAATAAAACTCAAGACCGTAACAATGATAACCATTGAAACCATAAGGGCATTGAGTGACTGAACCATTTGTTGTTGTTGTTCAATATATGTAGCAACACTATAGTCCACAGGATCAAAACCCATCCAGATTCCGAAACTCGTACCGGCAAGTAATGCAGCCAACATGATATGAAAAAAACGCAATATAGAACTACTCATATTATTCTGATTTTGAACTCCTGATAATTATTTATAACAAATATAACCAGGGAATCAGAATTACCTAAAGAAGAAATGAAAATGCTGTTTTTACAATACTATTTATGAATGAATGCGAACTCTAATTCTAAAATACAGATTAGTTTAACATCCGGCTGCCCAAATGCTTACAGCATAAATTATATCGTCTGATTTTACAAGTTCGTACCGCATCAATTGATCTTCACTTATTTTTTCTTTGACAAGTTCCCATGTTTTTCCGCCATCACGGGATCTGGATATTCCATTTTTATGGCTACAAAAGAGATATTCCCCCATGTCCAATATCTGAAAGACTTGCTCATCTTTTAAAAATGTTTTACTAACATCTTTCCAACAAAAGTTTTCCAAATTCATTTCCCAAAGAGCATTTGTAGAAGTCAAATTTTTTGGATCTCCAGAACGCAAAGCAATCAACCGCCCATTCAAAATATACGGTTTATAAAATGATTTTTCATCTTTCAAAGAATTGATCCAGGTTTCGCCACCATCCAGGGAGTGAATAATTCCCTTAAAACTGCTTCCAACCAGGATTGTATTAAAAGCGAGAAGATTAAATACAGCTCCTTTATTATAAAGATGTTTCCAATTGTGACCCGTATCACTGGATTTGTATATGCCGTTTCTCGTGGTAATGAACATTGTTCCATCCGTGTTTTCCAGATACGAATAAATTGTTTTGTCTTCAAAATTCCTGAACATGGCCTGCCACCAGGGAGTACCCGGTATTTTTTTAAATAATCCATTATTATAAACAGAAGCATAAAGCTCCGTTTGTGTATGATACATTCCCAACACTCTGTCGTTTGGAAAAAAGCCACTGCCAAATGGAAAAATATCTCCTAAATCTTCATGCTTCCATAAATTGGGTGCCGTCCTGTTACAGAAATATACACCACTGTTATCAGTACCAAGTACAAGTTGGGAGTTTCTTATAACAATACTCGTAATTGGCAGTTTATAGGGGAGTCCCTGACTGATATCCTCCCAGTTTGTTCCTTTATCAAAAGACCGAAATACCAGATCTGATATTTTATTTGAGCAGCTAACTGTATTATGCGTGCTTATTGGGTTCTCTTGTTTTTGAATTCCACCAAAAAAAGTGAATAATAAAGTAAAATATATTGCTATATAGGGCATAGTACAAAATTTAAAATGAATGAATAGCCAAATGTAGCTATCTCACAATTCTTGCTAATTATTTGTGTGTAAAATAATGTAAACAATTCGTAAAATGATGTTTTTGCAAACAATTTGTAACAATTCAACATTTTAAGAATATGCCCCAACTCGTTTTACGCTCAAAGAATCTCCATCCTATAGCCCACACCATGTACTGCTACCAATTGAACGGCTGGATCCACTTTTAACATTTTGCGTAAGCGGGATACAAACATATCCAGACTCCGACCTACCAGGACGCCCTCATCTTCCCAGACTTTTTGAAGTATAATACTTCGTTCCAGAATCTGATTAGGATGATTCACAAACAACTGAAGTAATTTGGTCTCTCTATAAGTCAGCGAATGTCGTGTCGTATCTGATATTAAAACTTGATTGATTACATCTAGTTGTAATCCCGCAAAACGGATTTTGTTGTTTTCTGAAATTAAATCTGACGATTTAATTTTTTGCGATTTATACCATAATCTGCCTAAAGTAAAAAAAGAAAGTGCAAACACAAAACCGAAAAAATATATTTTCAATGGGATTTTCTCTGCAGCATTTATTTTATCATTAAATGTGATTTTTAGATTATAACATTCGGCTGGTAAGCTTCGACCAGAACAGGGTACTTTTCCGTTATCCACAACATCCAGATAATTATATCCGAGGATTAAGCTCTGATCTGAACATGTAATCACTGACACATCGTAATTTTTATGGATGCCGTGGATATTAAATGAAGCCTGAAGAATCGAAGGAAGAGTGTCATAATTTAAGGCACGCTCTAATTTCACTAACCACACATGATCATTCAGTTGTTCGACTGGTGCAATTCTTGAAGTAGAGTCTCCTGATGCTCTCAATAACTGATCAGCGGAGCGACGTAATGCCAGGTTTACTTTTTCTGCAGAAATTGTTGTTTGATTATTTCTAAAATCCATCTTAGGCCATAGAAAAAGCAGGAGAAGTATTCCTCCCATAAACAAGCTTATAAGCCATCTATTTTTTATTAAAAATTTCAAGATTATGAATATGATTTTAGTAAATAATACCAGAAGTAAAGTTAGCAAACTTTTAGTAAGGAAGTTTGATCTTGTCCAAAACTTAGTGCAAATTTAGAAATTTAAAAAAGAAATAATACCTAAACATTCAAAGCTACAATATCCGCGTTTAATTTGGCATTATGATTTTGTGTCCGCAATATCTTTAATTGTATCTATGAACAAACTTAAGCATTATAATCTCATTGAGTAGAATCAAAATGAACTGATAATTTTAGATTTTTATAAAAAATTACGGGTAATCGTATCTTCATAGCTATTATTGTTTGAAGATATTGATTGTATTCCCGATGGTTGTTTAATTATTTATACTATACCTTGTTTTATTTTTTTCACCTCTTCTGACAATCCATTTCAATTCCGTGGCTTTTAAAAGATCCCTGCTGGCAGTTGCTGTTGAAATATCTTTAAAAACATTCATATAGTCTTTGCGGGTAAATTCATCTTTTCCTAATTGCATAAAATATTCCAGTCGTTGGATACTGGTCATTATTTTTTGATTGTAATTCAATAAACCTGAAAGGGATTGATCAATTACTGACAACATATATTCGATAAACTTTGTGGAATTACCTGATTTATCACTTGCAGATAATGAGTTATAATAATCTTTTTGTGTTTTTTGAATCAGTATTTCTAAGGGTAAAAACTCAAACACCGGGTATTCATTTAATAAAATAACAGTTTGCCACAGCCTTCCCATTCTGCCATTTCCATCCATAAAAGGATGTATAAATTCAAGTTCATAATGAAATACGCAGCTTTTTATCAAACTAAGTTCATCCTCGTATTTTATGTAGTTAAACAAATTTTCCATCAAATAGGGTATATTTTCATAAGGTGGTGCGACATGACTTAATTTCTTACCATGAGTTATACCAACAGCTTGCTTGCGGAATTTTCCTGCTTCCCTGACGAGTCCTGACATCAACATTTTATGTGCAGTTAAAAAGGAAATTTTTGAATCCGCACGCCATTCTTTAATCGCATCATATACCTGAATCGCATTCAGCACTTCGAGAATATCTTTTTGGGATCCAATCACTTTTTTTTTGTCAATGATTGCTGACACCTGTTCAATGCTTAAGGTATTTCCTTCTATGCTGAGCGAGGAATGAATCGTTTTGATTTTGTTTTGTTTTCGTAGCTGTGGGCTTTGTTTATCCAGATAACTGGCATTGATCTCTCCCAGTTTGATTGAAATAGCACTAATTAGTTTTAAAATCGTATGGTTTAGCGTATAGGGTGGCTTCATGATACTATCAAATGATAGTATCAAAGTTAGTGAAAAATAGTAAATTGCTGCAAAAATCAGATCATATTACATCATTTGAAGCCTTAACACAGGTCAAAGAATGGTTAATCGGTTTCTACTTTCAGTATGAACTGTTTTATACCCCGCATTTCGAATATGCTTATAAGACCTTCTCAAAACACACACTATTTTCCACACCTGTATATTGACCATAATTTGGAATGATCCGGTATCCACATTTCAGGTACAACTGAATAGCTTCGGGTTGTTTTTTACCTGTTTCCAAGACACATTTTTTATAGCCGAGTTCACGACTCCAGGATTCCAGTTCATTCAATACTACGGATGCAAATCCTTTACCTCTCCATGCCGATGGCACATACATGCGTTTTACTTCCATACTCTCCTCCGAATAATGTTTGATGGCACCGCAGGCAACGGCTTTATCATCCTGATAAACCAAAACGACCTGTTTGATTAGATCGATCTTATTATACTGTGCATAAAAACTGTGATCAGCTCCATCGCGGATACTCAATTCTTTATCCAGTTCCCGCACCAGATTTATAAAATCAAGTTCTCTTGAGTCCGTCCGCTTAATTTGCATTGTGTGAACCTTTCTTTTAGTATATCAAAACCTATACAAAATAAAGCATTCATTCAATAATACCCAATCCACTAAACGATAATATATTAGTCTATCACACAAATTTTATGCACCAATGGGATGCCGTTCACTTCCATCACCAAATAATAAAAACCACCTTGCACTGGCGTATTAAGCTCATAACGCTTTGACTCATTGGTTGTCTGCAACATATGCCTGGAGCTCAATCTTCCATACATATCATACCAGCTATAATGAACCGGAGATTTAGTTTCTCCCGTAATCATGACGAAACTTTTACCACTTCTGTCAATCAGGTTTGGTGTAAATGTTTCAACAGTATGTAATTCGGGTCGTGATATTGTTTTATTCCGAAAATCAAAAATATTGGCTGGATATTCCGGACTTGTCTTTTGAAAATAATGCAACTCGACACATTGGGTATCTCTTACAGTGCAATTGGCTGTGGTAATTGACCATTCAAAACAATAGTTACCATAATTATAGGCGGATATTCTGCTGCGTGGATTGTTGGGTTCGTCAATCCTGACAGGATAAGGTCCGCTGATGAGTCGCCAACTGCCATTTGGATGTGGCAATGCGGATAGATTTACTGATAATCCTCTTTTTGAAAAATCAGGACCCGCGATATTATTGTCAAAGACGACTTTAAGGCAAGGCTCACAACTGGTACCACAATCCACTGTATAGGATGCACAAATTTTTCCCGTATCACCCGGATTCAATTGCCAGACAACGTTTACGACAGAACTATCCGGATTGGAAGTAATCATCCCGCCTGTTACTCTCCATGTATAAAAATTTACTTTTTGTGTGATCAGGGTATCAATTCTATAGGTTCCGCTGGCATCAAAACAATAGATTTTGGAACCTGCAAGTGGAAAACATCCGGGACTTCCATTAGCTTCATCGATGGTTTCACAAAAGATTTTTGTGCAAATCTTCCGCTCTGAATTCAACAATGTAATAACACTAAGTTGTAAACAATACTCTTCGGATACTGCATCGACTATAATTCGATCATCCCGGCTTATGATTTTTGAAGGATCTGATTTTTTATACCAACTGTATTCAAACTCATACGATTCGCCGGCATCGCACGGTTTAAGAATTCCCACATTGGCTGTGTGTTCTACTTTGTTTCCAAAACAATTCGTTTGCCATTTTGGCGCATAATCCACATTAACGGCAGTCAGATAAATCGAACTATCACATTTATCCGGACTCGTAGACTTAGGTAGATTTATTAATTTCCGGTATGAACACAATGCATGTGTTTTACCTGTAATATCGATAAAGGGTTTGTTATCACAACCAATATAATACACATCAGGGCTAACCGGAAGATCCAGTATCGTAAATTGAACAACGGAATCGAAAAAACAACAAGATCCAACACGAAGACTTGCCCTGTAAATTCCCGAACTTGTTATGGTTTGTGAATGCCATTTGAAAGCTCCCTGCTGAGCTGTTTCATAACAAATGCCTCGGGGTTTCCCGATCCGATCCGGAGATTTCGTAACTTTTAGCAAGGCACAGCGCGGTGGGGATTGAGCGCAGATACTATTTGGATTTTTTGGGTTCTTTATAGTTGCTGTCACACATAATTGAAATTCACCTGCTTGGTTCATCATTTTTTCAAATGCATTGTAACTTGTCAGGTAGACGCCATCCAAAGTCCAGTCATAACTATAATTGCAACCATCATTTGGTAAATAGATAGAAAAGCCTTTATAACATCCCACACATAAGTTATCAATAATCCCGCTGGATTCATTATTAATAAACGGTAAAGTTGGAATCACAGGAGGGCCTCCGCCGGTAGTACTTAAAGTAAAATCACAAACATCAGCATTACATCCGTCTATCCAAAGGAAATATTGACCACATTTTGAAAAATTTGCTGTGATGGTTTCCTGAGTTCCCGGTGCAATACAAGGATTTGACCTGCACACTACTGCCTCTCCGCAGCTGCAATTTTTAAGGATACCGTATTCCAGACCTTGTCCGAGACTACAGTTTCCCACATTCATGGTAATGGAAACGGGACCCCCATTGGTAATAAATCCCCACCAGCTGGTATTTTCTGCCACACCTCCCTGAGCACAGATTGGCGAACACAGACCTGGAATAATCCCTGTATTCGTACAAGAATATCCATTCAATTCACTTAATGAACATAATAATTCTGCCTCACCACAGAAATCGGATACTGCAGGATTGCATTGAGCAAAAACTGAATTACAATGTATTAGTACAAAATAAACAGCCGGAATTAAACAACTAGTAATATGTTTCATATTATGAAAGATTAGGTAAATTGATAAAATGCTGCCCTGCAAGATAATGAAATTTTTAATAAGGTAAAACAGTCAATGCAGTCAAGCAGTCAATGCGGTGAAGCGATACGTATTAACTATTCCTTCGATTGGTAGGATTTCTCACTTCTTTCGAAATGACATGATCATTTTTGTAGTGTAGCGGAGAGGACTAAAGGCGGGGGCCGTAAGCTCAAAAAAAATAACTCAGAACAAGCCTTCCTGACGCATGAAGGGTTATTTAATTTTTGAATTAAATACTACGTAAATCAAAATTCGTAAATCCCTGCTCGTAAATAAAATTCGTAAATCCCTGCCTGCGGCAGGCAGGCTTGCTCATAAATCAAATTCACAATCATTAATTTAATAGATTATATCTTCTCCCCCTTTAAAAATATCCTGCACCACCATTCAAAACACAAAAAGCTCCAGATCAGCAATCGATGATTAATGCGTTGATCACAATGTTCATGAATGATTTTTTGGATATACTCCGGATTAATATAATCATGACAAGCAATATCTTTGCCCAGCAATAATTCTTTGACATAGGCCGCATTTTCACCGCGGTACCAGCTTTCGTCCGGCGAACTGAATCCCTGTTTTTTGCGGTTGATGATTTTCTCTGGTAAGATATCTTTCATGGCTTTTCGAAGGACATTTTTTCCATCATCGTATTCACTGTATTGAAGACGTTTATTGCCAGCCTGATTTTCATCGATGCGTTTCATCAGTTCCAGATTTCCCAATTTGAATTTGACGGGAATTTTCTGCGCAAATTCTACCAGATCATTATCCAAAAACGGAAACCGTTCTTCAAGGCCATTGGCCATTGAGAGTTTATCTCCGACAACCAGCAATCCGGGTAAAAATGTTTTGCCTTCAAAATACAGGCTGTTTTGTATATGCTCTTCTGCCGTGTCGTATTGTAATTTTTCATTAAACAGAAAAACACGTTCAAAGACTTCGCGAGGATAGCCTATGTCCATTTGTTTAAATACCTGCGGCATAAATAATTTAGACTTATCCTGCTCAGAGACCAGTCTTTGCCAGAATCCGTAATAGTTTTCAAAAAACTCAGAGCGGTCAAGCGATTTAAAGACGCGGTAATAGCGCCAGGGATAGCCACCAAACAATTCATCACCACCCGTACCCTGAAGACAAACTTTGACAAATTTGGAAGCCAGGCGACTGATATAATAATTGGGGTAACTCATACCTACTTTCAAATCTTCCAAATGCCATACGACTTTGGGCAAACTCCACTTGATATCGCCGGCATTAAGCACCTGTTCATAGTGTTCACTTTTTATAAAGTTAGCTGTGATTTCCGCATCCAGACGTTCATCATAACCAACCTCGTTACCATAGACCTCACTCATTTCGAAACCGGCTGTAAAGGTATAAAGGCGGCTTACCTGCTGACTTGCCAAAACGCTTAAGGAACCACTATCCATACCCCCACTCAGATAAGAACCCACCGGTACATCCGATACCATTTGTTTTTTTACTGCCTGGCTCAACAAGCGTTTTGTTTCTTCGACGCAGTCTTCAAGCTTCAGTTGATTATCCGGCTTTGTAAAATCGTAATCCCACCAGGATTTATGTCTCAGAGGGGTATCTGCATTGATACAAACCGTATTCGCGGGGGGCAGCATATAGACTCCTTCAAACAAAGTTTTGAAGCTAAACAAGTTTTGAAAGCTAAAATATTCGTTCAATGCTTCCACATTGATATTGACTTTAAATTGAGGATGTACCAAAAAGGCTTTGATCTCGGAGGCGAATAAGAGAACATTATTTTTTTGATAATAATAAAGAGGTTTTACGCCAAAGCGATCTCTGGACAACCAAAGAGTTTTACTGGCTTGATGCCAGGCAGCAATGGCAAACATTCCATCCATTTTTTTAAAAAAACCAGGCCCTTCTGATGCCAGTCCTTCACAAATTACTTCCGTATCGCCCGTACTATTAAACTGATGTCCTTTTTGGACAAGTCCCTCTTTTAGTTTGAGATAATTATATATACATCCGTTAAAGACCAGTGTCCAGTGGCCATCTTTAGAGGACATAGGTTGGCTTCCATGCTCGCTTAAATCCAGAATTGACAGTCGCTGATGTCCCAGTCCGACACCGTCTTTACAAAACAGGCCCTGACCGTCTGGTCCCCGATGCTGAAGCTGATGGGTCATTTTCATTAATAAACCCTGCTCGACTGGACTTCCATCCAAATGCAATATTCCGCTTAAACCACACATATTGAAAAGGCAAAAGTAGAGGAATCTGTGTAAAAAGCGCCTATATCAGAAAAAGCTCTTTTGATTCGTTCCATTAAACTGAAAATCAATAAACAAGCAAAATTTGCGATTTTTTTAAAAACTTTCAGGATCCCGGGCAACCCCTGGGCCCATTTTTGGATATACCTAAGTATTGGATCTGATCCCTAATTGAAACCATGGAGGACAATCAGCAATTATTGGCTTTGATCTCATCGAGTGATGAGAAGTCCTATAAAACGATTTATGAACTGCATGAATCGTATTGGTTTCGGATATGCCTGCGTTACGCCAGAAACCGGGATGAAGCACAGGATATTTTTCAGGAAGGAGTTATTAAAGTGTTTCAATCACTCCGACTTTTTAATGCCCAACGGGGACTTTTTAAAAACTGGTCGGGTAAAATCATAGTAAATGAAGCTTTAAAATATCTCAAAAATCAGCTTTGGCAGGATTCTTTTAAAGATATAGAAACTTCACCGGAAGTGTCTGAATGGACAGATAATCATTACGAACATTTGACGGCAAAAGAATTGACCGAAATGATTCAGAAGCTTCCGTTGGGATACAGGCTTGTGTTTAATATGTTTGAACTGGAAGGCTATTCACATGCTGAAATTGCAAAAGAATTAAATATCAATATAGGAACATCCAAATCACAATTGTTTAAAGCCAAAAAACTTTTACAGGAAAAATTTGTGAAAAGTTTTTAATAAAAAAAACAAATCGTATGGAAGACAATTACAATTCATTTTACGATTTCTTTAAAAAGAAATTATCAGAAAATCCGGGAGCCGATGATTCCTGGACAAAACCTGATGCCCAACGGAAAGAAGAAATTATCAAACAAATAAGTACCATGAAATCTCAGCATAATGGCTGGGCTAAAACAGTTGTAATGGTTTTATTTTATTTATTATTACCTGCTTCATTGATTTATAATGTTTACCAATTTAAAAATACAAATCAGCTAACTGAAAAATTCCAGGAAACTCAAAATGAAACTGAAAAATTACAATCTGTATCAAATCAGTCTGTTAAAGATATTCATAAGGTACTACTCAATACAGAAGAAGAAATTAGAAAGCTGAATGAACACAATCAAATAATACAAAAAGAACTCGTGCTGAGAAATCAAAAAATCGTCTTGTTAAAGAATCAACTAGCTAAATTTATAAGAGATCAAAAAGAATCAGAATCTAAGGCCAATAAAATAACAGATCTGAATATTGCAACAGATGAGCCATCAGCAACAGAAAAAATTAATGAAATGCCGGCAAATACCGGGCAAACAGAAATTGCTAATGGAGTTACTTTTTTCGATATTAAAGAAAAAAAGAATAGCACTTTTATACTATCCCGGCCTGTATTTAATTACACACCAGTCCAAGTACAAACAGACTCCAAACAATTTGAAGTAGGATATACTTTCAGTCGCATGGCGGTTGAATTACCTGTAAGCAGGGGATTTAATTCACAACGACTGGTTTCTGAAACTATTGAATCAAACCATGTTTATACAAATAGTCATGGCATTCATTTTGGGTATTCTCCTGTTAAAAATTTATGGATTCGCGCAGGACTTAGGACTGCTACACTAGAGATTAACAGGAATTCAACTCTCGCACTTGCCTACGATAAAACAAATGAACGGATTCAGCCCGGTGGAATCGTTACCAATGAATTAATTCTCAACACGCGCACATCATTTACGGAAATACGAAGTTCGATTGACATTAGTTTTAATAATAATCTGCTATTGTCACAAGGGGATTTACTGGAAGTACGTTTGAAAGATTATATCAAACTCGATTATCTTCAGATCCCTCTGGGATTGGAATATCATCAGGGATTGGATAAACTAAAATTTATTATACAATCCGGCATTCAGTGGAATCAGATTCAATTTGGAGATTACCGCTTTTTTACCTCATTAAAGGCAAAGGACCGGCCGATTCCTGTAAACAGAGGTATTGTATTGTCTAAAGAAATTCCTTCTGAGAATTATTTTAGTATGTATGCCGGATTAGGCTTGGATTATAATTTTCTAAAACAGTTTCATATCCGTAGTGGATTTAAATACAATTACAATTTTATAAATACTCAAACACCCGGTTTTTCCAATGCAGGTAAAACCGCTATGGATTATGAATTGGGAATGTTTTACAGATTTTAAAATAAATATTTTTAACTTTTAAAAAATAATGATTATGAAATTTAAAATTTTTGGATTAGTTAGTCTGGTGATGTTTTTACTTTCTTCCTGTGCAAAAGAAGATCAAACAACACTAACAGATGCTGAGATGATTCAAGCCATTCAGATGTCGGGCAGCAAGCAGTCAGTCAGTCCTGAATCACTTCCCGAGCCTATTACCCAGTTGCTCGTAGAAGACTTTACAGAAAGTTATGTGGAAGAAGCGTATTATGATGAAAAGCTGGGTTATGAAATTACCCTGTTTAGAAATACAGGATCCAGTCTTGGTGAAATTACGGATATCTATTTTACAAAACTTGGCCGTGAATTATTACGCGATGGATTCATCAAAGACCGTGGAATTGGAGGTCGTGACCGCGAAGAATGTTTTAAACTTGTGTATCCGGTGACTTATATTATGCCAGATAGTTCTGAAATTTCCGGAAATTCAGAACGCGAATTAAGAACTCTGATTAAAGCCTGGTACAAAACACACAGAGATGTACGTAAATCACCTGTATTAAAATTTCCGGTGCAGATACAATTTGCGGATGGCAGAATTTTAACCGTCAATACTGTAGAAGAATTACGGAAAGCTTATGAAGAAAACTGTAAGAAAAAGAAAAATGATGAGTTTGATTGTCCACGCTTACGTGCTAATATCGGAGATAAATGTCATTTAAAAGGACGCATTGAAGGAACTGTCAATGCCAATTGTGAATGTGAATAAGAAATCTATTTAATCTACTTTGTAAAAAATGGGAGCTGAAAGTAAAATTTCAGCTCCTTTTTTAGTATTATAAGTTAGGTAACTGTTGTAATAAGTGTCGTAAAGAAGTATAATTAAGCTCCTATTAGTTATACGTTTTCTTTTATGGATTTATAATAAATTTTTTTCTTCTTCAATCAGTTTAGTATCCAGAATAAATGTACCAAATGGAACAAGAGCTGCAATAAATGCCACGAATGATTTTTTAATTGACCAATCCAAAGTAAATTTTACTTTGAGAAGTGCAAACATGTATAAAATAAACAAGAGGCCATGAGTCCAACCTACTATTTTTACTGCTTCAGGAAATCCGGCCAAATATTTTAAGGGCATTGCAATAAATAATAATACCAAATAAGAATAGCCTTCTGTTATTCCTATTAAGCGAAATCTTCCCAATGCTGTCTTTGAAAATTTATAATTCATGTACACTATATTTTTAAATGGCTAAAACATTTTTTGCTTAGATGTAATTACTCTAGCAAAATATTATGTCTATTTTACTGTGGGGGTTAGTTTAAATAATATTGAAACGTTTTCAGAATCAAAATAGCAAACATATATCCAGCTATAACCAGTTTCAGGCCCATGCTGATCAAAGTACCCAGAAAAGTTGCCAAACCCGATTTGGTTGCTTGCACAGAATTTCTTCCAGCAATCATATCGCCTAAAATCGCTCCGGCGATCATTCCTAATATCATACCTACAGGTGTGAGAAAAATTCCGAGAATCATCCCGATAATACTTCCGGTGATTCCTTGTCTTGTGGCTCCAAACTTCTTTCCGGTCCAGATCGGTATCATCATATCGAGTACCAACACCACAAGGGTCAAAATGCCCAAAACCAGTAAATAGGTATTACTAAAAGCTTGAATTGCCCATTGTACAAACCACAGTGCCAGATAATTTAAAGGATGCCCTGGTAATCCCGGCAGAATACTTCCAATTAAACCAAGAATGGAAAGAATTAAAGCAACTGCAATCAATAGTATTTCCATCTGACCATCATCCTCCCTGCTGATTATTTAACAGCAACGATATTAAATTTTAATTCAAATTCATCATAAATCATTTTATCACCAATCGCAGCATTAAACGTTTTTGAACCATACCGCACGTCAAATTTTGAACGATCTACAATGGCTGTCCCCGTACATGTCATTTTATTTTGTTTAACCTGGATGGCAGCACCAAATGATACTTCATTGGTTTTGTCTTTTATGGTAAGATTGCCTTTTACAGTATGTGTAATTGCAGGATTTTTTGGATCTTTTACAGGAATAATGGATATGATCACAAAACTTGCTTTCGGATATTTTACCACATCAAAAAAATCTGCTGATTTCAGATGATTCTCCAGTTTGGTTTTCATCTTAACATCCTGTAAATCTGAATTGGCTATTGTATTCATATCAATTTCAACATTGCCATAAAGATGGCCGTGATTGTCTTTGATCACACCATTGAGAAACGAAATGGTACCATTGTGTTTGCCCCCTATTTTTTTACCAAACCATTCCAGGGTACTTAATTTAGTATCCACTTTGTACACTTCAACATGATCAACTTTGTTTGTAAATGACATTATTGCCAAAGTGACCCCTAAACCAATTACTAAAAATGTTTTTTTCATATTTTTACTTTTATAAATTTTAATTCTGGTATTGCCATTTAATTGAACAAAAGAAACGTCTGATTGGGCTATTTATTTTCCGGTTTTTTTCCTGACCGGAAGGGCTGTACGTTTCCATTTGATTTGAAATTCAATTTCTTCCCATTCTCCTGAACGCTCGTGCTCAATAGTAACCAGGCTATCAGCCGGTATTCGCATCCGTTCTCCAGCTATTTGTATTGTAAATGCAGCGTCATTTTCCAAAGCATCTGCAAACCGTCTTAATTTGGCAATAAACTGTGTTTTTGAATAGGACTTTTCAATATCTCGTGATTTGCGTTTCATATTTTATCTATTCGTTCTTTTAAAGCTCTATTTAGGAAGCATTTCTTTCTTTTATCAGGCTATATCACAACGGAAGTTTTTAAAAAATTAATTCCGGATCAGCCTGCCGGAGGCAAAGATACGATTTAAATTTAGAATGATAGTAATACTATCTTTTTAAATAAACATTAACTTTGTATCCGATTCCATGAAATTAGAAGTTCAGTTTAGCTTAAATAATCAGTTGTTTTTACGCGACCCCGAAAAGACAAAAACTGGTCGTAAACTTTTAAAACACAGTATTTTACTTATTCACAAACAAGGACTTGAATCCTTTACTTTTAAAAAACTGGCAAAAGCAGCGACCACCACTGAAGCTGTAGTATACCGCTATTTTGAAAACAAACACAGGTTGTTGATGTATATTGTATCCTGGTATTGGAGTTGGCTGGACTTTAGAATTCAATACCATACACGGGATATTGTAAAACCGGCAGAACGTTTGCAGAAGATCATCCAAATCCTGGCCGCCAAAGTCGTTGATGACTCGACAACAGAATATATTGATGAAAGCTTATTATATGAAGTCGTGATGTGTGAAGGCGCAAAGGCTTATCTTACCCGACACGTCGCAGAAGATAATCAACACCGGCTTTTTAAACCTTATAAAGACTTGTGCGCCAGAATTGCCCATAATATTATTGAATATAATCCGGATTACCCATTTCCTCATTCTATTTCAAACACTATCGTAGAAATGTCCCACTTTCAAAATTTCTTTTTGAAAAATTTACCTTCTCTCACCGATCTGGTTGTCAAAAATAAAGAGCAACGTCTTTATTCATTTCTAGAACATCTGGTGTTTCAAACCATAAAGCCATCCGGCAAAAAAACAGTTAAATCAACTGGTCCTGTGTACCGATAAAATTTAGACTTTACTAAACTACCGGGACTATTGTTTTGTTATTTAGAGGTCATAATTGATATTAAACGGATGGTCAGTGTTCTGTTTTTTACCTTTGTATTTAATTTTAAAGTTTGGTTTTTCAATCGTCTGTTCCATTTAGTCCTGATTTGATATTATTATTCTAAATTTTTTTATGAATTTCCTATACAGTCTTCACAGTATTTTATTGATAATTATTATGTCAGTCATTAATAGTGGCTGTTCAAAAAAGATCGAGCAAACAAGACCTCAATTTAGCTCTATTACGGAATCAGTTTATACATCGCTCACTATTGAACCGGAGGATCTTTACGATGTCTATGCTACGAATTCAGGAATCATCCAAAAGATTTTAGTCAAAGAAGGAGATACAGTAACTAAATCTCAGCTGATTGCCATTATCTCTTCTGATAATCAAAAAATCATTATGGAAAACGCAGAGCTGTCTCTCGAAAAAAGCCGCGAAAATTATCAGGGAAAAGCCACATTGCTTTCAAATATTAAAAATGAAATGGAATCCATGGAAAAAAAATTGAAACTTGATTCAATTAATTTTTTCAGACAGAAAACTTTATGGGATCAACATATTGGATCCAAATCAGATCTCGAAACCAAACAACTTAAATATGAATATTCCATCGATAATTTAAATCTCTTAAAGCAAAAATATATTCAGGCAACTCTGGATTTAAAAAATACTTTTCTTCAGTCGCAAAATTTAGTCCGGAAAGAAAAATCAAATTTCAATGATTATTTAATTACTTCAAGAATTGACGGCCGTGTATATTCCCTTTTTAAAAATGAAGGTGAACGTATTAATCAACAGGACGTTCTTGCAAAAATTGGAAAACAAAATCAGTTTATCATAAAAATGTACATTGATGAAGTAGATATTACCAAGGTATCACCCGGTCAAAAGGTATTAATCAGTCTGGATGCTTATAAAGACCAGGTATATACTGCTTCCGTATTAAAAATTTATCCACAAAAGGATAAGCGGAATCAAACTTTTGAAATAGAAGGTGTTTTCAATGATAAGCCACCTGTATTATACTCAGGCCTTACTGGTGAAGGAAATATTATTGTTGACGAACATAAAAACTCAATGATTATTCCACTTGACTATCTGATGTCAGGCAACATGGTCAAAACCACCAAAGGGGAAATAAGGGTACAGACTGGTTTGAAAAATATGGAGTATATTGAAATTATTTCCGGTCTGGATACATCTGCTGTCCTTTTAAAACCGTAATGCCGATGAACAATTTCAAACTAATTTTTGACATCACCAAAGTTCATCTTTCTAGCCGTATTAAACAAAGTAGTATCGCTGCACTTGGCGTAACTTTTGGAATTGGCACTTTTATAATTTTGGTTAGTTTTATGACCGGCCTTAATGGTTTACTCGACGGTTTAATATTAAACAGAACACCACACATCAGAATATACAATGAAATTAAGCCTAGCGAGCGCCAGCCAATTAGCTTATCAGATAACTACAAACAGACTATGAATGTGGTTCATTCCGTAAAGCCAAAAAACAATTTGTCCAGAATTCATAATGCATTGCCTTTGGTAGCCGGTTTAAAAAAAGACAAGCGGGTGAAAGGTGTAAGCCCACAAGCCATTGCAAAGGTCTTTTACCTTACAGGTACCACCGATTTAAATGGTGTTGTAAATGGCATAGATGTTATGGAAGAATTGCGCTTGTTTAATTTTAAAGACTATATCATAGAAGGTGATCCCCTCGATTTACTGAAAATTAATAATGGCATATTAATCGGTTCGGGTGTGGCTTCTAAAATGTCTTTACAACTGGGTGATAAGGTTCAGTTGAGTTCTGCACAAGGCGGTATATTTCCTTTAAAGATCGTTGGAATTTATCAAAGTGGACTGGCTGAGTTAGACAATATACAAAGTTATGTTACATTGAAAACTGCACAACAAATTTTGAATGAAGGTGACAACTACATATCAGATATTCATATAAAATTATGGGATATAAATCAAGCTCCCGGCATGGCCAAACAATTGAGCATACAGCATCATGTAAGTGCAACAGATATTCAAACTGCAAATGCACAATTTGAAACAGGTACTACCATCCGAAATATTATCACCTATGCAGTTTCGATTACATTATTAATAGTAGCGGGTTTTGGGATCTATAATATATTAAACATGCTTATCTATGAAAAAATGGATGACATTGCAATCTTAAAAGCGACGGGCTTTACAGGAAAAGATGTACAGTTAATCTTTATTAGTCAGTCAATGATCATTGGTTTAACTGGTGGAATCTTAGGGCTCATATTTGGTTTTGGTATATCAGTCGTAATTGATAATACTCCATTTGAAACGGCAGCACTTCCTTCTATAAAAACCTTCCCCGTAAACTTTAGTATTTTGTACTATATCATCGGGATCTTTTTTGCATTGGTTTCTACTTTTTTAGCCGGCTATTATCCATCCAGAAAAGCAAAACGCATTGATCCGGTAGACATCATCAGAGGAAAATAAATGAATCGCATGGGGATTATTCTCGAAACTAAAAATTTAAATAAATACTTTCACAATCCTGTAAAATTTCAGGCTTTAAAAAATATTTCTTTACAAATCAACACAGGAGAATTTGTTTCCATCATGGGGAAATCAGGTTGCGGAAAATCGACCTTGTTATATATTTTATCCACAATGGATACCGATTATGAAGGTGAATTAATTTTTAATGGTCAATTAATAACCGGCGAACCTTCTGATAAACTAGCGCAAATCCGAAATCAACACATTGGTTTTGTTTTTCAATTTCACTATTTGTTGCCAGAGTTTAGTGTTCTTGAAAATGTCATGTTGCCCGCCAGAAAACTTGGTCAAAAAGATCCGGAAGAAATTCGATTGGACGCTATATCTAAACTTCAACTTCTCGATATAGATGACCAGGCAGACAAAAAAGCTTTTATGTTGTCAGGTGGACAAAAACAAAGGGTTTCAATAGCAAGAGCTTTGATCAATAACCCAAAAGTTATTATGGGAGACGAACCCACCGGAAATCTGGACAGTAAAAATTCAGATAATGTATTTCAAATCTTTAAACAACTGAGTATGGATACACAACTTTCGCTTCTCATCGTCACGCATGATATGGACTTTGCTAATAAAACAAACCGCATAATCCAAATGGAGGATGGTGCTATTCACTAAATTTATTTAAAATTTTGGATACTCGTACATAAATCGATGAAACCACTTAATACTCTGTCAGATTCAGATCAAAAAACTTCTTTTGAAGGCTTATCCGATAAGGATGTACAATTTCAAAGAAATCTAAATGGTCGAAATCAAATCATACGGCAAAAAAATTTACTGTTAGAAAATATAGTATCGGTTATTGTTGAACCGATGTTTGTTATTTTATTGTCAGCATGTGTGATCTATTTATTCTTAAAAGAATATTCGGAAGCAATTACCATGCTTGCTGCATTAATGTTTGTTGCAGGAATTGATGTATTTCAGAATTTTAGAAGTCAGAAGGCAATCAAAGCATTAAGCCGGATTACACAAAGTAAAGCCAAGCTAATCCGCAATTCAGCAATTCTACATGCCGATATAGAAGAAATCGTGACCGAAGATATTATCATTTGTGACGAAGGAAGTATCATACCTGCTGATGCGGAAATCCTTTCTTCCAATGATTTTGCAGTCAATGAATCTATTCTTACAGGAGAATCTGTATCCATTGAAAAATTTACATCAGATTTAATTCTTCAGGGCACTTTAGTTGTCAGAGGATACTGCTTTGCTCGTGTAAAAGCCATTGGAAGTAAGACTACACTTTCGGGAATCGGTGAATTGGTATCAACTACCGGAAAAGAAAAAACACCCCTGCAACTAAAAGTTTCCAGGTTTGTCCAAAACATGGTCATAGCTGGTGGCATTGCGTTTGTCTTTGTGTGGTTTTTTTATTGGTGGGAAAGTGGAAGTATTATGCATGGTTTACTTTCCGGACTTACCATGGCAATGTCTGTATTACCGGAAGAGATACCAGTAGCACTTTCCACATTTATGGCTTTGGGTGCCTATCGCCTGTTAAAAATAGGCGTCATTGCCCGAAGTCCTAAAACGGTTGAAACCTTAGGATCAGCCACCGTTGTGTGTCTGGATAAAACCGGCACTTTGACACAAAATCTGATGAATGTTTCCCGGACTTATGAGTTAAGTACAGATACAGAAATAAATTTTACCCTCCATCCTAAATTTTCAGAGGTGCTGGAATACGCTATGTGGGCGAGTGAAGAAAACCCTTTCGATCCTATGGAAAAATCCATACACCTTCATTATGTCAATCTGAGTCCAACTGATCTGAGAGCAGAATATAAAATGGTAAAGGAATTTCCACTTGCCGGAAGTCCTCCTGTGATGACACATTTGTTTCAAAATAATAATAAGAAATTTATTATCAGTTGTAAAGGCGCCCTGGAAGGTGTTTTGAAACTCTGTCGCCTAAGGGAAGATCAACAATACACTATGTTACAAAGAGCCCGGGAATATGCAAAAAATGGACTTCGGGTGCTGGGTGTGGCAAAAGGAATATGGACAAAAAATCATTATCCTCAAAAGCAGGACGAAATCGATTTTGTATTTTTAGGGATCATTTGTTTCTATGATCCGCCTTCTCCCCATATCGCCAATGTCATTCAAAATTTATATAAAGCAGGACTGGATATTAAAATGATTACAGGCGATTATAAGGAAACCGCCATGTCAATTGCACAACAGACTGGTATAAATACAAAACATAGTATAACTGGAGTGGAACTGGAAAACATGGACGAATTACAACTCCAAAAAGTAGTCAACAACACCAGTATTTTTGCCAGAGTGAGCTCGACAATGAAATTAAGAATCATAGAATCTCTGAAGAAATCAGGTCAAATCGTGGCAATGACCGGCGATGGTGTCAATGATGCTCCTGCTTTAAAAGCATCACATATCGGTATTGCCATGGGAAAAAAAGGAACTGATGTAGCAAAAGGAGCAGCTGGATTAATTTTATCACAGGATGATCTTTCAAAAATGATCGATGCAATTTATCTCGGCAGAAGAATCAATGAAAATCTGATTAAAGCGATCCGGTATATCATTTCAATACACATTCCAATAATTTTACTGGTGACATTACCCATCTTTATTCCCTGGTTGCCGGTGGTTTTGTTTACACCAATCCATGTCATTTTTTTAGAGTTAATTATGGGACCCACTTGTTCAATTATTTATGAAAATGAACCGACACCGGAAACAGACTTAATAAAACCAACAAAATCATTAGACACCAATTTACTTCAATCTTCTCAGCTATGGCTTACAATCTCCCAGGGTGTTCTGATTACAATAGCCTGTGTGGCTGCCGGCTATATTGGATTCAGTAAGGAGGCAGATGTCAGTGTCATTCGTACTTACATTTTTACTACACTGGTAATATCCAATATTTTTTTAACACTGATCAACAGGTCCTTTACACAATCAATATTTGAAACGATAAAAAGAAAAAATAATTTGATTCCACTTATCATTTTAATATCCATCGGTCTATTGGTTTGTATTCTTTATATACCTGTTTTAACTTCACTTTTTGGTCTGACACCGTTGTCACTTTCCGGGTTTATCTGGCCTGTTTTTTTAGCATTTATTTCCACTTTCTGGATAGAGGCTTTAAAATTTGTTCGCTATCATAAGCCATCATGATAAAAATCATAATATTGTTAGAAAATGTATGATTAACTTTGAATAAAAATTTAATGAATCAGACTCATATACATTTACTGATAACTCATCTGCCCATATTCGGCTCGATCCTGGGTGCAGTGGTATTGATGTATGGTCTTTGGTCCAAAAGTAACGAGACTAAAATAGCAGCTTATCTGGTCTTTATCATCTCGTCTGTAGGTGCCGGAATATCATATCTTACAGGTGAGGCTGCTGAAGAGACTGTTGAACATTTACCCGGTGTAGTTGAAAACATGATCGAACAACACGAGCAAGCTGCCCTTTTTGCAATCATAATTTTGACTGTCCTGGGTTTGACATCCATAATGGGCATCATATTCACTATAAAAAAATCGCCGGTTACAACAGTCATTGCAAAAATTATACTGTTCATATCCTTACTTAGTTTTAGCGTTGTGGCCCGGACTGGATATCTTGGCGGTCACATAAGGCATACGGAAATTCACGATGCCTTGGACAATAATATTGAACACCACAGGGAGTATTAAAAATTTTGTCGGATTTTGTGGTTGATCTAAACACTTCCTCATTGATATGATTATTTTAAGATTCTAAATAAACTATAAATCTATGCCTGATCAAAATGAAACCAGATTAATGCTGCAATTTATGGCAGTTGGATATACACTTACTTTTTCATTAGGACTAATAGGATCATTTTTTTCCAACGATAGTTTTCCTCAAATCACATGCTGGCAAATCGGGGATTCGCTGGCTATTATGGCAAGTATCCTGGCAGGTCGATATTTAGGATTAATCTCGCAGAATATTGCATCTTCCGGTTTTACATTATTGGCCATAGCCTATGGAGTCTCCGTGGCTTCCAGCGGAATAAGCGGAATCAATTCAGAAAAAATGGCCACGATTATTCTTCCATTAGTACCCGCTATTTTTTTAATCAGTTTTTGTAAAATATTTCCACAATGGGTACGCATTGCTTCCCTGTTAATTTGTATTCCTTTTTTTCTTGTTTATAAAAATGTGGTCAATGGTACGTATCAGGCTGATGATCTGGAAAATACTATTGCCTTTTCAGGTATCCAGATCTTTGGATTAGTTTGGTCTTATGTATTAATAAAACATTTTAGAAAAACAGTAAAAGCTGCACAGCAGTAGTAGCCATTATATTACTATCCTGTTTGTTTTACAGTCTAATTTAAGCGTATTCTTAAGTAGTCATGTTATAAAAAATAAACGCTTTTTTTTTGGTTTAACGGCAATGCCGAGATAGCTGTAAATTTTAATTGCCGATTTTTGACAACTCAAATTTGGACCAACCGGTTAATTATAAAAAAAAATACACACGTGCCGGAAGGTAACATAATGACCTAGTCTGTTTAAATATCTATCGCTTTAATTGGAAGGCCTGCTTTATCATGTAATGAATGGATTTCACTGCCCATAAATTGTCATATTCAGGAAGAAATCGATTGCTACAGGAATATTCTTTCAGGCGATCGCATCATCCAACTATGTAGCCGGTTAAAGATCGATTTGACTTTTTCTGGCAGATTGTTCCTTCCACGGCTGGACTAAAGATTTAAAATGTAAATTCAGAAAACAGCGTAGTAGGTGTCAGTTGATCTAAAAATGGCACGAAAAGATTTGCAAACTTAAATAAGGTTTTTGATGGAAAAAATAATAGAATTCACCTGAAATCGTTTATGGCTTCTGATCTCAGTCAAAGTTAATACTAATGGCAAATAATACTTCTCCCCATATTTTAGGAACCTCCGCAAATCTTCTTGGATTTTGCCTTTTTGTGATTACATCATTACATATCAGTAATTTAGGTGAAACCCATCTTCTTGACAAACTTACTTCTTTGGTTGGTGTTATGCTGAGCTTTTCCTGTATTTTTTCTTTTATTTCTATTAAAACCAAAAATCCAAAAAAAGAAGTTTTATATGAATCGATTGCTGAATACTTGTTTTTAACAGCCTTGGGTGGAATTCTGGTAACAATCATCATAATTGCTATTAATTTTTTAGATTAATATCTTTTTTATAAAAGGTTTGATGAAATTGAATCGTTTTTAAATTGTGATTGTTTTAACATTTTGTTGCGCGATGTTATATTCAATCTTTAGTTAACGAATTTATATATTTGCTGATCTTTTAAACTCAAGCAATATAACTGTTATGGAAACGATCAAAAAATACCTTCCCTGGACTTTCCGGATTATTATTTTCGCATTATTCATAGTTTCAGGAATTGCCAAGATGTTTCCTTTATGGGCTTTTGAAAAACAACTGGTTGATTTAGGTATTTCCTCCTGGTGTTTTGCACCTTATTTATCCCGAGGTATCATCGCTCTTGAACTTGCCCTTGCATTTGCAATTCTTCAGCCTCACTATCTGAAACGTCTGGTCATCCCAGTTACCATTTTCCTGCTGATTGCTTTTAACATTCACCTCACTATTGAAATGGTAAAGCATGGTGCCATGAGTGGTAATTGCGGTTGCTTTGGGCAACTTATACCAATGACGCCGCTAGAAGCATTCATTAAAAATATTCTGACGATAGGTTTATTAATCTATTTGTATTACTCTGTAAAAAACAAACCAGAAGGTCAAAATAAATTTTCTGTTTTAACAATAATTTATTTGGCTTCAACACTTTTTATGTTTGTCGTTTTTCCATTTTGTCCTTGTAAAGATGATGCTGATCAAGTCCAGGATGAATCACTATTTTTAGAGAACGAATCAAACGATACTATGGCTATTGATTCCCTGGCTGTTGATATACCAAATGTCACGATTGAAAATATAGATGCAGACACACTGGTTAAAACCAAAGCTACATTCAACAAAACTGAAATTAAAAAAACAGAAAAACAGGCGGAAGTTAAATCAATGCCACCTGTTGAAGCCCAGCCGGAAAAACAAAAATCCAAATTTGCAGAATTTACCAAATTTGGCAACAAACAAGTCAATCTTGACCAGGGCAAAAAAATTGTGGCTTTATTTGCTCCTGGCTGTGACCATTGCAGAGAAACCGCCAAAGAACTCTGTAAGTTGAGTAAGTCAGCCGATTTTCCAGAAGTCTACATCCTTTTTATGGATGAAGAAACAGAGTCCATACCGGCATTTTTTAAAGAAAGTCAGTGTACATTTCCTTACCAGGTTTTAGATATATCCAAGTTCTGGAAAGTCTTTGGTCGAGATGGCAATACACCCGGACTTGCTTATCTGTGGAATGGAAACATCATAAAGTTTTATGAAGGCATTAAAGACAATGCATTCAAATCGGATGATTTAATCAAACAAATTGAAACTAAATATAAATAATCCGTGTTAGTCTGGCGTATCCTGAAACTCAATCCAAACCATTCAGAATCCGGATATGGTTTATTATTCTTTAATGCTTAATCATCTTTTACTATGCTATTACAAATACTTATTATTTTAATTGTCCTGATCTTCTTTGCAGGTATACGTATCGTAAGACCAACACACAGAGGATTGGTAGAACGCTTTGGAAAATATCAGCGTTTTGCTAATCCCGGCTTTCACTGGATCATACCATTTGTTGATAAAATGTATAAAGTCAATGTGACTGAACAAATGATTGATGCAGATAAACAAGAAATTATAACATTTGATAACCTGAATGCTTCAGTCGATGCTCAGGTTTATTTTAAAATTAAAATGGATGAGGAAAATGTAAAGAATTCTCAATATAATGTAAATCACATTCAGTATCAGATTGTCAATCTGGCTCGAACGACTTTGCGTAATATCATCGGAACTATGACCTTAAAATCAGCCAACAGCGAACGAGGAAAAATTAATAAAAGCCTTTATCTTACACTAATTGAAGAAACATCTCATTGGGGAATCGAAATTGTCAGGACAGAATTAAAAGAAATAGATCCTCCTAAAGATGTTCAGGAAACAATGAATAAAATTGTCAAAGCTGAAAATGATAAAATGTCTGCCATTGACTTTGCTACGGCTATTGAAACCCGTGCAGATGGTGAAAAACGTGCGGAAATCAAAAAAGCGGAAGGTATCCGTCAGGCAAAAATCCTGGCTGCTGAAGGTGAAGCACAAGCGATTGCACTGGTCAATGAGGCTGCAGAAAAATATTTTATTGGCAATGCACAAACCTTGCGCAAACTAGAAGCTTTGGAAAAAGCCTTGTCACATAATGCCAAAATAATAGTTCCTTCAGATAAAGAGCTCATCAATGTAATTGGTGAAATGGCGGGTGTCATTCCAATTCGCTCAGACAAAACAGAATAATGAATTCTAAATTAAACTAACTTTATGCTTTATTTTTTTAAAGTACTAAAGTTAAGGTGGAAGAATCAGGAAAACAAAATGAAAAACTTGGTTTATGGACCACCACATCCCTGGTAGCCGGAAACATGATTGGTTCGGGAATTTTCCTGATGCCCTCTGCATTAGCAGCTTATGGCGGTATAAGTTTGGTAGGTTGGTTGATTTCAGCTACTGGTGCCATCATACTTGCAAAAGTTTTTGCCAATCTCAGTAAACTGATTCCTCATAAAGATGGTGGACCCTATGTTTATACACAAAAAGGATTTGGTGATTTTGCTGGTTTTTTAATTGCCTGGGGATATTGGATTTCAATCTGGTGCGCCAATGCGGCTATTGCTATTGCCTTCGTAAGCGCTCTCAGTACGTTTTTTCCGATTCTTGAATTTAATCCACTGGCTTCCGTAGCAACAGGCCTGGGCGCAATCTGGTTTTTAAGTTGGATCAATACCTTAAAAATAAAGACATCCGGAAAAGTTCAGTTGATAAGTACTGTTTTAAAAATCAGTCCTTTGGTTTTGGTAACTATCGGTGGTATTTTTTTCATCAATACAGATCATTTTATACCATTCAATACCAGTGGCACTTCTGACTTATCTGCTATTACAGCAACTGCATCATTTACTTTTTTTGCCTTTCTGGGATTTGAATGTGCCACTATTCCTGGTTGCAGTATTTCAAATTCAGAAAAAACAATTCCACGTGCAACCATGCTGGGTACTTTGATTGTCAGTGCTATTTATATTCTCAGTACGATTAGTATCATGGGACTTATACCTTCCTCTGAATTATCCAATTCCCTTACCCCCTTTGCAGATGCCGGAGAAATTATCTGGGGACACAGTGCACAATATTGGGTTAGTGCAGGAGCTGCCATCGCCGCCTTCGGAGCGCTCAATGGTTGGATATTAATACAAGGTCAAATGTCATTTGCTGTTGCCAAGGATAATCTTTTTCCATCTTTGTTTGCTAAACTAAATAAGTCTGGCAGACCGGCAAGTGGTATTGTACTATCCAGTATTTTAATATCTCTTCTCATGTGCATGAACTATACCAAAGGATTAGTTGATCAGTTTAAATTTTTAATTTTGCTATCCACGGTAACTGTTTTTGTAGCTTATCTTTTTTCGGCTGCTTCCTATCTATTAATTCAAATAGAGACAATAAAATCCAAACAAAGATCGTGGTTGAAAATTTTGGTTTTATCAATTTTTGGTTTTGTGTTTTCACTTTGGATTATTGCCGGAACAGGACATGAAACTGTATTCTGGGGATTTATACTTCTTATGTTGGGAATTCCATTTTATATAATTATGAAAGCTAAACATAAGGATCAGACGATTGAAAATCCCGGTAATTAAATTTTAGAAATCTTTTGTTTCAACATAGTAAGTAATTCATTTGCCTGATTAAATTTCATTTTATGACTGATACCTTTCATTCCGAATATGGTAGAATTAAATCCCTGTTGCTTAAACATTCGAAAGCTGCATTTATAAATAATGTGCGGATTGAAGAACAATGGAAGGAATTAAATTTTACCGAGAAACCAGATTTTCAAAAAGCCGTATATGAATATTCTGAATTTGAATCGATACTAAAACTCCATTGTGATGAAATATTTTATTTGCCAGAAGATAATAACTTAAGTATGGATTCAATTTATTGTCGTGATGCATCCATAGCAACCAATGAAGGAATGATACTTTGTAATATGGGTAAAGCTGCCAGAAAAAAAGAACCGGAAGCTTTGCGAACATTATTTGAACAATGCTGTATAAAAATAGCTGGTGAAATAAAATTTCCAGGAACGCTAGAAGGAGGTGATGTTGCCTGGCTGGATGAACATACTTTGGCGGTTGGTCATTCTTACCGTACAAATGAATCAGGAATTGCACAATTGGCAGATTTACTTAAACCTGTTCAGGTTGGACTCATGATTGTTGCTTTGCCTCATTACAAAGGGCCTTCTGATGTATTTCATCTCATGTCTGTTTTTAGTCCGGTTGACAAAGATCTGGCTGTTGTGTATTCACCATTAATGCCGGTTTTATTTAGAAATAATCTTTTAGAGCGAGGTTTTAAACTGATTGAAGTTCCTGAATCTGAATTTGATAGTATGGGATGTAATGTCTTAGCCTTGGCACCACGGGTTTGTATGATGGTAAAAGGAAATCCAAATACCAAATTTCAGTTACAGGAAGCCGGATGCAAGGTGTTTGAATATAATGGAAGCGAAATAAGTGTCAAAGGTGGAGGCGGTCCGACCTGTCTGACCCGACCGATGTGCAGAGTGGTATAAAAAAAGTCATTCAGTTAACTGAATGACTTTACTTAATACTACTTTTTAGTAGCGTGGGGGAGGCTTGAACTCCCGACCTTGCGATTATGAATCGCACGCTCTGACCAGCTGAGCTACCACGCCAATTCAGCATGCCTGCCTGCCGCAGGCAGGGGTGTGGGTGTGAGTGTGGAGAGTGGGTGTGGGTTTTTGTAAAACGGGAGGCAAAAGTAGGCTTTTTTATGAAGATTTTCAAGGATTAAAATGGAATTACGAATTCGGTAGAATAAAATTAACAAGCTGATTATAAGAATATTATAAATACATTGTTGAATTTGAATGAAAAACAGACCCCTGAATTCTTTAATTTTGTGTTTACTTTTGGCCGGATTTCCAGTGTTTTGTTTTTCACAGGTCATATAGACGACATCACTTAAATTATTACAACTAATTCATTTTATGGATATTAAGAATAGTAAAATACTAGTCATTGGCGGTGCCGGATTTATAGGAAGTTTTGTGGTGGAGGAATTATTAAAACATCCGGTGGCTGAAGTTGTGGTCTATGATAATTTTACCAGGGGTAAAAAAGAATATTTGGATGCTGCTTTAAAAGATTCCCGATGCAGCATTTTTCCATTTGGCGGTGATATCCGAGATATTGATATTCTGGATACAGCTATGAAAGATAAAGACTATGTTATCTGTCTGGCTGCTATGTGGTTATTGCATTGTAAAGATTATCCACGCACCGCGTTTGAAGTCAACATTGCCGGTACATTTAATGTGTTGGAAGCTTGTGTAAAAAACAAAATTAAAAAACTAGTATGGTCATCCTCTGCTTCTGTGTATGGCGATGCGGTTGAACTGCCAATGACAGAATCACATCCATACAATAATAAAAATTTTTATGGTGCAACGAAAATAGCAGGTGAAGCTATGTGTACTGCCTATAACGACCGATATGGTTTACAAATCATTGGTTTAAGGTATATGAATGTTTATGGACCTCACCAGGACCAAACAGCTGCATATACCGGTGTGATACCGATCATGTTGAATAAAATTGATGCTAACGAACAACCAGTAATTAATGGTGATGGATCACAAGCATACGATTTTATTTATGTCGAAGATGTAGCGCGTGCGAATGTATGTTCGTTGACAAGCGACATTGGCTTTGGATTTTATAATGTAGGAACTGAAGTACAGACATCGATTCGTGAATTATGTGAATTAATCCTTCGATTAAAAAAATCAAATCTTATAGTGCAATATAAACCTTATTCAGCCGATGATGCAAGAGCTTTAGTACAAAATAGAATAGGTTCACGACTCAAAGCAGAACAAGAATTGGCATTTAAATTTAATTATTCCCTTGAAGAAGGTTTATTAAAACTAATTGAATGGCGGGAGCAATTAAACCGTCATTTAAAGTAAATGAAATAGTACTAAAAAAAATACGACAGGTTCATCAAAAACTATTTGCTGGAACAATTCCTCATTTTTGACAATTTAACAAGTCGTTTAGCCTGATAAAAAGGAATCCTTCAGTCTGTCGGGGTGCCAAATATATTTTATTGAAAATCAATGACTTGAAATATAGATTTGTCAACTCTTAAGAGTTGACAAATCTATGCTCGTCGCTTTAATAAATTTTACTCTAAAATGCCCACATTCTGATTCACATTATTATAATAAATATCTGACAATCTTATTTTTAAATAATCTATTGTAAGATCAGATGTGTTATTTTGGAATCCGCTTGTGCTCTGCATCTAAAACTCAAATCTTATTTTGTGATTATGCTTTTAGCTTCTTAACATTACACCAGAATTAAAACTAATTGATCCATTCACCAAACAATTTGACAACTTAGCAATTTATTAAATTTAGGAATCATTTAAAATGCCATTTATTTCTTTATTTTTACCTTTATTTTATCCTTCCTTCAACGTCAGAAAATAATCATATCAAAATCTATCTTTTAATTTTTATGAGGTTCAAATTTCTTTTAAGTATTTTTTTAGGTATTCATTCTGTCTTACTTTATGGTCAGGTCTCAGATCATGATCATCACATGGATGAACACAAACATAAACATCAACACAAACATGAAATTGCAATAGCTAATGCGGCTGTTTATTTTATAAAAGAAAAGGCTTTTGCATATGGTTTACACACACATTATATATATAATTTTTCAAATTCCAAATTCGGTTTAGGACTAGGATACGAACGCATTTTTGACGAACACAAACACAATACCATAGGATTAGTCACCAGTTACAGACCCATTGATCCTTTAAGTTTTATTATTTCTCCCGGGATTACTTTTGAGGGGGATCATTCAGAACATATTAATTTTGCTTTCCACTTTGAAACTTCTTATGAATTTCAAATAAATAATTTCCATTTAGGACCCATATTTGAAATCGCAGTGGATCCGGAAGACACACACCTTTCATTTGGTATCCATATTGGTTTAGGCTTTTAATTCACAATTAATTTCTTTCTACTTTCAAAGTTTCAAGTTTTAATGATTAGAATTTTAAGCCTCGCCAAAAATTTCATCTAAATTGGAATGTGCAGCTGTAAACCCTTCTTCAAATCCAAGTTCCAGTATTTTTTCCAAATCTTCTTTGCTGTTAAAAGTAATTTCAATGTCAACTTGTGTACCATTAACTATACCCATAAATTGAACTTTCCAATACATTCTTGGAAACTCTTCATTAATGACACCGTTTTCGTCACAAAAAGCATCCAAACCTTCGTAACTTTTCAAAGGCTCTATGACTTTATAATCAGCTTTGCACCAGGATTTGGTTCCATCCGGTCCAAGCATATAATATAACCAGGATCCACCTCCCCGAAAATCCATCTTATGACTTATTGCCTTCCATGGTTTTGGTGCCCACCATTGTTCTAAAATTGCCGGTTCTGTCCAGGCTTGCCAGACTCTTTCCAGTTTTGCTGAAAAAACACGCTGAATTATTAATTTGTGATTTTGAAAATCTTTTGTATACTTTGTATGTGTCATGTGGTTTTAGTTTAATTTATCAATATTTAAAACTTTATCTAATTGATCGAAACGGTCCTCCCAAAGTTTCTGAAAAGGAGCCAACCAATCGGAAATTGCCTGTATTTTATCCAGATTTAAATGATAATAAATCTCACGGCCTGAAATTTCACTGTGCAGTAATTGACATTCCGAAAGTATCTGAATATGCTTCGAAACAGCCTGCCTGCTGCTACTAAAATGTTCTGAGATGGTATTTGGAGTCATGGCTTGTAATGCAATCAAATTCAAAATCGCTCTTCGGGTAGGATCAGCAATGGCTTGAAAAACATCTCTTCTCATTTTTACTTCTAATTATGCAATCAAATCATTGCAAATATATATGCAACTGTTCAATTGCCAATAATAATAATCAAAATAATGAAACATTAATTTCTAAGTTGCTGAATGACATATCTTTACAACATGTCCTCGTAGATAAATTTTTTTAAGTTGCTCCTATTTTCAGCCTAGATTTCGTCGGGCTGCGTCGTTAATTTATTCATATCAGTATACAAAACCTCCCATTGATGCCCGTCTGGATCCGCAAAGCTGTCATAGTACATCCATTCGTGATCTTCTGACTTGCGATAACGACTTCCGCCATTTGCAATTGCCAATGAAACAATCTCATCCACCTTTTCACGTGCATCTACCTCAATTGCGATCAAAACTTGCGTTGATGTTTCATCCATAATATTCCTGTTAGTAAAATTGCTAAAAAACTCATGCGTGATCATCATGGAGTAAATCATCCCCTCATTTAAAACCAAACAAAGTGCTTTATCATCACTGAATTGTTCGTTAAAACTAAATCCCAATTTAGTCCAGAAGTTTCGCGTTACCTGCAAATCTTTTACCGGAAGATTAATATATATTGATTTAACCACTCTCATGTTTTAAAATATTTTTTAGCTTATAATATCAATGAGTTATTGTAATTCCAATTAAAATGATTGTAAGGTATGAATACTCTCTCCTTATAATTTTACGAATTTCAAATATTTCTTAAAGTTATTATGAAATAATTCCATAAAATATATACCTGCCGGATATGAACTAATATCATAAACATGGTGATTCGCTATCAGCGTTTGTTTAATACCATTTATGTTTAGGATATTAATATCAATTATTATTTCAGAAGGCAATGAAAGTGAGATCATATCCTTAGCTGGATTGGGTGCAAGTGCAATATTCTGGTAAATCCAGGGATTATCATTCGAGACGGGTATATTGCAATTAATGCCATCAGGATAACTTATTGTGCCGTTACTAAAGCATTCCAGAAAGCCGCCATTTGGTGGATCAACAGCACAATAATTTTGAAAAAAATAAAACTGACACCCTATATCTTCAATAATGGGTCCATAATAGTCAAAACAATGTTGACTTATTTTATCTAAATAAACACGTCGCTTAAATGGCCCGGATGTCTTTACGATATTTTCAAATTCAATGACATAAGTATTAAATGTCTCATTTCCTCCTGTAATATTATCCCTGATATAATATGAAACGGTATCCCCTGTAACTACATTAAAGTTATAAATCAAATAAAATTTACTTGAATCTGGATCTAATAAATACACCTTTCCTCCATCGTAATAAATGATTTCATCATATTTCAGATTCTTTAATTGCGATGTGTCAGAAGTGCTATGCCAATAAAAACTACTTAGCTTTTTAGAAGGCAATCCATTAACAATAGTATCACCAACGACCTTAATAATCTGATAATTATTAAAATCAGGTGGCCCAAAATCTATTTGATCATATACCCAAATGGTTCCTACTGGCCAATCCTGTGCCTTAGGATAAACAATAATAATCAGAACGAATACTACTGAGAATGTTATAGTTAAAAATTTAGCCTGTTTCATGGTTCAAATCTAATCAAAACAATTATTGGTTTTCAGAAAAACACAAACTTTAACCAGTACAAATTTTTATTTTAAAATTGAGATTTTGCTTCCAAACCCATTTCATACTGGCTGATGAACGTTTCTAAACCCAACTTTTTGAGAAACAAAATCGAATTTTCATCAGACTGATCCACATTAATAATTACACAGGGTGCATCGATCCCTTTTTGAATATTTTCAAACAACATACTCCCAATTCCCCGCCTTCTATGTCTTTTGGAAACTGCAAATTGATTTATCCGGTTAGTCGAAGCATTCCAGCTTGTATAGCCTACTAATTCATTATCAAGATATGCTCCCATGTTTATATTCCCTTTGCCGGTTATTTGTAAGGCTTGTATTGAATTTTGCCAGCTGGGTTTCCAATCCCAAAATTTTTGCAACTCGGTCCAATTAAGAAAAGGAATTTCCTTTAGTTGTATTTCTGAATTCTTTGACGCCGATTTTACCTTTCCCTTAAAACTCAATAATTCACGCTCGATTTTAAAACCAATATCAGCATACGTATTATATGCCCTATTGTTTCCGATGATTACTTCCAGTACATATTTTGAAGGCTGTATTTGCTGAAATTCTTTAAAAATTGATGCATACATTTTTTTTGTTAATTGTTGCCCCCTGGATTCAGGAACAACTCCTGTGCCTGCATTATAAACTATTTTTATACCGTCTACATAATAAATTCCTTGTAAAATAAACCCTGACAGGACATCACCGTCAAACGCACCAACAGACTGTTTGAATTTGATTCGTTCTGTCAGAACTTTGCGATTAAACTGCTCTTCCGTTAATTGAAAGGGAAGCACATAATCAGCAAATGCTTTATTAAAACAGTTTAAAATGTTGCTGGTAGAAATATTTTCTAAACTTCTTATTTGCATAAACTTTTCTGTCTGTCGCCCTCGTCTAAATGATACTTACATTATTTGCTTTTCTTTTTTAATTCCAGATTTTCACGGACCCGGAATTTTACAATTTTTATAATTAAGTCTAAGGGCAATTCCTGATCCAGTGGAAACTGTATTGCGCCTTTCGAGGTTGTGTACTCTGAAAGTTCTTTTTTAAATTTCACAATTGGAGAGGGAGAGGGATAAAAACCTATGTGATATTTATTTGCTGCAAAATGAACTAAGTTTTTATATAAAAAAAAGCTTGGCATAGCATAGCTTATTTTTTCACTTGCCATTGGAGCTGCCTGTGCAATAGTATTTCTGAGTTGTTGCAATTTGAGTTGTACTTCTTGTGGAAACCCCGCGATATATTGATCAATGTTTTCAGGATTATTCATCAATTATGTTATTTTATTACATAGAATCTTTTGGATTTCTCCAAATTATTTTCATAAAATCAGGAATGATTATAAATTTTTTAAAACAAAAACAGGTGCTAATTGTGACTTGTAACTATTGTCAGTAAGTTGTTTTAGCTCTTTGGTTTTCCAGTTTAATAACATGATATGATATTGATTTTCATCCGGATCCGAACCACTATAGGTAAGCCATTGACCATCTGGACTCCAGTCATGCCATCCTTCACCGTTTGAAGTATCCGACAATTTCCATTGAGCAGAACCATCGGGTTTGACAGCGAAAATACTATTACGTCCATCCTGTTTGGAAACATACGAAATAAAATTTTGAGTAGGATGCCATTTAGCTGCACCAGCTTTATAGCCGAATCCTGATGCAGAAATATTATCTGCCGGATAATGTGTTAATTGCTTTAAACCAGTACCATCATAGTTCATAATATATAATTCCTCAAAAGCTGACCGATCTCTTTTGTTTTTTTTATATGAAAATACTATTTGCTTTCCGTCTGGTGAAAAGCACGGATCCCGGTATAAGGCTCCCGTGTCATTTGTTATTTGCCGGTGGATCCCTGATTGCAGATTTATTAAAAACAACTGATGGCGAATTTCTTTTCCGATTCGGCCTGATACAATTAATTCGCTTCCATCATTCCGGCAGCTCATCCAACTATCTTCAAGTCTCAGACTACTAATTTTTTGAATATTATTTCCATTTTTATCCATTGTATATAAATAATAATGGCGATATGAAGTATCTCTGTCACTTATAAAAAAAATCTTGTCTCTGAAAGTGAAATATGTCCATGCAACATCCGGATGATTGGTAATATTACGCTTATCGGTACCATCAATATTCATTATTAATATTTCCCAATCATCTTTAGTCGTATCAGGTACATGAATATTGTATGCAATTGAATAATCCTGAAATTTTGATCCGGATTGACCCGATAGTTTGAAACTAACTGCAGTTGAATTGACCAATAAGATCATTATAGAGAAAATAAGTTTACACATGAATTTAAAGTTTTAACTTACAAAATTAAACATTTTTTCTATTTCCTGATTATTCCGATCATAATTCAAAAGACATATTAACCAGGTAGAATTAAAAGTAATATTTCATCAAACTATAAATACTTTGGATTAATTTGAATAGTTTAGCGACTGATTTGAATGTTACATCAGGTAATCAAATCATTTCTCAAAGTTAATTTTATGAATAGCACGGATTTATTGATTCCGGTAAGGACAATACAAGATATACTGCCCGCGTATCGACATACTCCCATTGCCAAATTACTTGAGTATCATAATCTGGATTTGCCCTATGAATCCTATGATTCCGCACAAATGTTGGTTTGTATGTGTATTGACAATCGCAAACATCTGCATATGCCGGATAATTTTTCATTTATCATTCGTTCTGGCGGTGCAAATTTAAGAGATAAAGAATTTAAAGTTTCCTTTGCTATAGCCATTGGTCAGGTACGTCATATCGCTATTATTGGACACAATCAGTGCGGCATGGTAAATTTAACATCCAGAAAATCAGAATTTATTAATGGACTGATACAAATTGCAGGATGGGACCAACAACGGGCTGAAGCTCATTTTGAAACATATGCAGGTAAATATGAAATTTCGAGTGAAACTGATTTCGTATTAAGTGAAACAAAACGGATGCGTTTGCAATATCCTTCTATTACAATTGCACCGATGATTTATCTGGTAGACGACAATAAATTATATTTTATTAATGAAGATTTAAAGGATTGATTGAAGTTTACATTTTATAAATCATATTATTCAGCTGATAATTGGTTTAAATTAATTGGCATTTGTTTGTTATCTTTGATAAATGAATATGGAAGAAATTAAAAAACTCATTCAGGATGAAATTTCCAAAACTGAAATGCTCATTCAGGAATACGAAGAAATGACTAAGCCAGTTTCTCCAAATGTCGCTATCGGAAGAATCTCACGAATCGATGCTATAAACAATAAAAGTGTTACTGAATCAAGTCTCCGGCAAGCCGAATTGAAATTAAGTAAGTTAAAAATTGTTTTATCCAAAGCAGATGGTAATGATTTCGGATTATGTGTAAAATGTAAACAGGAAATTCCTATAGCCCGGATATTGATCCGGCCTGAAAGTCTTCACTGTGTTCGATGTGCGAGTTGATTTTTTCCCTTTTATCTTATTCAGGAATTATAAAAATCCAGAATACCTTGATACTTTAGACTTCCAGTTTACGTAGTTGCTAGTTCATTCTTTCCGAATCCTCTCCTATTCAGATAGTCAAATTTCCTTCTCCTCAACAAAATCTTCCCTAATACAGAAAACTTTGAGCGAAGTAATCTGTTAGTGATTTGGCTGTTTACCGACTAAGCTCTTTTAGTGTTAAAGTTAAAAAATATGGATATGAACCGGATTATGAACTCTTTATTTTTATCCTGTTGCAAAGCCAGCGAACTTATTGATAAAAAAGCCGTTTATGGCCTGAGACCAACAGAACGAATTAAATTATATCTTCATACCAATGTTTGTTCTTTTTGCCGGAAATATAAAAAACAAAACGAGTTACTGGAACGATTGTTGGATAAGTTTTTACATTCTGAAAAATGCAACTTACATAAAAACATTAATTATTAAGCCCTAGTTAAAATTACATTTCATTTTAATCAATGATTTTTAAATTTTATGTTTCGGTTTTGTTTGTCTTATCTGGCATATACAACGTGTGCAGATCACAAGAATCAGCTTTGGACCGGTTTACAGGTGCTGAAAGCAATGGTCGTGTATTTCTCGAATGGGTGATATCTTCAGGCAGAACCTGCCAGGGCATTCGCATTCTAAGATCAACTGATAGTCTTAATTTTTCACAAATCGGTGATATTGGAGGAGTTTGTGGCAGTATCACAGTACCAACCCGATATACTTTTACTGATGATCTTCCTGTAAAAAATAAAATAAATTATTATCAGTTGGAGCTTGGCGGGATAGGCTTTTCTTCAATAGTTACTATAAAAGTCATTGACTTTAGTGAAAATGCATATCAGATTATACCTCATCCTGCAAAGGAGAATGTAAGTATTTTGATTTCAAACGATACGAAACTTTTTTGTCAATTAAATTTATATAACTCTGGAGGAAAGTTTCTTTCCAGTCATTTTACAAATTCCAATGAGTTTAAACTGGATAAATCTTATCTACAATCTGGTTTATTGTTTTTTACCATTTCATGCTCTGGCTCATCTCATATTATTAAGGGGAAAGTACTTGTATTCAATTAATTTTTGAGCTTTTTTAGAATGTTTCTCTAAAAATAGGAGTTATTTTGGTCAATTTGAAAAATATACAATTTATGTTTCAGGTTTTTTTGAATCTTGTTGATTCTTATATCCGTCCATTTTCTCATTTAAATCAGAATCTGCATTATACTTTGTATTTATACCTTCGTCCTTAGTTATTTCTAAAAGTTTATTAATAAGTTGTACAGCAAATTCTTCTACTTTCTGCTCAGCGATTAAAAAATATTTTTTCAGTAAAAGTGAAATTCCTGTAGCTACGCTGCTATTAAAAATTGTTCCGCTTTGTTGTCCTGCCATTACTTTACTGCCTATACCCGCTGCGACAATTCCCGTTACAATACTCATCACAAAACCGGAAATACTTAGCTTGCGTTTAAAACCATCAATGTCTTTATGAATGGCGTCTTCCTGAAATTTAGATTTCAGTTGCAGTTTACGGATTTCAGAAGTAAGTTGTTTCTTATTTTGAATCATCGGGTGTTTCTTCAAGCATCGTTTTAATAAACAAATTTGACAATGGGTCCACGATCAGTCTTCGTTTAAAGAGAAGGATACCTATTGTAACTATTAGATAAAATCCGGCTACTATCACAAAACCAGCCCAGGCATTTCCAAAATAATCAGAAATAACAAAGCCGGCAGCAATACTTAAAAAGATAAGAGTAAGCATGATTACAATGCCAATGATCAATCCGGCAATAATATTCGAAAGTACTGTTGATGCTCTATCAACAATGATTAACTTCGTTAATTTAATTCGCGTATTGACATACTCTTCAATTTTTGAGATAAAATCATTGGCTTCCGAAAATTTTTCTTCCATACTTTTGGATACTTTAATTTCCGGTAAATGTAATCAATTTTATGAAGAATTAATTCACATTAGCCATGTCTCTTTCCATCATTTTGTGCATGTTGTTCTTCATAGACTCAGCTTCTTTCCGGAGCTTCTTTGTCATATCCTTTGCTTTATTTTTAATTTTAGCTCGGGTCTTCGAACCTGCATCAGGTGCAAATAATAAACCAATTAATGCGCCGGCAGCCATTCCACCAGCTAATGTCAATAGATACTTTGCGTTTTTACTAATCATAAATATTTATTTTACTTATTTAACAATGTGATTAATATACAAATTAAATTCCGGAATTCCAAATTATTTTCAATTTAAAATTGATTTGATATCCAATAAAGATTTATAATCTGAAGGTGTTAGATTGCTTTATGATGTTAATAAGAAGCATTTCCTTCCGGACATCTGCAAGTTACAAAATTTTAGTTTATTCTGCAAATTTATTTTTTAATTATTATCTAGTAAAACTCCAATTAAGACACCATCCTCATGATTTATTAACATGTTTGATACTATCTCCATATTCTAATTAAATAAAAATCCAGGTAATACTGCAAGAATAAATCATTCTCGCAGAACTACCCGGATATTACAATTAGAAAAGCTATTACAATGTTTAAATAGAATTAATTCATTGACTGTTCTTCAATCTGTCGTTAATTAGTTTCTCCCACTTTTCAGCCAATTGGAGTTCTCCGCTGAGCTGAAGTGATTCTTCACTATCATAAATTAAAAAGCTAGCATCCGCTGACTCCTTTGTTTTATTTGAAAACCTGATCAAAAGTTTATCTATTACATTGAAGTTGCCATGATCTCCATGTATCGCTTTTGGTGTATTCACAAATTTGCATTGCTGGACTTTCTTTAAATCGACAACAGACTCAACAGGGTTTTCATTTATATTTTTAATAAAAAATATTTTATCCTGTTCTTCATTAAAACCAATAGCCATATCGCCGCAAACTTCGTGAAGTCCTATTTTACTTTGTTCCTTATTTGCCAGTTCGTCCAAAGTATTTAGTAATTTTTTTGTTCGTTTACGTTGTCCTCTGATCATAAAGGCAAACGGTAAACAGATGGATGCCAGTACGGCAATACCCAATAATATAGATCCATTATCCATTTTAAAAAATTTTATTATGATAAATTTTCAGTCTGCTTTTGAGAATAGACTGCATTCTGTCAAAGGTCTAAAACTGACCAGTATGATTTAAGACAGTTTACCAGAAATAATGGAATGGAAAAATAAATACAGAAGTGCGAAAAGAAATTAAAATGCTCCGGGATTTGAAAACATATTGCCGAAAAACAATATTAATGGTTCGCCCGATTGTTTTGACTAATGCACAATCAAATTTATGCGGAATTTTAAAAGCTGATCCAGTTGAATATGGAATGGAATGTACGCTGTTTTCGGTAGGTACAGATTGTTGTAACGGATAGGAAGTTAGGGTAAGTTGTTCTGGAATATGGCTATAACTGCTAGCTTTGTTTTGAAGTTTACATTCTGATTTGTTATCCCTGAGAATAGCTCCAAGGAACGAAACGAAAAGTAAAACTCCAATTTTAAAGCTTTTATTCACAATGCAAAACTACCTGTAATATTTTTTAAAATGCTAAAAGCTTCGGAAAGTTTTGTGAACTAAAGGCAATTAAGCCAATTTGATTGAACCCATGTACCTTTTCCTATAATTTTCCAACATGGACGAATCATTCTTTAAGTTAAACTTGCATTGATACAGACAACAGATTTCTTTTTTACCTTTAGCGCCTCAATCAAGTTATATGAATAAACTAGCCCTTCATTGGCAAATTATTATTGGCCTGGCAGCCGGAATATTAGCCGGAATTTTGGCACTTCAGTTTGAAAATGGAATACAGTTCACCAAGGACTGGATTAAACCCTTTGGAGTCATTTTTATCAATCTACTAAAGCTGATTGCTATACCTTTAATAATAGTCTCTCTGATAAAAGGTGTCTCTGATTTAAAAGACATTACCCAGTTTTCAAAAATGGGATTGCGCACATTTGTCCTGTATATCTTTACTACAATAGTTGCTATTAGCATTGGACTGGCTATTGTCAATACAATACGCCCGGGAAACTTTATGAAGGCAGAAACAAAGGACCAATTATTAAATGCATATGGTGCTCAGGCATCTGGAAAATTATCAGCTGCAGAAAGTGCCAAAGACCATGGCCCATTGCAAGCTATTGTGGATATCGTACCCGATAATTTTTTTGCAGCAGCTTCCAATAATGGCAATATGCTTCAGGTCATCTTTTTTGTCATCCTGTTTGGAATCGGACTCATCATGTTAAAACCTGAAACTGCCAAACCAGTTAAAGATTTTTTTGACAGCGCCAATGAAGTCATTCTTAAAATGATTGACCTGGTTATGTTGTTTGCACCTTATGGAGTATTTGCTTTACTTGCGGCCCTGGTTGTCGAGGCTCCATCTTCAGATGTTTTTACGGCTTTAGGAGCCTATGCCATTACAGTTGTACTGGGTTTAATTCTGGTAGCTTTTGTATTTTATCCATTATTACTAAAGACAATGTCTGGAATGAATCCCGTACGTTTTTTCAGAGGTATTGCACCTGCACAATTGGTTGCCTTTTCCACATCATCCAGTGCTGCTACCTTACCCGTTACAATGGAACGCGTTACCGAACACCTTGGTGTGGATGAAGAAGTAAGTTCGTTTGTTTGTCCGGTTGGCGCTACCATCAATATGGATGGAACCAGTCTCTACCAGGCTGTTGCTGCAGTATTCATAGCACAAGTTTTGGGTCATCAACTTAGTATGAGCGATCAGTTAACCATCATACTGACTGCAACCCTGGCTTCTATCGGATCTGCTGCAGTTCCTGGTGCGGGTTTACTGATGTTAATAATCGTTTTAGAATCTATTGGAGTCCCTGCAGCCGGAATCGCATTGATTTTTGCTATTGACCGGCCTCTAGATATGTGCCGCACCGTGATCAATGTAACCGGCGACGCCGTTGTCGCCACCGTTGTAGCTAAGTCTTTAAATAAACTCCATGCTCCGAGGATAAAAAACTGGGATGATGATTACAAAATGAACCACTGATTAAAAAAAACCTTATTATAATTATGTCTGGAATTGCATTTTTTGAAAACGAGATACAAATTTTGTATGTTTATTAAAGCAATTCATTGAAGATCTGCTGACGTAATTTTTAATATTCATCTTGTCAATGACCACGAATTTTCTTCAGACGTATTTATTAATATTCCTTAATTTTTGTGTCGGAAAGAAAATTTTATTATTGATACATGTTCTTAAATATATATGGAAATATTGATTATTCTGATCCTAATCTTGCTCAATGGTTTTTTTGCTATGAGTGAGATAGCCATGGTCTCTTCCAGAAAATCCCGTTTAGAAACCGAAGCAAAAAAAGGTGATAAAGCTGCTAAAAAAGCATTGGAATTATCTAACAATCCCGGTAAATTTCTTTCAACTGTACAAATAGGTATTACACTTATCGGAATTCTTACAGGGATTTATAGTGGTGAAAAGATTGAAGACGATCTAATCAATCTGCTTAATTATTTTGAATCTTTAAAACCTTATAGCGAAACCATTGCAGTCACTATTATAGTTATCACGTTGACATTTTTCTCATTAGTATTAGGTGAACTTATTCCTAAACGCATAGGCCTGAATATGCCTGAACAGATATCTAAAACCCTTGCATTTCCAATGTACTGGATTAGCAAATTGACTGCTCCGTTTATTTGGTTGCTTACCATCACTTCCGATTTTATCATTCATGTTTTTAATATTAAAGCTACTTCAGAAAATAAAATAACGGAGGAAGAAATCAAAGCAATTATTCAGGAAGGAACCGATGGAGGGGCGATCCAACAAATCGAACAAGACATTCTTGAAAGAGTATTTAACCTGGGCGATCGGAAAATTTCATCATTAATGACACATCGAAATGATACCATTGTTTTGAAAGCTGATTTTGATGTTGATACAATAAGGCAAACTGTCAATAAGGAAATGCATTCAGTATATCCTGTAATGAATCAAAAGAATGATATCATAGGTATTATACAATTGAAAGATTTATTCAAATATTTGGATCAGCCTGATTTCAAAATCACCGATCATATCCAGCAAGCTCGGTTTATTTCAGAAAATCTATCCGCATACGAAGCACTAAAACTGTTTAAAACAGAAAAAAAACATCAGGCCATAGTAATTGATGAGTTTGGACAAATGGAAGGTCTGGTTACACTCAATGATCTGTTGGAAGCCCTGGTTGGTGATGTTTCAGAATTTTACGAAAGCGAGTTTACGTTTATTCTTCGTCCGGATGGTTCCTGGCTTGTTGACGGTCAATTTCCATTATCCGAGTTTTTAAGAAAATTTGATCTGGATGAACTTGTCAACGATTATCCTTTTAATACCCTCAGTGGTCTGATATTGCACCAAATTAAAAGGATTCCATCACCCGGCGATACGTTGACTTGGCTCAATTTTCAAATTGAAATCCTCGATATGGACGTGGCAAGAATTGATAAGGTCCTGATTACATTAAAGGAGCCTTTTTAGTATTTGACAAATACCTGTTTCCAATTCAATCACGGTTAATCAAAATTCTTAGCTAAGTCAAAAAAATCAATTTCTACTTGGTTTTCTATCACAGCTTATTTGAAGAAGTGGCCATTTGAAACAAAGTTTAGTCTAACTATTAAAAAATGTATTTTTATTGAGCCAGGTTTGGACTAAATTGAATTAAACAAAAATAATTAGCTCAGATTATAAAATATTGATTTACAGGTTTATAAAAACAAATTTGTCAATTTCCGGGACTGTCTTCTTTACAAAATAATACACAAATGAACCTCTGATGGATAATAGTAATCTATTCCCTATTTCAATTAAATAATTGATTATCAATTCATTTTAAATAAATGAAAAACCATTATTCTGGGTGATGGGTACTAACAATTTACGTATTTAATTGATTTTCTGCGGAATATAAAAAGATTTGTCAACTCTTAAGAGTTGACAAATCTCATGGCTTGAATCGATGATTATTTGACTGTTTACAAACGAACAATCCGCATCGTTGTTAAAATTTTATATTATTGAAATTCAATAACTTATATTTCGATTTGACAAATTGAGCTTAAGGCGTTAAATTCGCATAAATAGCTGATATTCATATAATTAAGCTTTAGATTTGTCAACTCTTAAGAGTTGACAAATCTATTTCCCCCCACTTGCTATGCTTTTAAGCCACATTCTTTTTCATTATTTCCTATATTCGTCTTCACAATTTTTACAAATCATGAGTAATCGTGTTGTTCATTTCGAAATTCCTTGCAATCATCCTCAAAAAACCATGGCATTCTTTAAAAAAGTCTTTGGTTGGAGTTTTCAGCAATTTGGTACGGAAGAGTACTGGACGATCATCACAGGTAATGAAAAACTTCCGGGAATCAATGGAGGTCTTATGAAGAAAAAAGATCCCCAGCAACCCATTGCCAATTCTATTGATGTCGAAAACCTGGATATAAGCATTACTCATATAGTTCAAGCAGGAGGAACTATTGTCGTCCCTAAAATGGCAATCCCAACTGTTGGTTGGCTGGCTTATTTTAAAGATCCTGATGGTAATATCCATGGAATTTATCAGAATGATCCTGATGCAGTATAGCTCGTGAAAAATCAATCAAGTCTACTATTAGATACCATTACAGTAATTCCGGTTACAGACGTAGAGCTTGCTGTAAAATGGTATGAAGACATTTTAAAATTGACTCCGGTATTTATTAAAAGAGGAATGGAACCTACAAATTATGCAGTTTGTACAAGAGATAAAATTCATGTTCATTTTATTTTAGATGAAAATCCTGATACCAGAACCTGGACCAATTCAGGCACCGCATATTTGTATATTAAGTCTGATAATGTCGAACAAGAATTCAATTACATTAAAATGAAAAATTTACCATTCATAAAACATCTGTCCAAAACATCCTGGGGATTGGTTGGATTTGTCTTTCAGGATCCATTTGGAAATACTATTCGTATTGAAGAAATAAATTAAGTCAACACTTATCTAATGTATAAAGCACTTTTTCTCAGTCCGATGATACCTTCCCGAAACCTCTCAGTAAGTGTATCATTTTTTACTGATATCCTGAGATTTGAAAAAGTATTCGACTCAGGGTCTTATGTCATTTGTCAAAAAGATCAACTTACCATACATATTTTGCCTGCAGGTGAACACATTGGTCAAATGGAGTTTTATCTGGAAGTGGATGATCTGGAAACTTTATGGAAAAATTGTAAAGACAAAATCATGTGTTTAAAACACAGAGCTCCTTTTGATCAGGAATACGGTATGCGAGAAATACATCTTGAGATTCCAGAAACCAATACACTGTTATTTATCGGACAAGAAATTAAACCATCATAAATGAATTTATTAAAATCCTGGAAAATCCTTTCCTGCTTATGTCTATTGCTTTTTGCTTGTCAGCAAAAACACAATCCGGCGTTAACAGATGATGCTGCAAGAAATGCATACATTGAAGAACACAAAGCTGCCATTCACTTGTTACTGGATTCACTTAACATTGCCGCTTCCAATGCCGATTTTGAGCTTTATTTTAGTTACTACACGGATGATGCACATTTTCTTGGAACAGATGCAACTGAAAACTGGGATAAAAAATCATTTATGAAATTTGCCAAACCGTATTTTGATCGTGGTAAAGCCTGGAGTTTTAATTCGATAGATCGCAATATCTATTTTGCTGAAAGTACCGATTTGGCATGGTTTGATGAATTACTATCAACGCAAATGAAGCTCTGCCGGGGTTCCGGTGTTGTTGTGAAACAAGATGGACAATGGAAAATAAAACATTATGTGCTCTCTATGACTATACCAAACGATGAGGTGGAACCGATTGTAAAAATCAAATCAGTCATTGAAGATTCGTTGATGCTCGTGTTGACAAAAAATAATTAAAAAGATTTTTTGTATTAGTCCGAAAAGTTAAATAATATTAGATTGCAAGCAGCATTATTATTTTTTTTTAATTAAAAATCGGTTTCAACATAATAAAATCTGACTAAAAATTACGTATAATTACATTTGTCCTAAATGATAAATTGATTTATTTATCAATAACAACGTGTTGAATCATGAAAAAACTCCAACTGCATTGGCAAATTATTATCGGAATGTTGGCTGGTATTCTGATCGGAGTCCTTGCTCTTCAATTTACTCAGGGTGCAAATTTTATAAGGGATTGGATAAAGCCCTTTGGTGTTGTTTTTATTAATCTTCTCAAACTAATCGCCATCCCTTTGATCATTTTTTCCTTAATCAAAGGTATTTCCGATTTAAAAGATATCACTCAATTATCACGCATGGGTATGCGTACGTTCTTATTATATTTATTTACGACTACAGTAGCGATTAGTATTGGGATTGGCATCGTCAATTTAATCCGACCTGGAAGCTATATGTCGGCCGATACCAAAGAACAATTATTAAATGCTTACAGTATTGAGGCTTCAGGCAAAATGAACGATGCCCAACTCACAAAACATCGCGGACCTTTGCAAGCTTTAGTTGATATAGTCCCAGATAATATATTTTCAGCAGCATCTTCCAATGGCAACATGCTTCAAGTCATCTTTTTTGTGATTTTGTTTGGAATTGGTCTGATCATGGTCAATGAAAAATCGGCCAAACCAGTCAAGGACTTTTTTGACAGTGGTAATGAAGTCATTTTAAAGATAATCGATCTGGTCATGTTGACGGCTCCATTTGGTGTATTTGCACTACTGGCCGCTTTGATAGTTGAGGCACCTTCTCCCGATGTATTTACAGCATTAGGTGCCTACGCTTTTACGGTGCTCTGCGGACTATTACTCTTAGGATTTTTATTCTATCCGATCCTCTTGCGCTTATTTGCCAAAATGCATCCCGTCAAATTTTTAAAAGCCATTGCTCCTGCTCAATTGGTTGCTTTTTCCACTTCATCCAGTGCGGCTACCCTTCCTGTTACTATGGAACGCGTCACCGAACATCTTGGCGTGGATGAAGAAGTCAGTTCTTTTGTTTGTCCTGTCGGGGCAACCATTAATATGGATGGCACTAGCCTGTATCAGGCTGTAGCCGCTGTATTTATCGCACAGGTTATGGGGCATCAGTTAACTATGAGCGATCAATTGACAATTATACTCACAGCAACTCTGGCATCCATCGGTTCTGCTGCTGTGCCCGGAGCCGGACTTTTGATGCTGGTAATTGTTTTAGAATCGATTGGTGTTCCAGCTGCTGGAATCGCACTAATTTTTGCGATCGACAGGCCATTGGATATGTGTCGTACTGTTGTAAATGTGACCGGAGATGCTACTGTAGCTACCGTCGTGGCCAAGTCCCTAAATAAATTAAATGATCCTCAAATAAAAAACTGGGATGATTATTATAAACAAGGACAACGCGAGGAAACGAAAAAGAATGTCACATGAAAACGAGGAGAAAAAAATTTCATGAATCTAGAACTTTAAATCACTTTCTTTATGTAATGTCTGATTTGTCACTAAGACCTGGAATGCAAATTTCTCCTGAAACTTTTTGTCTATCTCTATTCCTAATTTGTAGAAGTAACTTTTAAATTAAGATAAAAATTTTAGCATTGGATAAAAATAAATAATATATTAAACTATTGTGCTAAAATTAATTCAACATAACTCTAACTTTGTCTTACTATCATATGATTACAGGAAATGATTTAATAAACCTGGGTTTTAAACCGGGAAAATGGTTTAAAGAAGCGATTGAATATGCTAATCATAATCAATTAAGTGGTGATAGTTTAAAAAAATATATTGAATCCATTCGGCCTAAGTATCTGGAACCGCTTTCTCAACCAATTGACTATTTTAAAAATATAAAAGCTGAAACTGAAGAAGAAATTGACAATGTTGAATCTGTGTTTTCGACGATGAATGAGCTGATGAAAACGCCTACTTTAATTGCTGGTGCCGTTATGCCTGATGCCTGTCCGACAGGGGATGGACAAATACCGGTAGGTGGCGTTGTGGTAGCCAAAAATGCCATTCACCCATCCATGCACAGCGCTGATATTTGTTGTTCGGTTATGATGACAAATTTTGGAATGGTATCACCAAAGTCCGTTTTAGATATGGCACATTCTATAACACATTTTGGTGGCGGTGGACGCGAAGAGTATTCGAAACTTCCGGAAGAATTTGAACAAAAAATTAAAGCAAATAAATTTTTAAATTCCGAGATTAGCCTAAACACAGCTCGTACGCATTTGGCTACACAGGGAGATGGCAATCATTTTCTTTTTGTTGGTACTTCCAAAAACACTGGAGAAACCATAATGGTAACTCATCATGGAAGTCGCGGATTTGGTGCCAGACTGTATACTCAGGGAATAAAACTAGCAGAATATTTCAGAAACGAAATTTCGCCCGGTACAAATAAAATGAATGCCTGGATTCCATTTGATACCGACGAAGGCAAGGTTTATTGGGAAGCCTTACAGTTAGTAAGAACGTGGACAAAATTAAACCATACGACAATTCACAATGCTACGTCACAAAAATTAAATAAGGATCCTCTTGACCGATTTTGGAACGAACACAATTTTGTGTTTAAAGAAAATGATCTGTTTTATCATGCAAAAGGCGCAACACCCCTGGATGATAAATTTGTTCCTGATAGTAAAGATGGATTGCGTCTGGTTCCTTTGAATATGAGGGAACCGGTTTTAATCATTAAAGGCAAAACGACAGATAATAATTTAGGCTTTGCACCACATGGAGCCGGACGGAATATTAGTCGTGGAAAACACAAGAAAAACAACATTCACAAAACCATCCAACAAATCTTTTACGAAGAAACCCAAGGTTTGGATGTTCGTTTTTTCTCAAATCAAATTGACATTTCCGAATTACCCAGCGCTTATAAAAGTGCTGATATGGTTAAACGGCAAATGCAGGAGTTTGGTCTTGGAGAAGTGGTGGATGAAATAATGCCTTATGGTTGTATTATGGCCGGAGACTGGACATATAATGCACCCTGGAAAATCAAGGCAAGAAAAAAATATAATAACAAGCTGGAAAAATGATAAATTTATGCAAACAAATATCCATTGATTCAAATGATTCTAACAATACATAATTTATTCAAGGCATCTTTTGTCATTCTGATTGCAGGATTATTATTCGCATGTGATAAAAATAATGATTGCCCAGGTGAACAATTGTTTGGCCGATGGAAGCTATACCGGGTACTTCTGGATCCGGGTGATGGTAGTGGTACATTTCAAAATGTTACTAGTTCCAAATTCCTGGAATTTCATTTGGATGGTAAAGTAAGTTCAAATGGTTTGATCTGTGATTTAGGAATTGAATCCAACACGTCAAGCAGTGCTGCTTTTTCACTCCTGGATTCGACCATCACTTGTTTTGATTTTTCCAATACGCCTTACAAAATTCATTTTTATCAGAATGGATCAACATTAAACATTTACTATCCATGCGATGAACCCTGTATTGTTCAATATAAAAAGAATTGAACCTGGTTTACACAATATCCAATACTATGGAATACTTCCCGTTAATACTAATTCAGGAATTATTTTATAATTAATATGTAATATTTTTGCAATTCAAATGTATCATTTGAAATTCTACTTTTGATATTTAATAATGTGAATTTTTAAGATCGGCCAGTTGAAAATATTTTTACAAAAACATAAAGCGAATCTGATATATGGCTTTTGCCTGGCACTGCTGTTAATTTTATTAAAATACTTTGAGCTCCGGTTTATTTTATTTGATCATTCAATTGAAATTTATATCGGATTTATTGCCATTCTTTTTACGGCCCTTGGTATCTGGCTTGCTTTAAAACTTTCTAAACCTAAAATAAAAACAGTTGTCATCGAAAAAGAAGTATTTATCCGCGACACAATTCCATTTATTCAAAATTCTGACAGGCTTGCACAATTCGATTTGAGTAAACGGGAATTGGAAATCCTGGACCTTCTCGCACAAGGTCTTAGTAACCAGGAAATAGCCAATCATCTTTTTGTATCACTTAGTACGATCAAAACGCATATCCAGCATCTATATGATAAGCTGGATGTCAAACGAAGGACACAGGCTATTGAAAAAGCCAGAAGACTGCAACTCATTCCCTAAATGTTTCATACTTTAGTATGAATTTAAGCTTAATGCCCAAAAGTATGACCCCGAGTTGACTGGCAATGATCAATTTTGCAGCATCAAATTTTTAAAAAAATGAAAAGATTAATTATCATCCACGGTCTGATTGCAGGGATCATCGTTTCTGCCCTGATGCTCATTGGCATCAACACCATTTCTGATTTTGATAATGGCATGGTTATCGGTTATGCTTCTATGCTTATTGCTTTTTCACTTGTATATGTTGGCATTCGCAATTACCGGGATAACTATAATGATGGGATACTCAGTTTTGGCACTGCGTTTAAAACCGGACTCTTTATCGTTGTAATTGCATCAACGATTTATGTCATCTCCTGGCTGGTGGCATATTATTTTTTCATGCCTGACTTTTTGGATAAATATTCAAATTATATGTTGGAAAAAATGAAAGCCGCAGGTGCCAGTCAGCTTGAGTTGGATAAACAAACAAAAGAAATGGCCGATTTTGCCATCATGTATCAAAATCCTTTTTTCAATGCCATGATGACATATTTGGAAATTTTGCCGGTTGGTCTAATCGTTACTTTAATTAGTGCTTTTATTTTAAAACGTAAATCAAAATAATGAATCCTCTAACTATCATTTTGCTTGCACTAGTAAGCCTGATTGTTCTGTTATTATTTGTTGGACTTTTTTTAAAAAAGAATCACTATGTCAAACGAGATATTGTAATAAACGCTCCTGTAGCCAAAGTCTTTAATTTTTTAAAACTACTTAAAAATCAGGATAAGTTTAATAAATGGGCGCAAACAGATCCTGATCGCAATTGGCAATATAAAGGAATTGACGGAACGGAGGGATTTATAATTTCCTGGAATGGCAACAAGAAAGCTGGAGAAGGAGAAAAGGAAATAATAAAAATCATCGATGGCAAAAGAATTGAAACTCAAATACGATTTATCAGACCCATGGCTATGGTTGCTGATGTCATCATGGAGACGGAATCACTTTCAGATCATCAGACCAAAGTATCCTTAATTAATACCGGTACTTTAAAATATCCTATGAATTTATTTATACCACTGGCGGAAAAAAATTTTCCTAAAGACATGGATACCAGTTTAATGGTTTTAAAATCCATATTAGAAGGGGATCAATAATCTCGAAATGAGGACCGTATATCTATAAGTTACAATCTGGCGATGCTAAACTAACATAAGGTCTGATCCCATCCTTATCCGAAAAGTTAAAATATAAATCATTGATTTGATGGTAGTTATAATTAGAGTTGACAAATCCCCCTTTTTCACTACATCCTTATTAGTATAAAACCTGGCTTATTTCGAAACAGAAAAATTATACATCCTATTGATTTATAGCGATTTACATTTTGAGTTGACAAATCTAAATCCTAATTTCCCTCCTATTTCGTTCATTATCAAAATTTTAGACCACTTTTTAGCTAAAAACTTCGTACTAAATTCCTTCGATTTTAAACTAAAAAACCAATCACTAGTTTTTCGAACTATGGCAATTATAAAATGTAATGGCCTCCATTTTGATGTAAAAATTGATTCGAGATAAATAGATTTATCTTATTTTTAGCGTACTGGCAATTCTTATTGTGATAGAAGTGTCACTTTCCCCAAGATGTTTCATTGATTTAATCTAAATAATAAACTATTTTCTATATTCATACTTCTGTTAATTGAATTTTAAATATAAATATCATGATTTATTTATGGCGAATTTTTCTAATACTCAGTTGCTTTTTTAGTATAAAACCAGGTTTTGCTTCTCCTCTTCAAACCAGTACTGAAGAAATAATGGTTGCCGGCGTAAAGGCAATCCACAAGCACAACATTCTTATTTGTGACTTAAGACAGCCAGGTCTCTTTTCAATAGTTGCCGATACGTCAAAATGCGCCACTCCTGAATTTTCCCAATTTGATTTCTGGATCGGCGACTGGGCACTTAGCTGGAATGATACATTGCATGGAATCAACAAGATTACCAAAACCCTGGACGGCTGCGTCATCCATGAAAATTTCAGCGATCCCAATAGTAAATTTTTTGGTCAGAGTTTTTCTGTCTATGATCCGCTCAAAAATCAATGGCAACAAACATGGGTTGACAATCATGGATACTATATGACATTTACCGGCGGCATGATAAACCAGGAAATGATCTTAAGCCGTAGCATTCTCACGAAAGACGGCAAAGAGCTCCACCAGCGCATGGTCTTTTACAATATAAGCAAAGATGCTCTGGACTGGAGTTGGCAGAGCTCCACTGATGGGGGACAAAATTGGAAACAGAATTGGTTGATACATTATCAACGCAAATAAGATTAAAGTTTATTACGGGGTAATTTCGTACTGTATAATCTTCTCTTCATTTTTTTACTAAATTTTATAACCTGTTTTCAAAAGCCGATAAAAATAGCATACTTGTTTTACAGAGATACTTCAATTAAATATCTTTGTCTTTATAATTTAAAGAATTTCGTATGAAAAAATACCAATTTTCTTTTCTCTACAAATTCGAAAAGGCAATGTATTGCAGAAAAATTGATAGGGCCTAAAAATATTTAATTTATTCTGATGTCTCTATCTGCTACAATTTTATGCTTTGAAATACACGTAACTATAATTTTGTGGATAAAATCTTAAATTGCACAAATTTTTGAAATCCAATACTTAGATGGATACTGAAAAATTCAGAATCAAATGTGCATTTTGAAGAAGACGCAATAATCAACCTACAATGAATTATAAGAATATCAAAATAAACGCTTACGTACACATTTTTATCAAAATAAAATAATATGATTAATAGTTTGGTGTTTGAAGATAGTATTGGATCAGAACATTATTCTTCCATTGATGAAACATTTTTTGTAACGCTTTAGAGTATTCATGATTAAGTTACATTTGAGGGTTCTTGAACATAATCACAATCACTATTCAAAAGAAAAAAACGGACTTACCTTAACAATGCCAATATCATTTATAGAAAGAGTAAAGACAAAAACGCAAACACACTAAATCACTTGAAATTATGGCAATCGAAATAAGATTATATCATAAAAACGACTATAAAACTTGTATGGAAGCATTTGTCAGCAATGTTCCATTGTATTTCACTGAAGATGAAATCAAGGATTTTGCCGGCTTTTTAAATAAAATGGAGAACAACGATACAACCGAACGAGCCATCTATTTTGTGATTGAGTTTAATCAAAGAGTTATTGGTTGTGGGGGTTATGGTGACAAAGATGGCAATAAGATAATAAGCCTTGTGTGGGGACTCATTCACAGAGAATTTCACCACAAAGGTTTTGGCAAACATCTGTTACAATACCGCCTTGAGCAAATTAAAAACCAGTATCCGGATTTTCCGGTTGTAATGGATACGACTCAATATTCGTACAAATTCTTTGAACGTTTTGGCTTTCATACTACAAAAATAACGCCTGACTATTATGCAAGTGGAATGCATAAATATGATATGATTTTAAAAAATTATTTAGCAATCTAGTAAAAAGTAATACCTCTGATAAGCTATTTTATATAGGCGGAATTTCGCACTTCGTTATTTTAGATTCCGGTCCATATTAAATCCCCTAAATTGGTTTGAAATAAATTTTTACTGTGTTAATCCTGTGAATAATTTCTGACATTCCGGCACACGTTGACCAAAACAGTATTGTTTCCAGATCGGGTTTTTGCTCAAGAACTTCATTATAACATATTGATATACTTGATATTATAACCAACACTTTTCACTCTTCACTAATCACCCATCACTCTGTCCTGTCTCCGATCATCCCCCCATTTAAATTCATTCACAAATTGAGTTCCAATTTGTATTTTAGTTGTGGATTTCCATAAGAAAAACTTCAAGGATACTATTTAGTATTGGGTGGATGGAATTGCGCTATTTGGAGGGTGTGAGTAGTGCTGCGTGTATACCGCAGTCAGCAGCTATTTGAAAGTATAGACTGCCGATTTCTATATAGTACCTCCAACATTTTATTTAACCAATCCTGACGAAGAATATTTTACTTTATTATGGAATGTTTGTTTCATAATTACTATCTTTGCATAAAAACAATATGGCAAGACCTTTTGAGTTTGACAAAGATGTTGTTCTAGATAAGGCAATGCTCTTATTTTGGGACAGAGGCTATTTTAATACTTCATTTCAAGACATTGTACAGCATTTGGAATTAAATCGTTCGAGCATTTATAATAGTTTTATTGACAAGCGGACCTTATTCATTGAATCGCTCAAGCACTACATCAACAAAGAATCAAGATCGCTAATGAAGAATCTGTCAAAACTCCCGCCCGAAAAAAACAGCATCAAAAAAATACTAGAACAGGTGGTTTCAGCAAACTTTACCAATAAAAATCCAAAAGGATGCTTAGTGGTAAATACAGCCATTGAAATCGCTAATCATGACATAGAAATACAACATATCATTGCAAATAATGCGAAGGAAGTTATTGCAGCTTTTACAGATTTCATTAAAGCAGGACAAAAACAAGGGAATCTTAATACTAAAATAGAAGCAGACGCATTGGCAATTGCTCTTTTTCATCAAATAACAGCATTGAGAGTAACAGGTAAAGTAATTACAAACAAATCCTTCTTCAGTAATACTATCAATACATTCATTCAATTATTCAACAAAAACATAAAATAATCATGGCAACAAAAGGACAAAGCATTTCAAACACCAAAACAGGAGAAAAGATAACCTGGATGCAAACAGCAAAAGACAGCAACGGAGAAAAATTAGTTTTTGATTTTTCTGTTGCACCAAAGGGGAAACTACCCGTTGTGCATTTTCACCCTAACCAAACGGAAACTTTTGAAATCAAATCAGGAGCTTTTTGCTTTAAAATTGAAAAGGAAATAAAACACCTAAAAGCAGGCGAAAAAATCACTATTGATAAAGGAGTTTCACATCAATGGTGGAACCCTTCTGATTCACAAACCGCAGAAATGGTGGTAACCTTTGAACCTGCATTAAATACGGAGACATTTTTAGAACAGTTTTTTGGATTGGGAAATGACAACAAAACAAAAGCGGACGGCACACCTGCGTTTCTACAAATTATGGCAATGGCAAATGAATATGAAATTTATGTAGCTGGGCCGCCATTACCTATACAAAAAGTCATGGGATTTATATTAGGCGGACTAGCTAGAATTATAGGATACAAAAAATTCTACAAGCAATACAGTCAAAGTTAATTCGGACAGAAAGTCGAGTAGGTAAGGGGGAATTTCACCCCCAATCCTCTCACAGAACCGTGCTTGATAGTCTCCCATCACACGGCTCTTCTTAACAAGACTTTACGGACGAAAACTTTCATACTGCCAATGAACAAATAGATTTGGAAAATCTTTACACATTCCGTTCAAATACTTGTAGGCGTAGTACCAATGTTTGCGCCGGAATTTTCGATACTTGTTGCGTACCCATTTTGCTAAGCGCATATGCAAATTTCTAAACAGTACTCGCATTCCCGACATACGGAATTTTCCATAGTAGTTTATCAATCCACGTATCTTGGATTCTAAGAGTTGCACAATTTTCTGTATCGAAAAATGTACCCACCGATGTATTTTAAGCTTTAACAACTCTTTACTTTACTTATCCGTGTGATATTTTTCATACTCATGGATCGTGTAAATCCCATCCTGATTTTGCCTCGCTCTTTGACCATACGTGGCTTGAACATGTACCCCAGGAAATCGAACTTTTGGTTGTACGTTTCAAACGGTGGATGACGATTTTGATTACGACGGCAATACACGATCTTCGATTTCATTCTGTTTAATTCCAGTTTGCATTCATGAAATCGTTTTGTAATTGCCTCCATCAATCTCATTGCTTTCTTGAAATGATGACAGTGTATTACGATGTCATCTGCATACCTTTCAAAGATTACTCCCGCATAGTTCTTTTCCATCCACTTATCAAATTGTTTATGCTCAAAACAGTCATTATAATATATTGATATACTTGATATTATAACCAACACTTTTCACTCTTCACTAATGACCCATCACTCTGTCCTATCTCCGATTATCCTCTCATTTAAATTCATTCACAAATTGAATTCCGATTTGTATTTTAGTTGTGGATTTCCGTAAGTAAAACTTCAAGGATACTATTCAGTAAAGGGTTGATGGGATTGTGATTTTTTGGAGATAGTGGGAGGCGTGAGTATGCAATAGTTAGCAGTAAGCGTAACAGACAACATTAAAATAAACAAACATTAAGCAAAATGAAAAGTAAAACGATTGAAGAAGCATTTATTGAGGAAGGTTATGTTACCATTCCATTTTCCTTTAATGGTGCTGGACATCCCATTATTAAGGTGACACTTGCCAACAATATTCAAGCTAATATTATGCTTGATACAGGTGCTTCCGCCAATTTACTTGACTATGATTTTGCAAAAGAACTTGGATTAAATCTAATACCCACTGGAGAAAAAGGGGGTGGTGCTGGCGGTCTTACGCTTGATGAATTCAGCATAGACGAAGTTTTATTAGAAATCAGCAAACAACATTTTAAGTTCGATAATTTTCTATCAATGGACTTTACATCAATAAAACAATCATTGATTTCAAGTGGATTGTCGGCAGACTTTCAGGGTATTTTAGGTTTTGGATTTTTTAAAATGACAAAATCTTTTATTGATAACTCTGCTGATAGAATTTTCATTCTGAATAAATAATATATATTTACTTTTAACGAATGATATTGTTTGTAATCAAATGGTTCGATTACAACTATAATGATAAGCTTGACGATAGTCGATAAGGCCAACCCGCAAAACTTTGTGCCTCCTTTAATAATATACTCCTTCTAAACACCTCACTATTTCTGTTGTCAAATTAAACCAGATCAAAAGCCGGATTTTGCTTAAATAGTACAAATTTGTATAAATAAGTAGTTTGTAATCTACTTATTTTAACTTTAGCGGTAATTTTATAGGACCATCCAAAAAAGACATGAATCAACAAAAAATGAAAAAAGCCACATTATTTTTTTTAAGTGTTTTTACGATTTGTATCGGACAGTTATACGGACAACAAAAATGGATTACAGACCAAAAATCCAATTGTAAAGTGTTTATTCTTGAACCTGCAGAAAACGAAAAAGTTTCCTGGACTGGTGGGTGTACAGATAATTTAGCTTCCGGTATCGGGACGCTTATACGCTATGATGGCGAAAAAGAATTTGCAAGATATGAGGGAAATATGTTGCGGGGCGTACCGAGCGGACAGGGTATATACACTTACGACAATGGCAGAATATTTAAAGGTAACTTTTCAGAAAGTCATTTGATGGATTTGGATGAACCGTATCTAAGCAAAATTCAAAAACAACCAGTGGCTATACTTGATACGACCGAAATTTATGTTCGCGATGGTGATTCAAAAGAATTTTATTATCATAATATCATTCCAAAAGCTCCTATTCATGGTGTATTGGTTCTGATGCCCGGGACACAAGAACCAACCCAGGAAACAATAAGCAGCAACAAAAGATTAATTCAATTGGCCTATGATAACCATATTGCAATTATTGTTCCATCTGTCAACCAGAGATTGGTGATGAATGAAGAGATATTAAACTTATTAAATGATCTATTTTCAGATGCTATAAATCGGTATCAGCTCCCGAAAGACAAATTTGTATTAGGTGGTTGGTCTATGGGAGGATTTTTTAGTGCAAGATATGCAGCATATTCCTTTCAGGATAGCTCTAAGACCGTCATTAAACCCATAGCCGTATTTAATGTGGATGGGCCAACGGACCTGGAAAATTTATACAAAAAATGGAATTATGATATCAGTAATCCACGAAACGCCAACAAGTCTGAACCCACATACGCCATTCATGAGCTAGAAAAATATATTGGAGGCGCTCCGGAAAAATTTCACGATCAATATGTGTATTATTCAATCTATTCAAGAAGTGAGACAGATGGAGGTACTGCAAAGAATCTGAGGAATATACCTTTTAGGATTTATAATGATCTAGATGTATCATGGTGGATTAGAAACCGGGGAACAGATTTGTATGGTATGAATGCATTAGACCATTCCGCAATGATAAATTTTTTAGTAGGCAGTGGAAATACCAAAGCAGAATTTATAAATGCCTATGGTAAAGGTTATAGATTGGATGGCAGAAGACATCCACATTCCTGGTCCATCGTTGATCCCGATGAATGTATAAAATGGATGTTACTTGTATTAAATAAGGACCAGCGCTAACAAGTATGTTTTCCCCGCTATTTGAAGGGCAAGCTATTGCGTAAGCAGTACAAACCCTGTTGAACGTTTGGCCGACACTTGATAGAGAATCTGAGCCAGTATCCCGTTAGTCTACATCGAAGGCCGTGCTTCAGAAGTCCAAGTCCTGAAGTTTGGCAAAAAAGTCATCATCGTCGATCATGCATCAGCACCTATGCCGGCTCCGGAAGAAGCAGCATCAGCAGAATAAAAAAATAAGTCATTTGAATAAATATGTACAGTCCCGATTGCTTTACAGGGATATGGGATTTATTTATTTGGATGAGCGATTTATTAATGAATATGTGTATTTTAGAGACGGAATTTCTCTAAAGGCCCTGTTACTATTTTTTTATTTATAAAATATTGAGAAAGGTGAGTCGCCTGAGAGAAAGGGAATTAAAGGAATGAATTGCGTGGATAAAAAAGTTGTATGATACCCAAAATAAATATCAAGAAAAATTAGTTTCCTTATGAAGAAACCACCATATTTGTAAAAATTTATCTTGAAGCCAAAATTTGAGGTTGAATTTCTTTCTGAAGCAGCGGATTTTATGGAATCCTTGAATCCAAAAGCTCGTGAAAAAATTTACTATAATATTAGGAAAGCTTCAATTACATAAGATAATGAACTATTCAAAAAACTAAATAGTAATATTTGGGAGTTTAGAACTTTATACAATAAAACTGCCTATAGGTTATTTGCTTTTTGGAATGTGGATTCAAAACATAAAACAATTGTCATTACTTCTCATGGAATTATAAAGAAATCAGATAAATGATACATCCAGGAAATAAAAAAGGCAGAATCAATACGGTAAGCATTTTTAAAAATTAAATAATTGGAAAATGATAACGATTAAACTAGATACTCTTATTGACAAACACATTGGTAAAAAAGGAACTAAAACACGGGATAAGTTTGAGCAAAAGTTGGAACTTGACTTGCTGGGTGAAATTGTAAAGAGTACTCGTCAAAAAAGAAATTTAACTCAAGAGCAACTAGGAGAAATTCTAGGTGTTCAAAAAGCACAAATATCTAAAATTGAAAACAATTTAACAGACGTTAGGCTTTCAACAGTTTTAAAAGTATTTGATGCTTTAGATGCAAAACTAAATCTCACAGTGAGTTTAAAATAAAGAAGGGCATCATATAACATGCTATACACTCTACCCCGCCCTCAACTTAATGATTCTCTTTTAATTTTATCCGGTAATAAAAATTATTTTTTACTTTTGGCTACCAAGCGATTGGCGGAGCAGCGTGTATACCAAATCCGTTACCGGGTAAGCAATCAAAAAACTAATAAATACTCTATGGTTGAAATAACAGAAATGGATAATCATATAAAGATAGAACCAAAAGGTTTTTTAAAAATATTTGCTTTCAAAAGTCCTTTCACTGTTTCAAAGAAGAAGATAATTAAAGTTTATCAGAACCCAAAGGAATTGTCAGGTTGGATAGGTTGGCGTTTACCTGGAACAAGTATTCCTTTTCTTATTAATGCTGGAACATTTTATTTAAAAGGTAAAAAGAATTTTTGGTTCGTATCTAAAAAAGCTAATGCAATAATTATTGAATTAAAAGATGAAGAATTTGATAAACTTATAATTGAAGTGGAAAATCCAGAAAGCATAATCCAACAATTACAACCAAAATAATCCTGCGCATAACATGGTATACACACAGTCCCGCAAGAAAATTTAATCTTTCACTTTTGGCTTTTAATGCAAAAAACTAATTCATATTTTTGGCTTCCGGACAAGTAGCGGCACGTCGCAAGTATACGGACGTTAACATCAACACATCAATATGAAACTTTTAGATTCAAATAACATTCTTGAAATCGGTAAACATAAAATATGTACACAAGAGGATCTGCAATACTTTCTACCTTATTTTCCAATGATTCTCGGTAATGAAGATATAATTACAATTGCTTGGACAGTCCGCAAATAGCACATTGGCTTTTACCCAAACCGCACAAGCCAACCCTTCAGGTAAAAGCCAAAGAGCCATTTCTGCCAACGCATCGACAAATAATGATGTTTCATATCTATATTGTCAGGTTTGTCCTGACTGATTCACTATAAACAATAATTTTTTTGACAGATTGAGACAATTACCTCAATTATCTTTCGTATCATTGTTGTCAGGTTTAACCTGACATTGTTACTATGAAGAATAAATACATATCAACACAATCAAACGAGCTTCTATCCTATTTCAACGGACAGAACAGGAATTGCATTGACTATTCTTTGGCTTACAAAGCCCTGCCTGACTCTAAAGCAAGTGCAGTCAGAGAGCTACTAAGCGACATGACAAAGAGAGGTTTGTTGATGCGATTGAAAGAAGGTGTTTATTACATTATCCCCTATGAACAAAATGCAGAAACCTTTATGCCCGACTGGCATTTGGTTGCAGAACATTTGGTGAATGATGCTAAACATTACATCGGCTATTATTCCGCTTTACAAATACATAACCTCATCACACAACCATCACTGAAAGAACAAATCGTTGTTTCAAAACAAATACGACCATCGGAAATAAAAATCAAGGAAGTTCCCTTTCAATTCATCTATCACAACGAGAAACATTTTTTCGGTTCAAAGAAAATCTGGATTGACAGCTTTAATAAAGTCATGTGCTCAGACTTAGAAAAAACTTTTATTGATTGCTTATTCAAACCCGATTATGCTGGTGGAATTGTTGAGGTGGCAAGAGCGATTTACACCTCTAAAGACAAAATAAAATACGATACACTTCTTGAATACGCTAAACAATTTGATTCTCAAGCAGTAATAAAACGTTTGGGCTTTGTTTTAGAAATATTAGACATCAATACCCATATTATTCAGGAACTACAACAAATGAAAACCGCATCGTATGTAGTCCTTGACACCGAATTGCCTAAAACTGGAAAGCGAATTAGCCGATGGAGTATTCAACAAAATTTGGAAACGGAAACCATTAAATCTGCCATTTACACATGATTAAACCCGGAGAAATACAGCAAAAAGCAAATGCAGTTGGTGTTCGTGACCAGCAGATTGAAAAGGATTACATTCTTTCATGGATTCTGTTTGGTATTTCTAAACATGAGCACCTTTCAAAGACTATAGTTTTTAAAGGTGGAACAGTTTTAAAGAAAGTCTATTTTGAAGATTATCGTTTTTCGGAGGACTTTGATTTTACATTGTTGAATGCAGAAATACCTAATGAGCAAATTTTCGCATGGTTCAGAGAAGTATTTGAATTCATAAAAGATGAAGCCAATATTCCGCTTGAAATCATTGACAATAATGAGCATGAAGATGGTGGTATTAATTTTTACATCAGTTATATTGGTCCGCTTGGCGGACAAGGGAACAACAAAAAAGTAAAAGTTGATATTTCACGCAGCGAACAACTGGTTTTTGAGCCAGTCATGAATGATGTATTTATTGGCTATTCTGATTTGGAAGAACACCAACTTTTATGTTATCCTTTAGAAGAAGTATTGGTTGAAAAAATGCGTTCGGTAATGCAGCGAATGCAAGCAAGAGATTTTTACGACATCTGGTATTTACTGGAAGAACATGGAATGGATGCAGATTTTTATGTAAGTGAATTTGAAGCCAAATGCAAAAGCAAGGATTTATTGCACACCGATTTTCTGAAAAAATTGGATGAACGATTGGCACAATACAAAGGCAGGTGGAAAAGCTCTATGAGCGAACATATAAAAGACCTGCCCGACTTTGACCAAGTAGAAAGGGAAGTGCAACGACACCTTAAAAAATTGAAGTTTTAGAAATGAACAGTCACGAAATAGAACAGAACGTAAAACGCATCATTGAGAATTTCTCGAAAGAGAATTTTTTGTATGATTTGTTGTTGGCTTATGGCATTTCTAAAACATCCATCACCCGATTGAAAAGCGGAGATTTTAACCTGTCAAAAATAGAAGGCGAAATTCTTTACAAAAAGAAAATCTTCTTCATGCAGCAGCCCGCTGATAAATTGTTGAGTTCCATTGAAAGCCTTGCCAAAGAGGAACGAATTTTAAAACACTAACCGCGCTTTGCCGTTGTTACCGATTACAAAAATCTGGTTGCAAAAGATTTGAAGTTGGGCAAGAACCTGGATATATCCATTAAAGAATTACCCAATCATTATGCTTTCTTTTTACCACTTGCTGGAAGCGAAGTGTATCATTCCACCAATGACAATGAAGCCAACCGCAATGCTGCATACAAAATGGCTCAGCTTTACGATTTGCTCATTACGCAAAACCTGAATGTTTACAATTCAAAAGAGAGCATTCATAACCTGAATATCTTTTTATCTCGCTTGTTGTTTTGCTTTTTTGCCGAAGACACGGAGATTTTAATTGAATTGGGTGAGCTGAATAGGCAGGACTTCAATCCTGATATTTTCGGCTCCATGATACCGGCAGTGGTGATTCTTGAATACCGAAGTGATTTGGGAATGCATTACACTTGGACCGGGGGCAATCGATTTATTAACAGTGAAGTTGAATTTTTTGTCAAAGGATTGCATTTAATAGAAAATAAATATAAACTGGAAACTCACAATGCCTTTGGATTTGGCAGTACAAGTCCATCATATAAGATTATTAGGTTTTTAAAAAGAACAAATGAAACACTTGCGTCTGAACTTGAAAAGTGGATTAGCTTAAACCGTGGTAATTATTATATTAAAGCACATCTGTCAGACAAAACAAAAGACAATTCAAAAAACCAATCAAGCCTTTTTCCTAAACTTGAAGAGTAGAATTACCAGTAACATTTAAGTTTTCAATGTACATCCAATTCCGATAATTAAATAAATGCTGAACTTTTGTCCAACAATCTTTAGACAAGCTTTAGTGTTTTCCGGATAAGTCCTCAGGGCAAGGCCCAAAGGACTGGTATTTTTACCGTCATTCCTTGACAATCTTGTCTGCTGACCCGGTAGCTGGACCACCCCTAAGTCTAATATTCCTGCACTTTTTAACAAAAAATTTCTTGTTTCCGGATTAGGTTTATGCTGAAGAACGTCATTATAACCTATTGATATACTTGACAATATAACCAATTCAGGCATTGTCAACTTATCACTCTTCACTAATCACACATTACTCTATCCTGTCTCTGACTCTTCCCTCATTAAAATTTTATTCACAAATTGAATTCCGATTTGTATTTTAGTTGTGGATTTCCCTAAGAAAAACTTCAAGGATAATAATTAGTATTGGGTCGATGAGAGTGTGATTTTTGGGGGGTGTGGGGTGCGGGTATGCCTTAGTTAGCTGTGATTTTATGAAGACAGAAGCAGAAATGAAATTTGATAGAATTATGAAACAGAGTTTTCATGAAGTTCTTAAACCTCTTGGATATAAGAAAAAGATAAATAATTTCTACATCCAAAGACAGGGATTTGGTCAAATAATCAATATCCAAAAGAGTGTCTGGCGTACAAAGAATGACATTAATTTCACAATCAATATCGGATTGTTTTTACCAGAATATTGGGCTGGTATGATTTATAATCAAGGCAAACCAATTCCAATCTTTCCAACAGAACCCGAATGTGTAATTAGAAAACGAATTGGACATTTAAGAAAGCAGCATGACATTTGGTATGATATTACCGAAAAAACAGATGAATCAATATTAATAGCTGAAATGAGAATGAATCTTGATAAATTTATTCTACCTTATTTTAATACCAATAATTCTAAGGAGGAAATTCTTAAAACACTTGACAAAGAAATACAGATTTTAGCCCCTTTAAGTAAACTTGTCGTTTATGGAGAGCTAAAACAAATTGACAAAGCGAAATTGTTACCAGAAACCAAATATGCTACATTTTCGGCAATTAGGAATGCTACAAAAATGGCAACTAGCTATGTCATAAAAATGGCAACAAGCTATGTATGATTTGGAGGTCAAAATTAAGTTATTTTGGGTTAGTAAAAATTGTTTTTCTATTTTCCATACGGTAGCTTTTACCTTCTAGTTTTATAATTTCACATTTGAACAAAATCCGGTCTAAGAGAGCTGTAGTCAGAACCGGATCTTTGAGTACATCAGTCCATTCTTTTGGTGATTTGTTGGTTGTAATGACCAGAGAAGTTTTATCATGAAGCTCATTTATTAAATTAAAGAAAGCTACTGAATCTTGCTGCGTTACTGGAAACATCATAATATCGTCAATAACGAGTAGGTGAGATCTGATGATTCGTAGATATTCAGTTGCAGCAGACTTTGTAATTTCTTTCATTTTTAACACTTTGATTAATTCTTCCATGGTTTTAAAGTAGGCCCTGTATCCTTTTTCGATAGCATCAAAACAAAGTCCTCCGGCAATGTATGTTTTACCGGTTCCGGATGGTCCCATTAAAATAACATTGAAGTTTTGTTCCAGCCATGTTAATTCTCTTAATTGATTTAGCTGCTGTTTGTCAAGGCCATTGGAAAAACTAAAGTCGTATAAATCAAGATTATAGGCCAATGGTAAACGTGCTTGTTTCGTTCTCTTTTCCTGATCTTTTTGTTTTCGGTGATAGATTTCTTTGTCCATAAGCATTTTGATGAGCTCCAGGTAACTTGCCTTTTGCGATTCAGCTGTTGCTATTATCTCATCAAAATTAGCGCATAGAGCGGATAAATGTAATTGTTTACATTGATTTTTAATTAACTCTGTTTTAGTCATACATTTTAATTTAATGGGTTAATAATTTTTTCATAATCGTTTATATCACTTTTTTGAGGAGTTTGATTTGCTTTTGCAAGGTTATTTTTATTCAACAGTACAATTGGTTTTTCTTTTAATATTGGTTTTGATTGTTCGATAAATACCATTAATGCCTGTTCAAAATCGATTCCATTGAATAATTGATTTGTAATACAAAAATCCAGTGTTGTATCAACTACATTTTGGTCAGTACTGGAGTTTTCTATGGCTCTAATAATAAATTGCAATTGATCCCTTGTGTATCGAGGATATGTCTTTTTAATTTCGTGCAAATATTCAACGGCCAATTCTTTTTTTGTAAATCGAGTGGATAGCTCGCCAATCAATTCTTCAATGCCTTTAGATGTATCGCGTTTGTGGCTTGAATTGGCTATGGTTTGGCCCGTCAACAAGCTTAGTATATGGGTACACAGGAGTTTGTCTTTGAGGTTAAAGATTTCAATGCAGTTGTCTATTTGCTTGATTTTTACCTGCGTTCCCGGGCCTTGATATGTACCCATCGGTAGTGTATAGAAATTACTTTTATATGCAATGGTGTTGGTTTTACGTACGTGGTACATTTTGTTTTGTTTGTTTTCAATGAATAATGGTGTGTAAGGTTTGAGATGTGGTTTCTCAATTATAAATGCGTTTAGGGGTGATTCTTTAGTGTAATTATGAGCCAGATGATTAGCTGTTCGTCCAAGCCAGGCAACAGCTTCGGTGTTTAATGTTTCTAAATCTGAGTACGGTCTGTTGTAAAGAAAATTTTTCTTCACATATTGAATCACATTTTCCACTTTGCCTTTACTTTCCGGATCTGCCTTTTTACAAAAATGGAGTTTAAAATTTCTTGATTTCGTATATTGTTTAAACGTGGATGTCAGAATTAAATCCCCGATGTTTTCATCTACCAACATGGTTCGATCCTGATCGTAAACAACGGTGTTAGGAATGCCTTCAAAAAAGGCAAAAGCTTTTTCATGTGCTTGACAAACTGTATTTGCAGTAAATGGAACATCAGAAAACCAAATGAATTTCATACGGCTACGAGACATTACCATGGCAAAAAAGCGTACCTTCTTTTTGCTGCCATTGTTTTGCCGCATATTGTACTCACCAAAATCTACCTGTGCCTGCTCTCCCCAAGGCAATTCTTCTACTGCAAAGTATTCTCTAGTTAACCGTACAAACGGAATGTTATACTTCTGTCTGACGAACATCACAAAATTGTATACAGCACGACAGCTTGCTTGAGGCAAATCCGGATGTGATTCCTTTAGCCAATCATACATCTGAGCTGTTGTAGTATCTGGAAATTCTATCAATTTATCCTTTACAAAACATTCATATAGGGATAAAATTCTGGGCCTGTTCTGAGTTCTTAAAAGGCTTTGTTCGTAATCCTCCTCAGACATTTGAAGGTGTTTATTCACCGTTCTGATATCTAAAACAAGATATCGTGCTATCCTCCGGGAGCTAAACCCCAGACGCGTTAATTTATGGATTTCGTGATACATGATCCAGTTCTTAAAATCTTTCTTTTTCATATCGATTGAGTTTTGTTTCAACCGATATAAAACTTTAATTTTAATTCCCTAAATCATACATTCATTGTTGCCATTTTTGTAGCATTCTTGTTGCCAATTTTGATACATTTCTATATGCCGATTTTGTGACATATTTAATTTCCGGTTACAGAAATTAGAGTATACTAAATTATTAACCGAAAAGAGAACAATACCTGAATTTATAGAGACTGTAAAAGAATATGGACTAAAATACGGAATAGCCTGAAAGAAAAAACCACAGCTAACATGCCATAGACTCTACACCGCCAGCATCAGAAATCATTCTTTTTTAATTTTTTCCCGTAATAAAAACATATTTCTTATTTTTGGCTGCTAATGGTTTGGCGGTGCAGCGTCTATGCCAAATCCGTTGTAAGCAAGCCTAGAGAACGACCGTACTCCGAAAAAACAGACACTGAAAAACGAACTTTGACATCTTAACATAAACTTACGGACTGACCTTGGCGACACACCACCCGACCCGAATGTTTTAAAAATTTTCCCATCGCACTTTTAAAAAATAATTTTAGCCAACCGCACATTGGCACATTTACAAAACCGCACAAGCCGACACACCACCCAAGTTTTGCAAAAGAGCCAATTTCCCACCGCTAGAAAAAAAATGAAAATTTAATTCACTTTCAAAAAAGTGTTTTATATTTGTCAAATATTGACAAGTCTAAATCAACAAGTCGAATGAAAACCAGTTTTGGAGAATATATAAGGAAATTAAGGACAGAGAACGGAATGACTTTAACACAGTTAGCCGCTCAACTGGAATTGGACTCAGCTAATTTGAGCAAGATTGAGAACGGAAAGAGAGAATTTGACGAGAAACGACTTGAAAAACTAGCAACAGTTTTCAGTCTAAAACTTGACGACATCAAAACAGAATTTTTCAGCGACCTTTTCGCAAAAAAGATTTACGAAAACAATTGCTCAATGGAAACACTGATGGTAGCAGAGGAAAAAGTAAACTACCTAAAAAGCAAGAATGTAAAACAAGGAGAAATAAAGTTTAACACGAATGAGTAAAGTGAAACCGACAGTTATAGATTTATTTTGCGGTTGCGGAGGACTTTCGTATGGCTTTATTAAGGCTGGTTATGACGTTGTACTTGGAATTGACCATTGGCAAGATGCCATAAAAACCTTTGAACACAATCACAAAGGTTCAACAGGTTTGGTTGCAGACTTATTTAACGAAACACCAAAAGAAATAAGCAAAAAGACAGGAATAAAAAAAGCTGATATAATAATTGGTGGACCTCCTTGTCAAGGTTTTTCTATTGCAGGAAAAAGAATTGTAGATGACGAAAGAAACAAGCTCTATAAATCATTTGTGAGTTTTGTGGAGTTTTACAAACCGCAAGTTTTTCTAATGGAAAACGTGCCAAACATTGTTTCAATGGGCAAAGGTGTAGTAAAAGACAACATCATTGAAGATTTTGAAAAATTGGGTTACAATGTAGTTTACAAAGTGCTTTTAGCTTCTGAATTTGGTGTTCCCCAAAACAGAAGAAGAGCTTTTATCATAGGCACAAAAGGAAAAGAAAATTTCAAATTCCCTGAAATTAAAAAACTTGAATTTGTTTCATCAAGTGAAGCAATTTCTGATTTACCCGAAAAATCAATTTCAGACGGAGCGAAATATCCACTAAAAGCAAAATCTGAATTTCAAGAAAAAATTCGTAAAGGCTCAAAAGGTTTGTTTAATCACGAAATTACAAATCACAACGACCAAACGATTGAAATTATTTCTATGGTTCCTGATGGTGGTAATTACAAAAACTTGCCCGAGCATCTACACAAAACAAGAAACGTAAATATTGCTTGGACAAGGCTAAACAGCAAAAAACCAAGTTTCACAATAGATACGGGGCACAGACATCATTTCCATTACAAATTTAATCGTGTGCCGACAGTGAGAGAAAGTGCAAGAATTCAATCATTTCCTGACACTTTTATTTTTTTAGGAAGCAAAACAAGTCAATATAAACAAGTTGGTAACGCTGTTCCTCCCCTATTGGCAGAGGTTTTGGCTAAATCATTGAAAAAATATTTATGAGTAAACAACAGAAATATAAAATTCCTGACGAATACTTTTTTCGTTTGCATCACGTAAGACCACGTTTCAAAAATGATGTGGAAGAAGTTTTACTTTATGTGGCAACCTCAATTTCTGAAATGGAAGTATTGCCCGAAAAAGAGTTTAATGCAGTTTTAAACAATGTGCTTTTTGGCTTTAAGAAAAACGCTTCTTCCACTCAAAAAACTATTGATAATTGGAGAACTGAAATTTCAGCCCTTTTTGCTTTTATACAAGAAGAAGATAAACATCTTCAACCAAGTAAAATGGCAATCAGACTAGCAAACAATCAATATTTGGATGAGTTTTTTAATTATTTCCTTTACTCATTCCAATACCCAGGCGGACATATAAAATCCCACAATATTATCAAGCAAATTGAAGCAGGTGTAAAATTTAAACCTTGTAATTTCATTTTGCAGTTATTAATTGAAGGAGAGAAACTCACAGGAAAACCATTTAGCGTTACGGCAGAGGAATTAACCCAATGTGCATACTTTGATTTGAGAGTTACACGAGACGGAAAACATCCAAAAGATGTTGCTAAAATGATTCTCAAACACAGAGTCGATAAAATTGAATATGACCACCATTATGACCAATTAAGAAACGAAAAAACAGGAGCATACCCTTCAAATGGTGATGTTTGTAGATATGCAGGTGATATTTTGGATTATATGGTTTTAGCAAACTTATTGCAACACAAAGGAACAGGATATTACTACTATCTTAATTATGAAAACAAAGAAGCAATCAATTTTCATTTGAATAAAGCTGTTTGGTTCAATCGATACGATAAATTCTACAAGCAAAAAGAAATTACCAATCCTGAAATTGCAGTTATAGAAGAAAGTTGGTTTTCGTTTGTTAATGAATTTGATGGAATTGAAGCCTTTGCTCCGCACCTTGATCAAGCAGAGCAAGAAAATATTTCTGCACTAATTCAAGAATATTATTCTCGAATGACTGGCGATAGAAAAGTGCCTACAAAAATCATTGGAGATTATGGAGAAAGTTTAATCTTGGCTCACGAATATTTGAGAACCAAAGACAAATCAAATAGACAGCATTTGATAAATAAAATCCCTACTCCGCTTGGAGTTGGTTACGATATTCAAAGCGTTGAATTAGAAAAGAAGAAACGCTATATCGAAGTAAAAACCACAAAATCACGAAAAGCAATAAATAATAATCGCTTTAAACTTACACTAAACGAATGGGATACAGCCGAAACAATGGGCGAGAATTATTTCATTTATTACTTGGTAGTAAATGATGATACCAAAAACATATTTTTGATTCAAAACCCTGTTAAACAATATGAGCAAGGGAATTTGAAAGTTGATAAAAATTTAGTTGTTGAATTTTCTAAAACATCAGGACAATGGGAAAAGCTATTAGAAATAAGAAACTAAAAGTAACTTCATTATTCTGCGGATGCGGAGGAATGGATTTAGGAATTCAAGGAGACTTTAATTTCCTTGGAAAGCATTTTGAAGAATTGCCTTTTGAAGTTGTTTATGCTGCCGACAATGACAGCTATGCAACTACAATCTACAACAGCAATTTTGAACATAAATGCGAAACCAAAGATGTTAGAGATATTGAGCCAAGCAAAATTCCTGACCACGATATTTTACTTGGTGGTTTTCCTTGTCAATCATTTTCAATAAGTGCTCAAAATCCGCCACGACTTGGCTATAAAGATGATAGAGGAAAACTGTTTTTTGAAATGGTTAATGTTCTGAAAGAGAAAAAACCTCGTTTTTTCATTGGCGAAAATGTAAAAGGTCTTTTATCAGCAAACAAAGGGCAAGCCTTTCCAATGATTGTAAAAGAATTTGAAAAGGCTGGATATTACATTCATCACAAGCTTTTAAACGCTTCGGAATTTGGCGTACCACAAAAAAGAGAAAGAGTGTTTATTGTTGGTTTCAGAGAATTTGATGATTATTTCAATTTTCGCTTTCCTCAACCATCAACAGTGAACGGCTCAAAAGTTAAACTCAAACAAGTGATAGACACCAAAGCAGACCTTGACGATAAATGGTTTTTTAGTCAAAGAGCAGTTGACGGTATGCTTCGAGTTCGTGAGAAAATGAACAAAGGAAGAGTTCAAGATTTGGAGCAACCTTGTAACACTATAAGCTCGCATTTGGCAAAAGTGAGTTTAAACGGAACAGACCCCGTTTTAATGGTGGACGGAAAATACAGAAGATTTACCCCGAGAGAAGCGGCAAATATTCAATCATTCCCTGAATCATTCAAATTAGATGTAGTTTCAGAAAACAGACAATACAGAGCAATCGGGAACGCAGTTCCACCAGTTTTGATGTGGCACGTTGCCAATGCTTTGGTAAAATGTTGTTCGGTTGAAAAACCAAAAGAAATAAAAGAGAAAAAAGAAGAAGTTTTTAGTTAATGATAGACAAAGAATTAAATACTAAAACAGTAACTATCTATTTTGATAGTCCAAAATTGTTTGAAGCAAACAACATAAAGCCCTTAAATGGAATTGCAGGTTTATACTTCATTTTTAGCCGATATATTGAAATTCAATATCCTTTTCAAAAGTCCAAACTTTTGTATATCGGTATGAGTGAAAGAAAAACCAATAGCATTGGAAACCGTTTGTTGGGTCATTTTGATGGTAAATCAAAAAATCTTGGTTTAGTTAATTACAGAAAAGTTGAACCCTTGTTTTTTACATACATCAATTTTGAAATGCTTAAAAGCCTATGGCAGTTCAGAATTGAAGATTTAGAAAGTTATTTCATTTTAGATTTTGTTGAACAATTTGGAGTTTACCCTATTTGCAATAACAAATCGGGATTTGAAATTCAAAACCAAACATTAACATCTAGTTTTAAAATTGACTGGAAATATTTTAAATAATGGTACTATGAAAGATAAAGTAAAATCCGGTAAAGAAATATTAGATCATTTTTTTGATGGCATTGAGGAAATCGAAAATGTTGATAAAGACATTGCAAAAATGTTGTCGAAATTGTATCAAGAGGATAAATTGACGGACACCAATGTTAAAAATGAACTTCAAAAGCTTAGAGATGGAAACAAAAATTAATACGATTTCCATCAAAGGAATAAGAGGTGCTAAAAACGTTTTAGAATTACCGCTAAATGGTAGGTCAATTGTTTTATATGGAGACAATGGAACAGGGAAAAGCAGTATATCTGATGCCATTGAATGGTTTTATACTAATCGCGTAGAACATTTATCAAGCAATAGCGAAATTGATTTAAAAGATGCTTTACGAAACTCATCTCTTAAAACTGATGAAGCTTCGGAAGTTGCCGTATCGTTTGTAAAAGAAACTGCCTTAGATTGTTCTAAATCACTTTTTAACAAACGAGATAAATTGATAACTGAATTTTCAAATTTTAGTGATGATTTTAAAAATTACTTGGAGGAATCTAAAGAAGAGAATCTTTTATTACGCTATCAATACCTTACCAATTTTATTGACAACACTAAAAGCGACAAACTAAAATATTTATCTGATATTATTGGTTTTGGAGAAGTAACAAAGAAAAAAGATGTTCTGAAAAAAAGTTGGAATTCGATAAAAACGGAAATTAAAAACCAAAATTTTGAAGCTCAAATAAATACTCAAAAAGGAGTCTTAATTGAAAAATTAGGAGCAGCAATTAGCCAAGAAGAAAATTTATTTGAAGTTATAAACGAAAAAATAAAACCTTTAAAAACAGGTCTTGATGTTAAAGAGATAAAGGACATTGATAAGGTTCTAACACACTTAAAAAATGCTACAAATAACAAACTCAATAAAGAATTAGCATTTTTAGAAAAGTCAAATTTAGTTATTAGTACACTCAAATCTGAAATAGAATTTATAAATACCGAGTACGAAAAATACTATAATGAATTTGAAGTGATTGCCAATGATGTTGAAAGCATTATGCAAACATTTTTAGGGGAATTACTAAAAACTGGAGATACAGTTTTGTCAAAAAAATATCATAAAGTCGAAAGTTGCCCACTTTGTTTACAACCGAAAAGCATTGATGAACTTCGCCTAGAAATAGCTGAAAGATTAAAAGAAATTGAAGAATCAACAAAGAAAAAAGCATCTTTTGATAAAGCGAAGCAATTAATCCAATCCATAACTGTTGAACGCGTAAAAAGATTGGATACCATTTTTTCAGAGACACTAATCGAATCGGAAGATTATAAATACATAAAAACTGGATTTGAAGTCTTAAAGAAAAAAGTAAATGAGTTTCAAAAATCGAGTTTAGAAAAAGTTACTTCTGGAAATAAAATACCTAAAATCGATATTATCAAATTAGAATTAACTGATTTTGAATTTCAAGAAAAAATAGCCACAAGAATTAAGCAAATACAAGACATTTTCAAAAAAGACAATTCAGCAGTTCTATATTCAAATATTTCTGCTTCTAAGGATGCTTTTTTGAAAATTCAGCAATTTGATAAGCAGAAAGTAATACTTGAAAAACAACAAAAATCGCTAGAGATTATTTACAATGAATTTGTAAAAAAGCAAAAAGAAGGGCTTGAAAATTTCATTTCAACTTTTTCTGGTAAAATAAATGAGTACTACCAATATATGAATCCTGATGAACCTTTTCAGGACATTGCAATTGAAACTATTGGAGAAGAAGATGAATTAATAGGAATAACGATTAAATACAAATACAACGGAAATTGGGTTTTTCCTCCACAAAAATACTTTAGTGAATCTCATTTGAATTGTTTTGGAATTTCATTCTTTTTAGCTTCGGTAGACGCTTTTAATACTAAAAATAAGTTCATTGTTTTAGATGATGTAATTTCAAGTTTTGACTCTAACCATAGAAAGAAATTTGCAGAATTAATATTTGAAAAGTTCTCCAAATATCAAATCATATTGCTTACTCACGAGGAAGATTGGTTTACAAACTTTGTAAGCCCGTTAGCAAAAACTAAAAATTGGATTATAAATGAAATTAAATGGTCTGAAGATAAGGGAACTCATTTTGACGAAGAGCCAAATGACCTTAAAGAGAGGATTGAAAAATGTATTGCAGAAAGCAAAATAGATGACTTAGGAAACCCAATTCGCAGGTATTTAGAGTTTTCCTTAAAGGATATTGCATTTCATATTGAAGCTAAAGTGGCATTTAATTATAACAGCACGAATGAACACAGGATGCCACACGAATTAATTACTCGTATAAAATCAGAAATTAAAATTTGCAGTCCAGAGTTAAAAGACAAATTTCCGCTAATAGATAATATTCTTGCATCACCCATTTTAAATAACTTATCTCACGCAAGTACATTCAATCCTAAAATTGGTGATTTAAGAGCATTTTGGAAAGACATTAAGGAATTAGAAGAAATATTTAATTGTGGAGACATTGAATGCAAAAGACCAATGGTGTCACTTAGAAATTATGACACAGTTGCAAAGAAAATTAGATGTGGGTGTGACAAAAAAAAATATGAATGGAAAAAAAACTAACCCACAGGTGTAAGCACATTTGCAATTCGCACAAGCCAACGCACAGACCAAAAATGCGGTAAGACTGTGCCTGCCCACCCCAAGACAAATTCAATTTATTCCATCCTTACCTTCGGTGTTTTAATTATTTAACTCACCACAGTTGATAATATAATGGATGAATAATATTTCTAAACATGATGATGGATAGTGACTTGAGATATTTACAGGAAATAATTTAAACTCCAAAATTTATAATGTTAAAACTCTTATAAAATTGGAAATTGAAGCTTAATTTGGTGTTTAAAATAAAAATAAAGCGTTCAATTGATTTTTACTGTAATTTGCTCTTACCATGAAAGAAACAAACCAAATCATCCAGGAATTGCTCAATTTCAGAAATGAAAGGGACTGGGCTCAGTTTCACAATCCGAAAGATCTGGCTCTGGCCATTAATGTAGAAGCTGCTGAGTTGCTGGAATTATTCCTCTGGAAGAATGAAACTGAAGCCGATCCGGATCGGGTCAGGGAAGAGCTGGCGGATGTCTTCGCGTTTGCCTTTCTGATGGCTGAGAGATACCAGTTTGATGTAAGTGAGATCGTACTGGAGAAAATTCAGAAAAATGCGGAGAAATATCCGGTGGAAAAAGCGAAAGGGAGTGCCAGAAAATATGATGAATTATGAGCTTTGAATTTGAATTATCGATCGAAGTTTCTGATCAGTATCCTTTCAAAAAAGAAGCGCTAGAAAAATTAGAGAACAACCCATGGGTCAAAAATCAGTGGCCCATTGTTTATTTTATTCAAAATGAAACCTCAAAGATTGCTTATGTCGGAGAGTCTACCAATGCATTAAACAGGATAAAAAATCATCTCGCAAATCCGGAGCGGTGTAAACTTGATAAGATCTCTATTATTGGTTCTGATAAATTTAACAAATCAGCAACTCTTGATATCGAGTCTAATTTAATTCAATACCTTACCGCTGAGGGAACATATAATCTACAAAATGGCAATTATGGTCTGATTAATCATAATTACTATCAACAAGATCTTTATAAAAACTTATTTAAAGAAGTTTGGTCTAAACTCATTGATAAAAAATTTATTACCAAATCACTTTCTGAAATTGAGAATTCTGAATTGTTTAAATATTCTCCTTATAAAGCACTTAATGAGGATCAATATTATTCAGTTATGGAAATCCTTGATGGCATTACCAGAAAACAATCCAACAGGATCTTTGTCAGCGGAAGTGCAGGCACAGGAAAAACCATTTTGGCAACTTATCTGATTAAATTGCTTAGCACAGAAACAAACTTCATAAATCATGAAGAATTAAATGACGATGAATTAAGAGAAATCAGCTACATAAAGGAGTTCCGTAAAAAATATCCCAATCCGAAAATTGCACTGGTAGTGGCTATGTCCTCTTTAAGGGAAACACTCAAAACGGTTTTTACATCCATACCTGGTTTAAAATCTTCAATGATCATTGGTCCTTCAGAAGTTGCCAATTCCCGGGATCATTTCGATCTCCTGATTGTCGATGAAGCTCACAGGTTAAGACAGTATAAAAATATTAGTTGGAGAGGTGTATTCAAGAAGAATAATCAAAAACTAGGCCTTGATGAAAGCGGTACCGAATTAGATTGGATTTTGATGAAAAGTAAAAACCAAATCTTTTTTTATGATAAAGCCCAATCGGTAAAACCATCTGACGTTGATGATGACAGATTTAACCATTTAATACAAGACAAAAGGACACTAAATCTGGAATTAATATCTCAGATGCGAGTCCGTGGGGGAACTAATTATATTCAGTTTGTCAATTCATTATTAAACCTTCATAAAGAGCAAATAAAACCATTCAAAAGCTCAAACTATGATTTGTTGTTTTTTGACAAGATTACCGATTTGTACAATGAACTCTTTGATAAAGAAAAAATATATGGATTGTGTAGATTGGTAGCAGGTTATTCCTGGGAATGGCTATCTGATCCTAAAAGAAAGCCACAAAATACTGAAGCAATAGATATAGAAATTGAAAATTTTAAGTTTCAATGGAACCAAACAGTTTATGATTGGATTAACCACCCAAAAGATTCCGATAATCCTTTAAAAGAGATTGGATGTATTCATACCGTGCAAGGTTATGATCTAAATTATGTGGGAGTGATATTCGGCCGAGAGATAAACTATAATAATTTGACGGGTGAGATGGAGATTGACTCTTCACTTTATTTTGATAAATATGGTTGGATTGGTGCTGAAGGACCTGAATTAAAAAATTACATTATTAACATTTACAAAACCTTAATGTACAGAGGGATCAAAGGCACATATGTTTATGCTTATCATCCAGAGTTGAGGGATTATTTGAAACGGTATATCGAGTCTTATAGAACTGAAAACCCGTTTAGAATACTTCCCTTTGAAAAAGTGAAACCCTATATTAATGCGATTCCTTTAATCGACATTACTGCGGCAGCAGGTAGTTTTAGTGATTTACAAGCATATTCTGAACTACAATGGATTGAACCCCCATTCAATGTGACTGCTAAAAAAGGATATTTTGTTTGTAAAGTCGTTGGTGAGTCAATGAATAAAATAATTCCCAATGGCTCATATTGTTTATTTAAAGAAGATGAAGGCGGTTCCAGAAATGGTAAAATAGTTTTGATCCAATCTTCCAATTTTAAAGATTCTGAGTTTGGTTCAGGCTTTACAGTAAAACAGTATCATAGTACCAAAGTATTTTCTGAAGACAATTACGAACATGTAAGCATTATTTTAAAGCCTATGTCAACTTTCGACACTTACTCAGATATTGAATTTTTTAAAGATGATGAATCTGATTTAAAGGTTGTAGGAATATTTGAGAAAGTATTAATAACTTCGTAATTATTAATATGATTTCAAAAAATCATTTTAACATGTTTTACAAAATTGACAACTAATTTTAGCCTGTCATTTTTCTGAAAATAATTTTAATGAGTTTATCTGGAAAATCCTACCTTTCTGTACGCTTAATCATCGAATAAATTAATAGTGTGGAAGTAGAGAGGATTATTAATAGTGTACAAAAAAGGTCCAGAACATACCAATTTGGATACTTCTGGAGCCAGATTATTGCAGTTAGCTGTTGTGCATTTATGAATAGTAGTCTGTTTTTTAGGTATTGGCTTATGTGCTCAGACACATGGCACATGGTAAATCGCGAAAACGGTAGTTTCTCAATTGAGAATAGAAACAAAGGAATTGACAAGGTAGAGATCACACCGTTTAATGCAAGAGAGTCAAAACCCATCATTGACGAAATAAAAACCGTTTTTGTCAAGCACTATAGCTTTACGGATGAAGAATTAGACTTCAGTAACATCTACGATATTAAATACCGAATGGGTAAAGAATTAGAACGCGACGACGAAGCATGAAAGAGCAACTAAAAATATCCATACGTTTTTTTAACGACCGTGAAGTTCGTGCCGTTTGGGATGATGAGCATTCCAAATGGTGGTTTAGTGTATTGGATATTGTAGCTGTGCTCAAAGAAGACCATGATTATACAAAAGTCCGCAACTATTGGAAATACCTTAAAGCCAAACTAAAGAAAGAAAACAGTCAGTTGGTTAGTGCCACTACCCAACTGAAACTGATGGCGGCAGATGGTAAAAAATACAACACCGATATGTTGGATAGCGAGGGCGTAACAGCATTGGCTAAAAGTTTCCCCAACATTAGGGCTATGAAATTTTTAGATTGGTTTCTCTATAGCGACACCAGCATTGACGGCCAAAGCAAGAAGAAAGCCTACACCCTTTTTGAAAGTAATTTGATAAACGAATTTGAAGTGGGCACCACCAAGGGGCTACAGCAAATACACGCTTTTCTCTTTGGTGGCTTATATGATTTTGCCGGGCAAATCAGGGAAAAGAGCATTTCAAAAGGTGGCTATCAGTTCGTGTATGCACAGCATCTGAAAGCCACTCTGCAACAAATAGATGCCATGTCGCAAAAAACGTTTGATGAGATTATTCAAAAGTATGCCGCCATGAACAAAGCACATCCGTTTATTGAAGGCAACGGCAGAAGTACAAGAGTTTGGCTTGATTTGATACTGAAAAAGGAACTTAAAAAATGTGTAGACTGGAGCAAAATCAGTAAAGAAAATTACATGAACGCCATGATTATAAGCACCGTCGATTATACGGTTTTGGCTCAACTTATAGCTAAAGCACTTACCCATAAAATAAATGACCGTGAAATGTTTATGAAAGGCATTGACTATTCCTACTACTACGAAGAATGATAAAAGAAAGCCTTTGCAATACCGCCCTTTTAAAGCTACCCAAAACTGCTTTTTTAAGCAGCCGCCAAGTGCCTGCATCGGTGGTGATGAGAAACTATGACCGGGCAATAGATCAAAGAGAAAAAGGGCAATTTCAAGCCACTTTAAAAAAGAAACGCTCCTTTCGGAGCGTCAGACCGGAGATGCTATCTCCAGCGATGTTAAATGCAAAAGTATAAACAAAAATGGAAATAATTAGCACCGAAGCAAAAAAAGAAAGAGTAATAGTTTATGTGGACGGTTTTAACATTTATTTTGGGATGTTGGAAGCCGGTTACGATTATTGCAAATGGCTAAACCTAAAAGAACTGGTATTATCACTTTTAAAACCTAACCAGGAAGTGGCAGAGCTGAAATATTTTACCAGCCGTGTTAGTAATAACCCCGACAAACAAAAAAGACAATCTTCCTATATTGAAGCACTAGAATCTCAAGGTATCCGGATTTATTACGGCCATTACCAAAAAGACTTAGTTGAATGTAAGCGTTGTGGTAATATTTGGCCTAATTACAACGAAAAAATGACAGATGTGAATATTGCTACACAAATGCTTGTAGATGCTTATCAGGATAAATATGATATGGCAATGCTTGTGTCGGGTGATAGCGACTTGGTACCTCCAATACGAGCTATTCACGATAATTTCAAACAAAAGCGAGTTTTTGTAGTATTTCCACCTAAACGGTTTAATAATTCTGTTGCATTGGTTGCAAAGGGCTATTTAACCATAGGTAGAAAAAAATTAGTAGACTGTCAGTTCCCTAATGAGGTAAAAAAGACTGATGGTTATTTATTAAGAAAACCTATAGAATGGAGTTAAATCATATAGGTAATATTGAAATTTTAAAGTTGCATAAAACCGCATTTTATGTAGCGTACAAGTGTCTGCTTCGGTGGTGATGAGATACCACCTCAGATTTTACAAAAGGCGCTTTTGAATATGTAGCCAGCCTTAACTCCACTGCAAAAATCGTATTAATCAATGGTCTAAAACTTGCTGAATATATCTATGATTGTGGTCTTGGCTTACACATTGAAAAATTAATTGAAATTAAGAAACTGAATAGCGACTTTTGGGATGCTATGCAGGATGAACAGAAATGACTTTTAATCAAAGCAATTCAAACTCCTGTTTTTTAATTTTGTATTTTATCGATGCATTACGTGCGGATAATAATTCATAATCATTGTTTGCTTTCACATTTTATCATAATGGCTTTGCTTGCTTAAGTAATTATTCCGTGAATAAAGCAATACCACTTCAGATTTAGAATTATTATAAATTGTACCTTGGAATCAGAAGGAAGAAAAAAACGTACACATGGATAGGATAATATCCAAATAGTATGTATCATTAATGAAGTTTCGAAATGAATAACAATTTATAAGTAATATAAATGGCAAAAAATAATATTATAAAAACCAATTCTGAGTTCATCCTATTTAAAAATGAAGATGAAAAAATTGTGGTTGATGTACGTTTTGAAGATGACACGGTGTGGCTATCTCAGGACCAGATGGCTTTGTTGTTTGACAAGGCTAAATCGACTATAAGTGAGCATATTAAACATATTTTTGAAGAAGGCGAACTCGTGGAAAATGTGGCTGTTCGGAATTTCCGAATTACCACTCAACATGGTGCGATTGAAGGCAAAACCCAGCAAAACAAAATAAAATTATACAATCTGGATGTTATTATTTCGGTTGGCTATCGTGTAAAATCCTTACGGGGTACTCAATTTCGACAGTGGGCCACCAAACGCCTGAACGAATACATACGCAAAGGCTTTACCATGGACGATGAACGCCTTAAAAACCTGGGCGGCGGAGGCTACTGGAAAGAACTCCTCCAACGCATCCGGGATATTCGTACATCAGAAAAAGTGTTTTACCGACAGGTCCTGGACATATACGCCACAAGCATTGACTACGACCCAAAAGCAGATGTATCTATTGAGTTTTTTAAAAAAGTACAAAATAAAATTCATTATGCTGTTCATGGCCAAACAGCTGCTGAAGTAATTTTTAACCGTGCAGACGCTGAACAAGAATTTATGGGATTGATGAACTTTTCCGGCAAACGTCCTTATTTGAAAGATGTAACTGTTGCTAAAAATTATTTAAATGAAAAAGAACTTCGTGCTCTTGGACAAATTGTTTCGGGATATCTGGACTTTGCAGAACGGCAAGCCGAAAGGGAACAAACTATGACAATGAAAGATTGGGCAGGACATTTAGACCGAATATTAACTATGAGCGGAGAAAAATTATTAGAAGGTGCTGGCACGGTCAGTCACAACCAGGCCATTGATAAAGCCACCTCAGAATACAAAAAATTTCAGGCAAAAACGTTGAGCGAAGCGGAGAAAAATTACCTGGATAGTTTGAAAATTATCGGGGAGATATCAAAGAAAAAATAAATACTTTTATCTTATACTATATTATTCCAATAATCCGGAAAGCCGTACTAACAATCATCCGGAAGAATTATTCCAGTTCATTAAAACTTAATATCTATAGATTTAACACACCAAAATATTCAAACTTTAATTAAAGCAATTCAAACTCCTGTTTTTTAATTTTGTATTTTATCGATGCATTTAGTACAGAAAATATTTTTAGCATTTTAGAAAGTGTAATGTTGCCAGTGTTGTTTTCAATTTTGGATAGTTGAGCGCGCTGTACACCTACCAGGGCATCTGGTTTTTCTCTAGTCAAATTGCACTCAATTCGCAGGTGTTTAAGATACTCAGCAAGAATTTCCATAATTTTAATGTTCATTTAAACTGAATATGCTCAAAGTCTTCCTATTTCTCCTCTTCCTCACCACCTGCCAGCTCCCCAATAAATCAGCCCTACAAATTCCGCCGCCGATAGGCAAAATCGCGGACCAGCTGGATACCAATATCTGGGTGGTTTACCAGGATAGTAAGATGGGGTACTGGTTTGGCAGCAATGGAAGCGGACTGTTTCACTATGACGGAAAGCAATTGCTTCAGATCACCACAGCCGATGGGCTGATCGACCATTCCATCCGGGGTATTCAGGAAGATAAATCCGGCCATCTGTATATCGAGACGCCGGTAGGGATCAGCCGGTTTGATGGCAGGTCTTTTGAGACCTTACGTCCAGTATCTGCATCGCAATCAACATGGTCCCTGCAGCCCGGTGATCTGTGGTTTCACTGCGGTGGGACGGCCGCAGATCTCTACCGCTATGATGGCCATCAGCTCCATACCCTGCAGCTTCCGCCACAGGACATAGAAAGGGTCCTTGGCGTCACCGGAGGCCTTCAATTTACACAGTCGAATTACAGTCCGTATGCTGTCTTTGGCCTGAATACAGACCGGGCCGGCAATCTATGGATCGGTACCGTCCTGGCAGGGGCGTACCGCTATAATGGCCATTCGTTTTTATGGTTTGGCGAGAAAGAACTTTCCACTCTGGAAGATGGGCGGGTACCGGGCGTGCGCTGTATCATCGAAGACAAAAACGGCGATTTCTGGCTGAGCAATATCTGGCACAGGTATCGCCTCCTTACCGATACCTCCTACCAAAAACTGACAGGGATCGTGCTTTCGCAACAGGATGTGGACATCGAGCTACCCTATTTTTCATCCGCTGTACTGGATGATGCCCAACATCTCTGGATGGTCACCTACAACGAGGGTGTCTGGCACTATGATGGTAAAACGCTTTCACAATATCGTATTAAAGAAAATGGAAAGGATGTAAAACTGATCCGCATTTATAAGGATCGCAAAGGCAGGCTTTGGCTTGCCAGCGAGAATGCGGGTGTATGGTATTATACCGGATCTGAATTTGTAAAATGGCAATTTTAAAATTCGATCAGGCGAAATACTTTCGACAAAGTTGTTAGTGAAGCAGTCAATGCAGTCAATCTAGTGAGAAGTGAAGAGTGAAAAGTAAACAAAAATACAGGACCAGTTTGTGATTGTTTAACAGAACGGAAATAAAAGATACCATGTAATTATTGTAAACAATGACTTTCTTGTAAGAATGGACATCGTGTCCACCCCCTGACCCCCGCCAGCGGGGGACATATAGTATGCAAAGCAAAATCATTATGGATTTAATAAACTGTTCTGAAAAGAAAATAAAGTCCTGTATATAAGTGCAATTCCAGACTGATGTCCCCCGTTGGCGGGGGTTAGGGGGTGGAATCAATGTTATGGGTATAGATAAATTTTGTGGCTTAGAAAACTATATAATATTTTTCAGAACCCTTAACCCGGCGTAGCCTTCACCACGCCGGTGCGGTAGGAACATTCTTTTGTCGGTCGTGCAAATCGTGGATTCGAGAACATTAATTTATTGACACGCACAATTTCATCGTGCGAAATACAGCGAGTGGCGAGTTTTTTTCGCCAATGCTTGCTTCAGGAGATTCTTCTATGAAAAGACATTTATTTCCTCCAGGGGAATTCGTAATAACTATCTGGTAGAAAAAAGTGAGCTGAGGCTTTTGTGTTTAGCAAAGAGCCTTATTTCGCACAAGTCTTTTGGTTCTTTTGGACGACTGCAAAAGAACAAAGGTCTATGGTTTCCATGACGAGCATACTTTCGACAAAGTTGTTAGTGAAGCAGTCAATGCGGTCAATGCAGTGAAGCGGTGAAAAAATAAAATAGTGAATTAGTGAGAAGTGAAGAGTGATTTGCTATTGATTGACAATGCCTAAAAAAGCTTGATCGTTATACCGTCTCGAAATTATTATATTGCCGCAAGTCCAGAACACCGTAGGTGTGATCCATATTCTAGTGAAGCGGTGAAAAAATAAAATAGTGAATTAGTGAGAAGTGAAGAGTGATTTGCTATTGATTGACAATGCCTAAAAAAGCTTGATCGTTATACCGTCTCGAAATTATTATATTGCCGCAAGTCCAGAACACCGTAGGTGTGATCCATATTCTAGTGAAGAGTGAAGAGTAATCAAAAATACAGGACCAGTTTATGAATCCTTAATAGAAAGTATATAAAAGATACCTTGTAATTTTTGTAAACAATGACTTTCTTGTGAGAATGGACATCGTGTCCACCCCCGGGCCCCCGCCAGCGGGGGACATATAGTATGCAAAGCAAAATCATTATGGATTTAATAAACTGTTCTGAAAAGAAAATAAAGTCCTGTATATAAGTGTAATCCCATTCTGATGTGTCCTGAAGGCGGGGGACGTTTATTATGCAAAGCAAAATCAATGAGGATTTAATGAGCTGTTTTGAAAAGAAAACTAAAGTCCTGTATAAAAGTGTAATCCCATTCTGATGTCCCCCGCTGGCGGGGGTTAGGGGGTGGAATAAAAGTTTCGGATATAGATAAATTTTGTGGCTTAGAAAATTGGATAATATTTTTCAGAAAACTTAACCCGGCGGAGTCTTCACCACGCCGGTGCGGTAGGAACATTCTTTTGTCGGTCGTGCATATCGTGGATTCGAGAACATTAATTTATTGACACTCACAATTTCATCGTGCGAAATACAGCGAGCGGCGAGTTTTTTTCGCTGATGCTTACTTCAGGAGATTCTTCTATGAAAAGACTTTAATTTCCTCCAGGGGAATCCGTAAAAACTCTCTGGTAGAAAAAAGTGAGCTGAGGCTTTTGTGTTTAGCAAAGAGCCTTATTTCGCACAAGTCTTTTGGTTCTTTTGGACGACTGCAAAAGAACAAAGGTCTATGGTTTCCATGACGAGCATACTTTCGACAAAGTTGTTAGTGAAGCAGTTAATCTAGTGAGAAGTGAAGAGTGAAGAGTAATCAAAAATACAGGACCAGTTTATGAATCCTTAATAGAAAGTATATAAAAGATACCTTGTAATTTTTGTAAACAATGACTTTCTTGTGAGAATGGACATCGTGTCCACCCCCGGGCCCCCGCCAGCGGGGGACATCAGTCTGGAATTACCTCTTAATTCCGAGTAGTCTTCACCACCTTTATGCCATAAGAAAGTTTTTTGTCGGTTTTTCACATTTCGTATTAGAGTAAATAAATTTAATCACGAACATTAATTCATCGTGCGAAATACAGCGGGAAGTTCAACAGTTAGTATGAAGCTTCATTGGTAAATAAATAAAACTGTTTATTTACACCCTTTGTGTTATTCACATTTTAGCGCCATAGGTGCGGGATGTTATTAATGAGTTGAAGCTATTGAGTAAAGCAAAGAGCCTTATTTCGCACAAGTCTTTTGGTTCTTTTGGACGACTGCAAAAGAACAAAAGTGGGTGGGTTTCCTCCTGGATCGTTGATACGACATTTGGATCCGAGACTTGTGCTTAACAAAAATCTTTATTCTAAATTTGGGATACTTATATATACTGTTGATTTTCAATCATTTGTATTTTTAATGGCTAGGTTTAAACTTACGGGTCAAGAGAATTACCCTTGTATTTTGGTTTTTTTGTAATAACTTTGTAATTACATTTTAATAATATGGAACTAGCCGTTATAAAAATTGGAAATTCAAAAGGTCTCAGATTATCCAAAACGATTTTGGAACGCTATAAGATCAATGATAAGGTCGAGATTATTTTGGAAGACGAACATATCATTTTAAAACCTGTCGCTGAAGCCAGAAAAGGATGGGACAAAGCTTTTAAACAAATGAATAAAGTAGGGGATGATCAAAATTTAATTCCCGATGTCTTTGAAGATGAAACTTTTGATGAGTGGCAATAAATCAATACGATATCATTCTGGTCAATCTCGATCCTACCCTGGGAAGTGAAATTAAAAAGACAAGACCCTGCGTTATAATTTCTCCTGATGAAATGAACAATCATCTTCGTACAATTACCATAGCGCCTATGACGAGCCAGGGTAAATCCTATCCCAGCCGTATAAAAGTAAAACTTAATAAGAAAACCGGCTGGATTGTTCTGGATCAGATCAGAACGATTGACAAACTTCGAATTATTAAAATAGTAGGTCGATTAAGTCTAGAAGAAATTACACAATGTAAATCTATCATCAGGGAAATGTTTGTAGATTAAAAAAACTAAGCCCATTTTTTACAAATCTTTGGTTCCAATGTATGCTGGGTACACCGTTTATAACTTCAGCCATGTTGTTAGCAACTATTTTTTTAGTAGTTTGGCATCTTAATAACTATAAACCGATTTTTCAAAAAGCTTTATAGCTAAATCATTTTTTATATGAAAAAATATATCCTTCCTTTCTTCATTTTTTTATCTGTTTACACACAGCTGTTTACACAAGATGCAGCCATTAATAACCTCATTCATACTCCCGGATATCAGACTTCAGCCTATGGAGAGATTCCGGAATATACCAAGACAGGCACAGGCAAGCAGCATATGCTGTTAATTCCTGGTTGGGGCTATAATTCAAGCGTTTTTGACGATTTTATGGAACATTTTAAAGAAGATTTTACGATGTATGCCATAACTATTCCAGGCTATGGTAAAAAAGGTGCTCCTGCTATGCCTGATACCAGTATAAGTTATATCGAACAATCCTGGAACAAAAGTGTACTTAAAGGAATTCATGCATTGATTCAATCTGAAAAACTTAACAAGGTGATTATTGCAGGCCATTTTACGCAAGGCAGTCAATTGGCTTTAAAGTTTGCCATTCAGCATCCGGAACTAATCAAAGGAGTTATCATCCTGGGTGGTCAATCCAAAGTATTAATGCCAAACTCAAGTGGTAATAATGATATCTCAGTGGATACTCTTGCCATGCTCGCTGATTTTTTCTATTCGAAAAAATGGTTTAAATCCATTTCGAAAAAAGCTTTTGACGAAGGGAATTATCCACCTTATCTTTATTCTTTAGACACAGATTTGGCAAATAAATTATGGGCACAATCCGCAAAAATTCCTGTACCCGTCATGGTACGATACTTATGTGAATTTTTTGCTTCAGACCTAAAAGCTGAATTGTTCAAAATTAAATCACCCGTATTGGTATTGAGACCTCTGTTTAATAAACAGATCAGAGAAGATCTTAAGAATATTTATTCCGTTCCACAATTTATCGATTCGTGGGATAAAGCAAAAACTCTGAATCCCTTAATTAAAGTAGTAGACATTTTAAACGCTGCCACTTTTGTCTGGAAAGATAATCCCGATCAGGTGTATCCTGAAGTGACATTATTTATGAATAGTTTAAAATAATTATTGTTTATGAAACTGCTCAATCTGATTTTAGTGATATCGGCATTTCATCTTTTTGCTTGTAAAAAAATAAACAATAAGATTTCAGAAGATTCACAGTCTGTGACAATGGTTCGCGATAGCTGCGATGACCCGGACGCCGATATCCGCTGCAGTTTTCTCAATATGCCACCATCGCTTTCCCATATTATGACGATTCCCGGACCAGGAGAAAAAATCATCATTTCAGGTACCATTTATCAACCGGATGGTAAGACGCCCTGGCCTGATGTCATCATGTACGCTTATCATACAGATAGTAAAGGACTTTATTCCAAAAGCGGACGTGAATCCGGAGCTCAAAAATGGCATGGACAGTTTCATGGCTGGTGTAAAACAGACAGTGCAGGCAGATATGAAATTCACAGTATCCGTCCGGCTCCTTATCCTGACAATACCTTACCCGCTCATATCCATGCTGCTATTAAAGTCAGTGAAGATCAGATGACATGGATTACAGATTTTGTTTTTCACGACGATCCCCTGGTAAATGACAGGTATCTCGCTGCTTTAAATTATCCTGGCGGAACCGGAGTACTTACGCTTACGAAAAATAAAGAGGAGATCTTGGTTGGCAAAAGAGATATTGTACTGGAATTTCATGCGCGAGCAAAATAGCATAATTGAATAACTTTTATGAAACGGAAAGACTAAAAGACAGAAATAGTCTATGTTTGAAGAGATCCCTAGATTCAATCTAAGAAGTAAAATTAGTATGGACTCCAAATGTTGAGATCCCTCGATTCCCTGTTTATAGTAAAAATTGTTCTCTGCTCCGTTTCATGAGATCCCTTGTTACACTCGGGATGACATTGTTGTTATTCTCAGGGGGCTAGAGAAATGTAAGTACCTATTATTATGGCAATACCAATTTAACCAATAAAGTGCAATAATAGATTTTGTTGATTTCATTTTGTGTATTTTACCAGAGTTTTACTGGTAATAATTATATTAGTAAAATAAATATGTGTATTATTTAGAAGGATTTATGATATTAAGAATTATATTTACAAGTGAACCATCCTTAAAGCAGAACACACAAGGAGATAAACCCTGAGCTGCTGAGAACTTAAAGAGTACTGATCATGCCTTGTGCCAAGCCTTTATGAAGGGTATTGATTTTGTAACAATTAAATTTTCTTATTATGTTTACCAAAACAATTTTTACTGAACGGCTTAAGACAGCATTCTTAAGTATCAGAAAACCATATATATATATATATATATGGTTTTCTTAATATGTTTTTATAATTATAATGCTGATTCGCAGTGTCTTTCTCCCCAGGCTATTGAACCAGATCCTGTGGAAGGTATTGAATGTGGAACAACTTCACCGGGAAGTGCTACGGTTAGAGTCTATCTGCATATTATCAAAAATACGGATTGTAGTGGAGGACTCACTGCTGGTATTCAAACTGCGCTTAAAGAATTTCTGACTAATGTTTACAGTGCCCATAATATCAACTTGAATTTTCCAACATGTAATTTGGATCTTTGTGATAATGTGATAGCAAGAGAGAATTTACAACAATATCTTAATTCAAATTCTATTCCTGATGGAATTAATGGATATTTGTTTAATGATGCAGGAGGTGGAGATGCTTATTTTATTCCTTCTAATAATTTTTATGCGGGTGGGCTTGATTTTAAAATAGTGGCACATGAATTGGGCCATTGCTTAGGACTGCATCATACCTTTAATTGTCAGGGAGGAAATAATGAGTGTGTCGATAGGAATCACACTAGTGCCACCAATGGAGGGGATAAAGTCTGTGACACAGATGCAGATCCCAATAATGGTATTGATGAAAACACTTGTTTGAAAACAACTTCCTTGTTTGATAACAATAGATCAGAACACAATGGGTGTTTGTCACCTTTTACAAATACATGTGCAGGGGACGAATACAATCCACCTATTCATAATATTATGTCTTATTACGGAGAATGCAGGGAATCATTTACACCCGGTCAGGCTGAACGGATGAAACAGATGATGATGTTATCTTCTATACTCCAATATGCAGCCGGTGATGGAAATGAAGTCATTTCTTCTAATACAACCTGGACTTCTGACGTCACTATGGATTATAATTTATTAGTAAAATCAGGTATTACACTAACCATAAAGGCTAAACTCAAGATGGCCACTAGCCGTAAAATTATATTGGAGGGAGGTGCTACTCTTATTGTTGATGGAGGGACCCTGACTATTGGTAATTCGAAGAAAATTTGTGGAGGTACCCAGGACACTGGTCCGTTTTGGAAAGGAGTTGAAATTGGAAAAAATGGAGGAAAGGGAACAGTTCAACTGATCAATAACGCTATAATTGAACATTCGTATTCTGGTCTATATAATTCTACAGGTGGGCGTGCCTTTGTGGTGGCCAATAATGCCTTTTGGTATAATAACAGAAGCGGTATCGATATGATCAGCAGCAACAGAACAAATGTTATGCTCTTTATTTCAAACAGCGTTTTCGAACTTAATGCACAATACAAAGGCAGTGATTATTATCACCAGATCATACTGGCTAATGGCATTGCATATTTCAATTATTGCAGGATAGAAAATAAAACGAACATTTTTCCGAATCTTATTGCAGCCATATTGGAAGACGGAACGGCTCTTCAGTTTCGAAACAGTCCAAAAGTTAGTGGATATTATTATGGTGTTAAGGCTTCAGGAAATATGAACACTTTTAACATCGACAATAATATTTTTGAAAAATTTTTCTATGGTGTTTGGACCATGGGAGTAAATAATTTTAGATTGGTTAACAATGAGTTTAAGGCAGGAGCTTATGGAACAAATTTCACCAGCACCGGATTATTTATTTGGGCTGGTACTGGGTTCCAGATCAGCAACAATGATTTTATTAATTTTTCTGTCTCACCGCGAAGAAGTTATGGTATTGAAGTCTATCAAGTCAATGATTTTGAAGACAATTATATTTCAGCAGATAATACTTTTACTGGACTTTATTATGGAATTGAGCTCAGTAGATTTAAGAGCCCAACATTGTTGATCACCTGCAATGACTTTAACAATTGCAGAGAGGATATATATATTCGACCTTCTTCACAGGTCAAAAGGATTCAGAATTTTAATATGCAACCTGCTGGAAATACCTTTACGAGTCCTCCATTGGATTTTAATTATCACAATCTTCATTTTGACGAAATTGATTACTGGTATAATGGGCTGATCCCACAACATTACCCACAGACGGTCAATAAAGTAAAGCCTATACGATATGATAAATCTGGAGTACGATGTTTTGTAGAGCCTATCTGTCCTGAATGTGATCCGGAATCTGTGCATGATCAAAGGTTCAGCAATTTACTGACCATAGAATCCAATGTTCAAGATAGCCTGGATGCGTTGTTAGATGGAGGTCAGACGGCTTATTGGATAGCAGAGGTTCAACAAGCCAGTATTCATAATGCAGGAGCCCTTTTGACACACCTTCAAAGTCTTAGTCCCAATATAAGCTCAGAACTTTTGACAGAAGTTTGGTTTCGTGATGATCTTTTCACTGGTCAGGAGCGATTCGAAATGGTTTGTGTAAATCCTTTCGTCATGGTTGAAGAAACGTTTTTTAAACTAGTGCAGGATACTTCAAATGGAATCACTATCCAAATGAGGGATAGTTTGCAGAACTTGGAAATCCCTTCTTCAGGATTGCGGTATGAACTTGTAAAAAGGAGTTCTGAGATCCGGCATGAAAAAATTTCTTTATGTCATGCAATGAGTTCATTCCATCAGCTTAACGATACTTCCGGCATTGCAAATGCCATCAAATGGCTGAATCGCATTCCACTGGTGTCTGCAAGAATGGATGCCGTATTGCTTTTCATAAATAATGGCAATCTTAATGTTATTCCCAGCCATCTGAGTCTAATGAACAGTTTGGCCGCTGCCAGTGGTTCAGCTCTGCTTCAGGCTCAAGTGGATGCATTTGAATCTTTGATTGATATTCTTTTACCCGCATATGAAAATAATAGATTTTTAGGTACTCTGGACAGCATTGAAGTAGTTGAATTGCAGAACCTCGCAATGCAAGGTAATTTTTTTGCAAATGTATTGGCATCTGGTTGGTTAGAGTTTTACTACGGAATTTCAGCTTATTATGAGCCATTGAGAGTTGCAAATGATTCTGGGTTTAAATATTTTAGCTCAGCTAGCATTCCAGATGTTATAAAAGAATTGCAGTTAGCCAGTGTTGAAGTTTATCCTACTTTAGTGAACGATGAGCTGATTTTGTATACATCTGGAATTGATAAAAATTCATCAATTGAAATAACTTTTATTGACATTTTTGGAATAATACGAAAGAATATAACCATTTCTGAAGCCTCTAATATCATTAAGATAGATGCTACAGGATTAAGCAAAGGGGCTTATTTTATAAACCTCGTTTTAGACCATAAGCCGCTTTCAACCGCTAGAATTATTAAAATTTAAATTCAAATTTATAATTAGGGCGGATATAGTCCGCCCTGATTATATTTATAGCATACCAATATGAAAGTAAATCTGTTCATCCTTTTATTAGTACTATCGTTCCAATTACCGTCAGGTTCTGCTCAGGAGCCCATCCGATTTGCAAAAAAGTATTTTTCAACACTTGACAACCCTGAGTTTAATAATGTATATGTTACAGATTCCTGTTATTGGATATCGGGTTGGGGAGTAGACACCGTGAGACCATGGAATTGGAATGCACGGTTTGTAAAAATTTCATTGGACGGGGAACTATTATTGAATCGACAATTGGTAGAACCCGGAAAATGGTTTGGGTGGCCACGAGGTATTTATTTTCATAACAATAAATTTTATTCTTCCTACCTACAGCCAGATGACACTGCAAGATTAGTGTCATATGATATTGAACAGGACCAAATTGAAAATTATTATACATACGGGAGGTTTTACCCAAATGAGTCAGGTCTTTTTGGAGGGCAAATATTTGTAAACAATGCAGGCGAGCAATATTTATTATCAGTAACCGCGGGCGACTCAATAATTAATGATGATTCAACCATACAACTTATTCAACTTGGAAGTAATAAAGAAGTAATTCAAAAAAGAATATACCAATACAAGAAAGATATTATTGCATTACTTGGTGTAAAACAAGCTCCTAATGGAATGATCTGGACATATGGATTCAGTTCAAAACCATACTATATAAAAGGAAACGATAATTCACAGCGTGATTATTTACTGATTTTAAATGCTTATGGAGATAGTATCATGGCCATAAAGGGGAAAAGTTATTTTACTGGAGGAATTCGGGATATTCATCTGGATGACGATGGCAATTTTATATGTGGTACAAGCATACTGAGTCATCCTGTAGCCCGGGAGGGTATATTGGGATATCCGACTGTTATCAAAATGGATTCGACGGGAAAAGCAAAGTGGACTCTTAGACCGGATTCAACGGACAAATGCGAAGTATGGGCTAGCCATTCTAACATTCGGCGGATGGTCCGTAACAGGGATGGAAGTTATACAGCGCTGGCAGGAATTGAGATCAAATACGACAGCCTTGATCCTGTATTGCCATACTGGGATGACAGGATTTGTCTATTTAACTTTACAAGCAACGGGAAAAAAAATTGGGAAAGAACATTCAGCTTTGGTTATGGATTGGAAAGACTTCAAGGACAAGATTTAAAAAGCATAGACGATGGAGGATATATTGTGCCTGGGTGGTTGTACTTGGCAGATTCGTCGTCTTATATTGAAGCATCTATTTTAATTAAGACAGACTCAATGGGTTGCCTTGTTCCCGGATGTCATTTGACAGTCTCTATTGAGGATGATTCAAATTCTCAGCCTAATGAATTATTTAGAATTTATCCGAATCCGATCGCCGATGATATATTGTTCATACAGTCAAACATATCTAAGGATGCAGGAATATTAAGTATATATACAAACAATGGATTGTTAGTCAAAAACTATAAGATCAAACCGGACATTGGAGTTCAATACTTATTCAACTTACCAAAACTGACATCCGGAATGTATATTATCAAAATTGAAGGAAAAAATTATAATTGGACAGACAGGATGATAAAGCGGTAGATTCAATTAAATAAAGATCAAATTCTGCACTAGTCGATACAAAATGATTCCTCGCTGCACATTTTGAAATTAAAAACAGTTTAGGATTCGTTCTATGGTGATCCCTCGAAACAATTTATGAAGTAAAATTTTTTTTCTGTTGCGTTTAAAAAGATTCATCTCTGCGATGAATAAAGTAAAATTTGTTTAAGCGCTGTTTGATAGGTTCTCTCGATTCCCTGTAAGAAATAAACCCAGAATTGTCATTAAAGAAATAATTCTAATGACCGCCATTAGAAATTGTCG
>CAZALD010000016.1:0-83280 GCA_964486185.1 uncultured Saprospiraceae bacterium
TAATTGTACATTGTTAATTATTCATTTCTTCTTTGTGCTCCTCTGTGTCGTCGTGTCTTCGTGGCAACTACAAATCAGGCCACAGGGACACAGAGGCAGCTTTGCCTTCTGCATGCGATGTGCTATGATGACTTTGAATAAGTATAAATTATCTTTTATTATAGGATATGAATTTTTCAAAAATAGGATGGCCTGTTTTGTAAAATATATGTATATTACATCTCATCATAATTCCTCTATGAGTATGCCTGTTAAATTATATGGAGGATGTATCAAATGAATTTAAAAAAAATCCGGGTAGGAGTCATCTTGTTTCTTTGTATTGTATTTCTTAATTACAAATCCGGTATTTGCTATCATAGTGATTTTAAAGAAATCACTATTTCAAAACCTATTGCACTATGTACTTTAATTATTGATAAAATAGTTGTTGGGGATTGTGAATTTGGTCCTCGCACCGGAAATCAATCTAAACTTATCGTAGCGGTCTTTCTCAAATGGACAGACCCTGTACCGGGTGAAAAAATTGAAGTTCGTTTAAAAGGCCAACGAAAAATTCACGATCCGTTTATGAAAGCATGTCCGGCTTTTGTACAGTTTATTTTAGATCCGGATGGCATGAGTTATGATGTAGAAGCCGAATTTCTTACTGGAAATTGTGCCGCCATTCCACAAACGATTATGTTACCACTTGCCTGTGATCCGCCTGTTTGTGCTGATACGACTTCTATCGGAGGAAAAGTTTATCAGGATTTTAACCGAAATGGAATCCAGGAAGCATCCGAAAACGGAATGCCCGGTATTGAAGTGCGGCTGTATGATGATACAAAGCAACTAATCAGGACAGCCTATACTAAAACCAATGGCTTATGGTCTGTCCTAAATTTACCCGCCGGGCTAAAACTCAGGGCCGAATTTCAGGTACCTGCAGGTTTTTTTGATGCCAATCCGGGTATTGACAATCGCACCCGCACACAACGCAGCTATGTAGGTAATTGCAAAGTCGATTTAGGTATCTACCGTCTCAACAGCCAGATCGATGAAAATCCCTGGATCGTTACCACCTGTTTTGCCAAAGGAGATGCCTTAAATCCAGCCAGCCCGTCTCACACCGCCGCCACATTGGTGGCAAATCGATATAATACTACGGAAGGAGGTCCCCGTACCGGACCCAATGGCAATTATTACCTAGCCAGTGCCGGAGAAACAGGTTCAGTCTGGGGATTGAGCTTTCAAAAAGAAACCCGGCAATTATTTTCCGCTGCATTTATCAAACGAAATGCATCACTTGGACCAGGTGGACTGGGGGCAATCTATGTAACTGATCTCAATAATTTTTTACCTAATCCGGTCACGGCTCCGGGTTTTCGATATTATGGACGAACGAGCCAGCTTTTAAATCTGGATGATTTTGGCATTGCAACAGGCGACGAAAACGCCCTGTTCCGCAATTTACCAGTAAGCCCTTTGAGTGCTTCCCATGATTCAATTTCCTTTCCCCTGATTGGCAAATGGGGCCTCGGTGATATCGATATCAATGATGCCGGTGATAGTTTGTTTGTTGTCAATCTTTATAACCGCTCCCTGATTGCGATCCACATTGGAAATCCCTTACAACTGCCGGTGACACCAGACCGTGTTTTAGAAATTCCGATACCCGATCCGGGATGTGCTGCTTCCGGAGACTGGAGGCCCTGGGGTCTAAAATACCGGGATGGCCGGGTGTATATTGGTGGTGTTTGTTCGGCAGAATCCAGCGGCCGCGAAGAAGATCTTAAAGCGGTAGTCTATGCCTGGGATCAGACTAATTTTAAACAAATTGTCACTTTTGATCTGCATTATACTAAAGGTTTTTTAAATGATAATTACTGTTCGACCTTCAGACCCTGGCGCGATGATTTTTACAGCTATTATATCTTCAGAGACGTCGTATGTGGCCCCGTACCTGTTTTGTCAGATATAGAATTTGATTCTGAAGGTAATATGATTGTCGCCCTGGGAGATCGATTTGGTTATCAATCGGGTGGACGAGATTATGGTACCCGGCAGACAGATGGTTTGCTATACATTGCTTTTTCTGGTGGGGACAACCTGAAACTTTTTAAACTAAAAGACGAATATCTGTTGGAACAGAATGCTACAGCTGGATTTTATACTACCCTTGGCGCCAACAACAGACAAGGAGTGTGTGGCGGTGAGTTTTTTTACCAGGATGGTTTTTACAGCCATCAGGAATCCGCATTAGGTGCCCTGGCAGTTCATCCGAGTTACAATACTGTTTTATCCACCATGATGGATCCAGCAAATATCTGGTCAAACGGCTGGAGTCAATTGGATAATGCAACTGGAACTAAACGCATTAATTACAATGTATTTATGGGCGAACACGGGACTTTTGGGAAGTCTGCCGGTTTGGGCGATATCGAAATTTTAATTGGCTCAAATTCCAGTAAAGGAATAGGAGTATCTATCGGAAACTATATATGGTCAGATCTGGATGGCGACGGACTGCAGGATCCTGGTGAAATTCCATTGGCCAATTTACCCGTTTTACTTTTTAATTCAAATGATTCTTTAATTTCACAAACCCTGACAGACACCGGGGGTTTATATTTTTTTAAAGATCTGGATGCCAATACTGATTTTATTTTACAAATAGCTCAGGATTCAATGTATCAAAATAATGAGCTGGTATTTAAAAATACGAGTTATAAGTCCACCAAGTTAAGGACTCGTTTAAATTTTGGTAATTCTGAAAATGATTCTGATGCTTCTACGAGTTTTGTTTCATCAGCTTCATTTGTAAATAAAATTGCCTTCCCTTATAAAACCGGAGATGATGGTGAAAATGATTTTTCACTTGATTTTGGATTGATCCCTTGTTATTTGCAAAAACCGGATACCAGCTTTATTAATTTATGCAGAAATGATTCAATCCAAATAGGCAAGCAATGGTTTTCAAGAACGAAGACTTCAGGTGAAGTAAAATTTCCTACTCCGGATGGTGTTGGCTGTGATTCGGTTGTACTCGTCGGTATTTTGTTGCGCGACGAATCGCACAGGTTTCTGGATACATCTACTTGCCAGGGTGGTGTGATTAAAATAGCCAATCAGATTTTTGATGAATTTAACCGATCCGGAACGCTTGTGTTGCGATCTGCCAATTCCTATGGATGTGATTCCTCGATTACTGTAAACTTAGACATATTGCCATACTCAGATCATTTTATTGATACAGCCATTTGTTCCGGTCAGCAAATTGAAATTGCCAATGAGTTTTTTGATGAAAACCGAACCAAAGACTCCATTTTACTTTCCGGAGCTAATCAATTTGGTTGTGATTCTGTGATTCATGTACAACTGCAAATCTTAGCAAAAACACAATTTCGATTGGATACTGCCACCTGCGCGGATGGACAGATCATCATTGCTAATCAGGTTTTTGATGAATCAAATAAAAGTGGTACGGTTGTGCTGCCGGGTGCCAATCAGTTTGGTTGCGACTCCTTGATTCTGGTAAATCTCGTCATCTTGCCCTCTTCCATTCAACAAATGGATACGGCTATCTGTCCGGGTGGTCATGTTGTTATTGCCAATCAAGTTTTTGATGAGTCAAAAAATTCAGCTACAGTTTTACTGCCCGGGGCTAATCAGTATGGATGTGATTCTGTGATTCATATAAAATTGAGGCTTAAACAAATTTCAAACAAGCATATTGATACTGCAGTTTGTCCCGGAGGAAAAGTGCTGATCGATAGTATTCAGCTTGACGAATTTAATAAATCTGATAAACTGATTTTATATGGTTCTAATCACCAGGGATGTGATTCCATAATTCATTATAATCTTCTTGTGTATCCACAATATTATATGTCGGATACCATTAGTAGTTGTGTCTCATATATCTGGCCAGTTTCAGGCAGGCAATATCAATCGAGTGGTGTTTATCAATTTAATTTAAAGACAAATCATGGATGTGACTCCATTCATCAGTTACAGTTAAGGATACATCCTGACTATCATGTTGAAGATACAGTCTGTGCCATTCGCCAATATACCTGGTCTGCCAATGGTATGCACTATTTTAAAAGTGGTGCGTACCAATACAATCACCGCTCGAGATTTGGATGCGATTCAATCCAATCGTTGATCCTATTGATTGAAAATGACCAGATCTATATGCCCAATGCATTTACTCCAAATGGCGATGGAATCAATGACCGGTTTACAGTTCATTCAAATGAAGATGTCAAATGGATTGATCATTTCAGCATCTTTGATCGCTGGGGAGAAAAAGTATATGAGTATAATAATTTTCCACCCAATGATGATTTGTACGGCTGGGATGGAATATTTAAATTACAAAAAGCAAATCCAGCTGTTTTTGTTTACATCGTTGAATGGCGTGATAAATTAGGTGGCAGACATCAGCTAAAAGGAGATGTAACTTTGATACGATAAAACTACAATAGGCCTGTTGCTTTTCCTAATTACCTTAATTTTTATATAGTGAAATAAAATTATCGTTTAATGATCCATGTACTGATACCTAAATTTACTTGCTCAGTTTACGCCGCGCATACCATTCTACAGTGCGTTTGACAGAAGTATGAAAATCGACAACCGGTTTATACCCCAGGAGGCTGATTGCTTTATCAATCGAAAAATGATAATCTTTGCCGGCATTGTTAATTCTGTAACGAGTTAATAAGGGAGCTTTTCGAATTTGCAAAACTTTGTATGTCAATTCCATGAGATAGGAAACTCCATACATCAGAAAAAATGGAACCGAACGTTTTGTCGGTAATTTATTGAGCTGAATGAATAAGGCATCTGTAAATTGTTTCCAACTAATATCCAATCCATCGGTAATAATAAATTCTTCTCCTTTGGCCCCGGGTTCAAAACAACACAATTCGATACCATGTACCAGGTTTTCAATATAAGTCGGGCAGGTAAATGCTTTTCCACCATTAATAAAAACAAATTGTCCTTTGTCAATCAAGTCAAGGTATGGCTCGATAAATTTGGTATCGCAGGGGCCGAAAACATTTCCGGGCCGGACGATAGAGATTTCCATTTCTGTTTCATTCATAAAATCTTTTAACCACAACTCCGTAACACGTTTTGATTCAGAATAGCCTACCTTAGATGATTCTGCTGGCTGGGTTTCATTGGCATATTTAAAACCGAAACCATGAATTGCGACAGAACTTACCTGTACCATTCGTTTGACTCCGGCCAGGGCCGCTTCATAAGCGATATGTTGAGTTCCGCCGAGATTATGTTTTTCAAAATATTCATAAGGTCCCCAATCTGTTACAGCGCCGGCCGAATGAATTACGATATCAATTCCTTCAAACAGTCCCTTCAAACTATTTCGATTCGTAATATCTCCATACACCAGGGATATCCCGCTATCTTTTAACAGACTCAGATCCGATGATTTTCTTACCAGACCTGTCACGTGATGATGCAGATTTTTAAAATGAAGACAGATTCGGCTTCCGATAAAACCATTGGCTCCTGTTACCAGTATATTCATTCTGTAATCCCTTAGATTATTTTAAAAAATAACACCGGCTTGTTTTAATACAAAAAAATCTGTTAGTACACCGATGCTGAAATGTAATATCCATACATACCAGATGGATTGAGTTTGTAAAGCAATGATACCAAAAATAATTCCTACAGGAATTGATCCCAGTGTTTCACTCTCTGGTTTTCCGAGGTGTATCAGACAAGATGATACCGTTTGAATTAAAATAGCCTGTAATGCTCCACATTCTTTTGCTAAACCAAATAATAGAAATCCCCTGAAAAAAAATTCCCAGGCCAAGTAATAAAATAAAATATACACTAATTCATACTGCCAGAAAAGACGGTTGTCCTGAAAAAAAATCCTTGCCATGGGATATTCATTTTTAATGTCCGGCAAATGAGCAGCGATCCAAATTAAGGGTGCGATGACAAAAGGTATCAGTAATAAAACAAGTTTAAGTCCGGTGCGATAGTTTCCCATTCCCAAACCAAAATCAGACAGTGGTTTTTTAACGAAAACTATAAGATATAAAAAAGGACATAAACCGAGTAGTATAAAAAATACAAAAAATTTCCAATATTGCTGGTAAACTGAAGACTGAGCCGATTCATGTATACCTGGAAATAATTTGAGAAATTGATCGGGTGTGTTGTGATAATAATAAAGACTTAATAAGACCGGAGCACTTATAAGATAAATGAATGTATGTGAAAATTTGAATTCAGTTTTTAAATTCATTTTTTGTAAATAGAAATTATAACCGGTCTATATATTTTTTCGAAACAAGCGGTATCGTTTGGTTATTTTACCACCCATTTTTATCAGAGCCTGATTCATTTCCGGATTACTTTCCAGAATCCAGGATGCTTCGCCGGTACAAAATACCGGATGATTTCTCATAAAATGATACGCGGAAATATAAAAATAGGCGTCGATGCCAATCCGTCTGTATTCTTCAAGTATACCCAATGCTATAACTCTGATACCTTTAATTTTCTTTTTATTCCAAAGCAATTTAAATAATCCAAAGGGAAATAAACGACCTCTTTTTATAGTTATCAGCACTTCATTGATATCGGGCAAACTCAATGAAAATCCAATGACTTCATTATTCCGTTCCGCCAGCAGCACCAATCCGGGCTCCATGATCATTTTCATATCTTTAGCTGCATGGAGAAATTCTTTTTCACTCATTGGAGTATAGCCCATATTTTTACTCCAGGCCTGATTATAGACGTGATTTGTTGCCAGCACATCCTGTTCAAAATGTTTTAAGCTGATTTGACGTACGGTAATTCCTTTTGAAGCCATACGATCGGCAATAATTTTTTCAGCCCGTTGCAGTCGTTCCGGAAAATATTCCGGATCGAGTTGATAGGCGAGAAGATCCACTTTTTTGTTTAGGCCATATCGTTCGAGAAAATTCTGGTAATACGGTTTATTATAACACATCATGACCGTAGGAGGCAGGTTGAAGCCTTCCACCAATAATCCGCAGGTATGGTTTATCGAAAAATTATAAGGTCCTTCCAGGATGGTAAGTTGTTCTTTTTTTAACCATTCTATAGCAGTATCGAGCAATAATTTGGCTACTTCATAGTCATCAATAAGCTCTAAAAAGCCAAAGACACCGATGGGTTCTCCGGTAAACCGGATCATATTATCGTCCCGGACTGCGGCAATTCGTCCGACAACGCGGCCGTCTTTTTTGGCTAAATAAAGCTGAGCTTTAGCAGATTCGAAAAAAGGATTTTTTTTAGGATTCATTAAATCCCGCTGAGCAATATATAGCTCAGGTACAAAACAAGGATCTCCCTGATAAAGATCATAGGCAAAATCGATAAACTCCTTAAAATCTTGTTCCTTTTGAACCGGCTGAATCAGGATCATAAGACCTTGATTTAGATGACTTTCAGATCTTTAGCATGATCATAGACCCTGTTGAGAGCAAAATCGATCTGTGCCTTGGTATGATTGGACATAATTGAAAACCGGATCAGGGAAGAATCTGTACTTGTTGCCGGTGAAACGACCGGATTTAAAAAGATACCATCTTCATATAATCTCTTGGTAATCATATAGGTTTTGTAATCATCCCGTATATAAAGCGGAATAATCGGAGTTTCAGCGAGACCTACATCAAAGCCCATGCTCCGGATTAATTTTATTGAATAATGGGTATTTTCCCATAATTTTTCAATTAGTTCTGGTTGTTCTTCTATGATATCCAGGGCTTCAAGAACGGCTGCCACAGAAGACGGCTGAAGTCCGGCGCTAAACATTAAAGCACGGGAGCTGTGTTTTATGAGATTTACGATATCCTTATCGGCGGCTACAAATCCCCCGAGTGCAGCCAGAGATTTACTAAACGTACCTGTTATGATCCGCACTCTGTCGGTAAGATTAAAATAAGAAGAAGATCCGGAGCCATTTTTTCCAATAACCCCGATGGCATGGGCATCATCGACCATTACCATGGCATTGTGCTTTTCTGCCATTTCGACGATCGGCGGTAGGTTGGAAATATCGCCGTCCATACTAAAAATACCTTCGGTTACGATGAGTTTGACGGCATTTCCCGGACAATGCTCCAATAATTTTTCGAGAGATTGAACATTGTTATGTTCAAATTTATATTTTTTACCCAAAGAAAGGGTGGCACTTTCAATAATCGAAGCATGGCTGAGTTTATCCATAAAAAGGCAGCCATTTCGGTCAATTATCGGGGGTATAGCTCCCAGATTAGCCTGAAAACCAGTGCTAAAGACAACAGAATCTTCTTTTCCGAGATAGGCAGCCAGCCGTTCTTCCAACTCTCTGTGAATACCCAGATTACCATTTAATAACCTTGAGCCGGAGACTCCGGTACCATATTTTTCTATGGCTTTTATGGCTGCAGCTTTGACTCGGGGATGGTTTGTTAAACCTAAATAGCTGTTTGAACCAAACATTAGGATTTTGCGACCATGCTCTGTCATCTCGACGTCCTGGGCAGAATCTAACTCTCTATAAAAAAGATAGATATCATTTTTTTTCAAATAGTCCACCTGAGCGCCTAAATGATCGATTTTTTGCTTAAGCAGATCCACTTCAACTTGTTGTTTCATGGATTAATGTGTATATGTAAAAAATATATGTATAAAACCTGATTTTTGCATCTGTCATTTATCAACATTGAATGCAAGATTACAAAACATTTTCATTATAAACTACTGTAAATTAAGACCCATTTCTCTCCAGATCCGGCGCACCAGCCCAAAAGATAAATAAGCACATGCAATCCCCCCGATTATATCAATTGTATAATGGCAATGCTGAACCAATAATAAACCAGCCATTAATACCGTAATTGTACCAAATATATACTTTAAAACTGGTCGATTCCAGATTAAAAGTGTAAAGATAAAGATTGTAGCCGTATGTCCGCTGAAAAATAAATCTTTAAGTTTACTTTGATCATTATAAGCTATAGCATCTAAAAAAGGATCATGCAGTGGAAATATATCCGGAGGGGCATTTAATGGAGTTAAATACAAACAAATATTTCGCAAATACTGCAAAATAATCAGTACATGAAATCCTCTGATAAGTAACCAGGGTTGTTTTAGGCAATACAGAATCATAAATAAGGATGAACTGTATAAAACAAAGAAAATAAACCAGGATATATCCGCTGATGGTATACATTTTAAAACCGGATCATTTAAATCACATCCCGGCCTTTGTTCAATGAATTCTAAAAATGAATTCAGGTAAACTAATAACGGAATGATCATCAGTAAGGTAAACCAGAGCAACTGTCTGAAAGCCTTGATTTTAATGACTTCGGACCAAGTTATCAGTACCTGGTTTTTATAGAGAATCAGGGATTGAATCATTTTACAATTCCATTATTAAAAAAATAAAAAAACCGAAAACATTTTTTAGCGAAAAATCAGGAGTGCATTTTAGAATGTATCACTGCAATCGTTTTCCTGATCTGCAATCACAAATTAAATTGACCCAAGAATTAGTAGAATTTATTTATTATTTTTTTTCTTCAAGCCACAAATATAAGTCAATCAGCTTCGGCTGGTCCTTATATGCCATTCATAACTTGTATTGTTTTTTCTTATATCAATAACTTATTGATAATCTATAATTTCTATTAAATATTTTAATTCATAGTGCCAGTATTGATTTTGAGAATTCGATTAATCTACGCGCTTATCAAAATATATTTATTGAACTCTGGTAATTTTTATAGTACTTATTTTGTTAACCCAGCTTTGATATATTATTTATTTGGTAAATTTTATTAATTTACTTACTATCATGACCCTTTATGTAATTTATATTCCCGTTCTTTGACTTAGGATTAAAACAAGCACTGGTTTGATAATTTGAAGGGCTTTCCAAATGTCTAGTCAATTTGATAAATCTATATTTTTGAAGTCAATCCTTATTAATTGATAGATCACTATATGACATCAGAATGAAAATCAAATCTCCCTGATTGTAATTTTTTTTTACACCCGACAGCCTGAAAGATTCAATTTCGCAATTATTGAAATAATTTCATATATAAAATCCTTGTAAATCAATTTTTTATTCTCTTTATTTTTTTACATGTGAATGGAAACCGTGTTGTGCTGTTTAATTCATAAGCTTATACAAATTTTATGTAAATTTGAGCCGCTGTTTAAAATGCTCGTTGCAATTTTATAAATACTTTTTTCAACTATTTTTAATAGATCTATAGTGGATAATCAAGTGATCACTTATCTGGACAGAAATGAACATCAATATGGTCCGGCACCAAAATGTTTTGAAGTTTTAAAAGACATTGACTACTTATTATTTAGTGAATATTCCCGGGATTATGCATCAGGAATCAAAAGTCCCCTTTCTCAACGTCTGGGAAAAGATTATGATATTGATGAAAAATATGTCATGCTGGGTTTTGGTGGAGAAGATATTCTAAAACAAACCGTGCATTGTTATATACATGAAGGCGATAAAATTATGATTCCATCGTATTCCTGGTGGTATTATAAAAAAATAGCGGATGAAGTAGGTGGCATTAAAATAGAATATCCTATAGTCGAAGGTGAGGATACATTCTATTATGACATTGAAGGAATGCTCCGGATTTATGAAGAACAAAAACCCAAACTGGTGTTAATTAGTTCGCCAAATAATCCTACCGGTAATCGTCTTGATCCGTCTCAATTAAAACAAGTGTTGCATAAAATGAGTGATTCTGTCATCGTTATGGATGAAGCGTATACGCTATTTTACAACAACGATATTTCGCATATCAAAGAAATTATCCATAATCATCCAAATGTCATAATCATCAGAACATTTTCAAAATATTATGGTTTGGCCGGCGTTCGTATTGGGTTTGCGCTCCTGGGAAAAAACCATGATCAATTATTAGTGTTTAGTGCCCGTTATCTGGGATACAACAGAATCTCCGAACGAATTGCATTGGCGGCACTCGATTCTCCGGAATACTATCAGGACATCAATCAAAAAATGACCGCCGATATGGCCATGTTTCGTACCGAATTTAATAAATTAAGAGGATTTAAAGCCTATAATTCCTATGCCAATTTTCTACTTGTTAAAATTCCTGTAGAAATAAAAGATGGCTTAAAAAAATATCTTACCGAACGAAATATGATTATCAAATTCATGGCAGAAGATGGCTTGTTTAATCATTTGCGTATATCTCTGGGAACACAGGAACAAAATAAATCCCTGATGCAAATGATACAGAGTTATCTGAAAGAAATTAATTATGTATGAGCTGGTATTCTGAATACAAAAAATCATTAAAAATGACTGAGGTTGAAGATTATTTTGACCTCTTTTTTTTTAGACCTCTGGCGTTTATACTTGTAAAAGCTATTTATAAAACCAATATAACTCCCAATCAGCTCACTTATACCGCACTGGTGTTTGGTATTATATCTGGTTACTTCTATGCTCAGGGCCTTCCACATGGCTTTATAGCAGGAGCTATATTTTTTCTCCTTTATAATGTATTTGATTGCAGTGATGGTCAACTGGCAAGACTAAAAAAAAATGGAACCCATGCTGGCCGGATTATCGATGGCATTGCAGATTACATTGCAACCCTTGCAGTATTTATCGGAATCGGATTCGGATATGCCAATCATCAGGAAGATCCTGGATTCTGGTGGCTTCTAATTTTACTCCTTGCCATCAGTAGTGTGATTCAGGCTGTCCTGGTAGATTATTACCGCAATCGCTTTTTAGATAATGTACTGCAACGCAAAAGTACTTTTAATGAAGAACTGGAAGAATATAAAGCGGAATATGAGTCTTTGAAAAATCAAAAAAACTCGTATATCGACAGACTCATTATCCGTATATATCTGAAATATTGTGCATTTCAGGCCCGCATCACACCCCCCTCAAAATCCCAAAGTGGTTTTTTAGGAACACCGGAAGAGTATTATAAAAAAAATAAACCTGCCATGAGGGTTTGGGTATTGATTTGCTCTACTTCTGAAATTACATTTCTCATTATTTGTTCATTGATAAATCGTCTGGACTTGTTTTTTTGGATCGTGCTGGCAGGTTTTAACGGACTTGCAGTAATCATGTGGTTTATTCAAAGCAAGATTGACAAATCGCTTAAACCTGTATCAGGATGAAAGCCATCATCCTAGCTGCCGGTATTGCATCCCGGCTCAGACCCCTGACGGACCATACACCCAAATGTCTGTTGAAAGTAGGTCAAAAAAATATACTGGCCCTTACTCTGGATAATTTAGCTGCAAATAAAATAAAAGATGTGATTATTGTGACCGGTTATTTGCAAGAACAAATCATTGAATTTGTTAATTTGCATTACCCGCAATTCCATGTAAGTTTTATTTATAACGAAGTCTTTGACTCTACCAATAATATTTATTCATTATGGTTAACAAAAGCGCATATATTGGGAGAAGATATGTTGCTAATGGACAGCGATATTATTTTTGACGAAGAAATTATTCACAGATTGCTACATTCCCCTCATGTTAATTGTCTTGCATTAAAACGTCATGCGGTTGGAGAAGAAGAAATCAAAGTCAAGGTAGATTCTTCTGGAAGAATCGAACAAATAGGAAAAACCATTCTGCCTCCTGAAGCTCTTGGTGAATCCATTGGCATCGAAAAATTTAATGCACAACTTGTATCCAAACTTTTTACCGTTTTGGATCAGAAAATTATCCATGAAAAAGAAGTCAATATATTTTATGAAGCCGCCTTTCAGGATCTGATGAATGACGGGGAAGATATCTTTGTAGTGGATGTAACTGATTGCACATGTATGGAAATCGATACAGCGGATGACCTGCAAACAGCAAATCAGTTATTGAATAGTTAGTATTCATTTTAATTTAATATTCAATTGACCGGAAACTTACTTCTTATATCAATTATCGGATTATTGCTGGGTTTATTATTATCGATTCCCGCCGGTGGTCCGACCAGTCTGGTTATTTTATCAAATGCTTTAAAAGGCAGAGTGCGGTATTGCAATCTTGTAAATTATGGTGCGGCTTTTGCGGATTTGGTCTATGTGTTTTTATCTGTATATGGATTAACCGCTTTTTATGCGTTTTATAAACCCTATGCGGCCTATGTTTTATTGGCTGGTTCCTTATTTGTTTTATTTATTGGTTTTAAAATAACCAGATCAAATCCGGAATTACAGGAACTTCAGCAAACTGCTGCTAATTTTGACAAAGATGAAAATCATAAACGGGGTGGTTTCCTGACGGGTCTTATGCTGGGATTTCTCAATCCTACTCTGTTGATCAGCTGGATGTCTTCTTCCTTTTTAGTGTTTACCATGCTGGCTTCCTTTGGTTTTGATACAGGAGGATTGGATAAAAAGGCAGCAGGTCAACTCAATACCTTACAGAGCCAGGGTGTCATTTCCGGAGATGCCGGAGATACAAGTACTCTGGGACAAGTATTAAATTCAACTGAATCCAATCTGCTGCAATTTTCAAATGAAGTCATGCCAGACTACTATCCGCTATTGCTTAGTTTATTTTATGCTGTGTTTGTTACCATTGGTACGGTTAGCTGGTTTTATTTTTTAACAAAATTTATAGCGAATAATCGTCAGCGGATCAATTCAAAAATAATTCACAAATCAATCCATGTATTGGGTTGGATCCTCAGTGTTCTTGGATTCTTTTTAGCTTATAAAGGAATTAAACTGGTATTTAATTTTTAATTTTATACAGCCGTAATTAATAAATTATTAATCATGCTGGTTTAATCTCACTCGTTGTTTTCAGCAAGTAGTCCAAACATAAATGCATATTCCAGAGCGATTTCTTTCAATCGTTCAAATCGTCCTGAAGCCCCCCCGTGTCCGGCATCCAGATTGGTATAAAATAAAATAACCGATTGTTTATCTTTTCTGATTTTTCTCAATTTAGCCACCCATTTAGCTGGCTCCCAATATTGAACCTGACTATCCGAAAAACCAGTTGTTACCAGTAAGTTGGTCGTTTTATCAGCTTGTATATTATCAACAGGAGAATACGATTTCATATAATCGTAGTGCTCTTTGATTCCGGGATTTCCCCACTCGGTATATTCCCCGGTAGTCAATGGAATACTTGGATCAGACATGGTGGTTACTACATCGACAAAAGGAACATGTGCCAACATGCCCTTAAACAGATCAGGCCGCATATTATAAACAGCTCCCATCAATAATCCACCGGCAGAACCTCCCCGGCCAAATAACCTGTCAGCTGATGTGTAGTTCTGAGCAATGAGATATTCAGCACAATCGATAAAATCATTAAATGAGTTTATTTTTTTCATCATTTTTCCATCTTCATACCATTGCCAGGTCTTTTCTTTTCCACCACGGATATGAGCAATGGCATATACAAATCCCCTGTCCAGTAAGGATAAAATATTACTGCTAAAACTGGCATCCATACTAATACCATAGGAACCGTATCCGTACAATAATGCAGGCGCCTTCCTGTTCTTTTCAAAACCTTTTCTATAGACTAGCGTCAATGGAATTTCTACACCATCTCTGGATTTTACCTGAAGATATTCTGATATATAATCCTCTTTATTAAACTTCCCCAGAACTTTATTTTCTTTGAGCAAATTAAATGTTTTGGATTTTAAGGAATAATCATAGGTGGTTACCGGAGTAGTCAATGAAGTATAAACAATGCGAAGTGTATCAGTGTCCATCTCAAAATTTGGTCCTAACCAACAATCATAACTGGCATCTCTGAATTGAATATAATGTCCCTGATCGAGATCTGACCAGGGTAATACATGAAGTTGATTTAATCCATTTTTGCGTTCGGATATTACCAACCAATCCGTAAATACTTCCAGCCCCTGGATTAAAACATCTTCCTTGCCAGTAATTAAATCCTTCCAATTTTTAAAATCAAATTGATTCGCATCTGTAATGGATATTTTAAAATTGCGCGATTTGTCATTATTGAGAATTAAAAAGGATCCGTTAAAATGTTCTACAGAATAATAAAAATCGGGAACTCTTTTTTTGATCAACACAGGTGTAGCATCCGACTCGTACGATTTTAATCTTAAAAATCGGCATTCAATAGTTTCTGTATATCCCATATGGATAAATAAATATTCCTCATCCTTTGATGAAGATATCGAAACATAAGCTGTTTCATCTGTCTCATGATAGACTAGTTTATCCTCTTCAAAAGGCCTGCCTAAAATATGTAACCAAACTTTATCGGTACGGAGTGTAACAGGATCTTTTGTATCGTAAAAAAACGCCTTGCTGTCGGGCGTCCAGACAAATCCTCCGGAAATCACAAAATTACTTTGTGCTATAATTTGACCCGTCGAAAGATTTTTGATAAATGCTTCATGCAAATTTCTGCCTGTAGTATCCATTGCATAGATGGCCAGCAGATTGTCGGGACTTACTCTGGGCGGACTCACATTACAAAATTTCTTTCCAACAGCCAGTTCATTGACATCAATCATAATTTCTTCTGGCATTATATCACCGCCAATTTTCTTTCTGCAATACACGGGATATTCTTTAGCAGTTTCAAAACGCGTATAATAAGAAAAACCATTTTTAGAATACGGCACAGAATTATCATCCTGTTTAATCCTTGAGATCATCTCATCATATAATGCAGACCGGAGTTCTTTAACCGGTTCGAGGACTGCTTCAAGGTATTTATTTTCAGCTTCGAGATAAGCTCTGACCTCAGGATTATCGCGTTCATTCAACCAATAATAATCATCCCTGCGGATATCGCCATGAAGATTTAATTCTTTGGGTATTTGTTTTGCATAAGGTTCTGCATTTTCTACACTATTTTTTAGTATGGATCCTTTTATATTTTTTTCAATGGCTTCTTTCATATCTTGATTCTTACAGGAAAATATAACCATTATAATCATGAATAGTTTTAGAATACCGCGATTGGATAATAATGTAGTAATCCTTGATAACATAGCTTAAAATGTTTTTTAAATACCTCAATTTAAAAGGATTCAAAGATATCCTTTTAAATTTTAATAAATTTGAAATTGTAAAAATTACGATCCAGCTGAATACTGAGAATGTACATACCTGTATTTAATTCAGCTACCGGGATTAAATTATCTGTTAAAATGCCGCTGAGCAGTTGGCGACCTTGCATATCCAGTATCTGATAAGAATCGGAGACCTGAATCTTTGGCAGTCCCTCTATTTTCACTTGTTGATTTACAGGATTCGAAAGAAGTTTTAAATTTATGTTACCGTCTGGATGGCCGATACCGGTTTGAGTTGAATCATAAGTATAAACCGAAATTTTATCTCTGTCAGCACCACCATTATTAATTAAATAAATGGTTTTTCCATCATTTGAAACAGCGATATCTCTAAGCCGGCCATTTAGTTGTTGGTCTGATGCAAAAAAACGTTTTGGATTAGGCTTAGCGGGTATGGAGGGAACCAAATCACCGGAATCATTTAATTGAAACTGATACAATTCGCGGTCGGTCGATACTCCGTCTTTGAGTGTCACTACCAGCAGACTATTCGTCCATTCGGAAATGGCAGTGCTTCCATAAAAAATTCCATCAGAAGGAGCTACGGTGCACCAGTCTAAATAATTGGATGAGGTATCTGGGATGGTACACCAGGCATAAAAAGGTTCAATCAGTGCATCATTTAATAAATCCGGATGCGGCGTATAATTTCGCACAAAATCGGATTCACCGGGATAGCTGTTGTCTTCATGATATCCACGCACCCATTTCCATCCATAATTCATTCCTTTTTTCAATACATTAATTTCATCATCAGTGCGATCTCCATGTTCTATATCGTAAAGGATATTTAATTGAGGATGATACATTAATCCCTGAGGGTTTCGGTGACCCCGGGTGAAAAATGAGTTACCGGGCAAGGGATTGTCATTGGGTATACTACCGTCCCGATTAAACCGGTGTATCTTGCCATTTTGGGTTTGAGGATTCTGAGCTAAATTATTTGGATTGGCCGATTGAGGAACATAACAATCTGGTGCATTTTGTTCCGATATTCCATGATCACCAAGGCTTAAATAAATATAAACCTGATCATGTTGTTTTATAGCCATCAACCTTCCTCCAAGATGATCATATCCAGTAGATAGTCTGTTCACAATATTGGTATCTTCTGTAATTTTATTGGCTATTGCATCCCATTTGAGTCGTTTTATTCTGAAATGGGTTTCGGGTATCTGTTCGCTTCCCTGATTATAAGAATATACAAAATATATATAAGCAAATGCAGGATCTAAAAAATCAGGATCCAGGGCCATACCTAAGGTCCCATTGCCAATCTGAGGTTTGTGGCAATATGGCCAGATTTCCCTGGCAGATCCTGAGAAATAATCAGAAGCAGTATAAATAATGGTCTTCTCTCCAGTGATCGGATCCACCCTGGATACTTTTCCACCCGACTCGGTAATCCACAGATAATGATCGGGAGCTACCGCAATTTCCCAGGGAAATGATACGGTCGTCGGCAATTCGGTACGGATAAATGATTGGGATTGCAACATGGTAAATACCAGGATTGTACTGATAATAACGAGATATGTTTTCATAAAATAAATTTTGACACTAACGAAACAGCTTTTGGAAACGCTGTCAGTAATTCATCTTTGCCGGTAACGGCCATTTCAAAAGTAATACTAATTAGAGAGAATGTGGTCATTCTCCTCATTTAACTACCGGCCTTTAAACCTGGCGGGATGTCTTTTTTTTAAAAAAAACTGGATCCAACAGGCTGGTAAACTGACAGATAAACCAAATCAGCTTTTAAATCAGTTTCGATTCGGGCTGGTTTTACCAGCTAGTCAGTACCTTTGTCTTTCAACCCACACTCAAGATTATGTCCGGTTTTTGTCATCTGCATTGTCATACTCAATTTTCATTATTGGATGGAGCCACAGATATTGTAGCACTTATGAAAAAAGCGGCTGCTGATGGTCAAAAAGCGGTCGCACTGACAGATCATGGCAATATGTTTGGTTGTTTTTCCTTTGTCAAAGAAGCAAAAAAAAATGGCATCAAACCAATATTGGGTTGTGAATTTTATTTAGTACCGGATCGACGCAAACAAAGTTTCATGAAGAGTGCCGGCGAAAAAGATGAACGATATCATCAGTTATTATTGGCAAAAAATCAAACCGGCTTTGAAAACTTATCCAAACTATGTTCGCTCGGATATATCGAAGGTCTTTATGGAAAATTTCCAAGAATAGACAAAGAAATTTTAGTTAAATATCATGAAGGACTCATCGCAACGAGCTGTTGTATTGGTGCAGAGATTCCACAAGCCATTATTAAAGGAGACATTCAGGGTGCGGAATCAAAATTAAAATGGTGGCATGATCTATTTGGTGACGATTTTTATATAGAAATTCAACGTCACCGCGGCATGGATAATATTGATGGATTAAATATCAGTCAGGAACAGGTTAATCAGACATTACTTGGATTGGCAAAAAAATATCAGATAAAGGTAATTGTAACAAATGATGTTCACTATCTCGAAGAAGAAGACCATAAACCTCATGATGTCTTATTGTGTATCAACACAAATTCTAATGTCGAAGAATCTGATCGTTTCAGTTTTCCTTCGTCTGATTTTTATTTTAAGACCGGTATGGAAATGCAAAATCATTTTGCAGACATTCCTTTTGCTGTAGAGCAAACTGTAGAAATCGCCGAACGTTGTTATACGCCCAGTCTGGAGCGGGATGTGTTGTTACCCAACTTTCCCATTCCGGATCATTTTAAAAACCAGGATGATTATTTACATCACCTGGTTTATGAAGGTGCTAAACGTCGTTATGGACAAATAACAGATCAGATTAATAGCCGGATACAATTTGAATTGTCAGTTATTGAGAAAATGAAATTTGCAGGATACTTCCTGATCGTGCAGGACTTTATCAGTGCTGCCAGAAAACTGAATGTCAGTGTAGGTCCCGGTCGCGGAAGTGCTGCCGGATCAGCTGTAGCCTATTGCCTTCGTATCACGGATATTGATCCGATCCGTTACAATTTATTATTTGAGCGTTTTTTAAATCCCGAACGGATTTCCTGGCCCGATATTGATATTGATTTTGATGATAAGGGAAGGCAAAAGGTCATTGATTATGTCGTGGATAAATATGGTAAAAACCAGGTAGCACAAATTGTCACTTTTGGTACTATGGCTGCCAAATCTTCCATCCGCGATGTAGCCAGAGTAAAACAACTGGAGCTATCTGCATCAGACCGGTTGTCAAAAATGGTACCCACCCGACCCAATGTTAGTCTCAAAGCTATACTCGACGAAAAATCGTCAATCTCTGAAGATTATACACCGGATGAAAAAAAGAAAATACAGGATCTGAGATCGGTTTTAAAACAAAAAGGACTCGAATCGGATGTACTTCATATGGCTATGAAACTGGAAGGATCGGTTCGCAATACCGGAGTCCACGCAGCAGGAATCATCATCGCACCCGACGACATCACCCGGTTTATTCCGGTATGTACCGCCCGGGATACTGATTTGCTGGTTACACAGATTGAAGGAAATGTCATTGAATATACAGGTCTGCTAAAAATGGACTTTTTAGGTCTTAGCACATTAACCATCATAGACAATACACTTCAAAATATTGTCAAACGTCATGGCGAAGAGCATCACATTAAGCTGGATGATATTCCATTGGATGATCCCCAGACACTGGAGATATTTCAAAAGGGGCATACAATCGGTTTGTTTCAGTTTGAAAGTGAAGGCATGCGATCCAATCTTAAAAATCTGAAACCTACTGATATTGAAGATATCATCGCCATGAATGCCTTATTTCGTCCCGGACCCATGGCGTTTATCGATGAATTTATAGCCCGTAAAAATAAACGGGTCCCTGTAGAATATCCTCATCCCTGGCTGGAAGAAATTTTAAAACCAACTTATGGGATTATGGTTTACCAGGAACAAATCATGCAGACGGCTCAGATAATGGCCGATTATTCGCTGGGTGAAGCCGATGTGCTGCGCCGTGCCATGGGAAAAAAGAAACAGGAAGAAATGGACAAACAAAGTGTTTTGTTTGTCGAACGTGCCGGTAAAAAAGGAATTGAAGAAAAAAAAGCCATTGAAATCTTTGAGGTCATGGCCAAATTTGCCGCTTATGGATTTAACCGTTCTCATGCTGCCGCATATTCTATATTGGCCTTTCAGACCGCGTATTTAAAAGCACACTATCCCGCAGAATTTATGGCCGCGGTATTAACGGCCAATAAGAACACAGTATCGGAACTAAGTATTTATCTGAATGAATCCCATCAAATGAAATTAACGGTGCTGGGACCAGATATCAATGAATCAGATATGGAATTTACGGTTAACTCAAGAGGGCAAATTCGCTTTGGATTATCGGCTATGAAAGGTGTCGGAGAAGGACCTGTCGCTGACATTTTGGAAGAACGAAATGCTCATGGACCCTTTTTGGATTTTGTAGATATGTGCAAACGTTTAAATTCCAGAGTTTTTAATAAAAAAGTGATAGAGAGTTGTGTGTATTCCGGAGCTTTTGATTGTTTTACCAATATGCACCGGGCTCAATATTTTGCACCTATTGATAAATACGCCAGCTATATAGAATACATGATCCGTTGGAGTAATCAGTATCAAAACTCTATTGAAAATCAACAGGCATCATTGTTTGGTGATACCGAACAGGAAGATCTGCAACCCCAGGCAGCCAGTCAGACTGAAGCCTGGAGCAGTATGGAAAAACTTTCTCATGAAGTTGAAATTGCAGGTATCTATCTGAGTGCCCATCCCCTGGATGATTATAAAATTGAAATAAAACATACCGCAACTGTCAGTATTGACAAACTCGAACTTTTTAAAGAAGAAAATAAAGGCGGATACCGACATCGTTTATGTGGAATCATTACCGAAGTACAACATCGTACAAATCAAAAAGGAGAAGGATTTGGAATAATAAAATTTCAGGATTATTATGGTAGTATTGTCATCCGATTATTTAAAGAACAATATTTGCAATATAAAGGATTGCTCAACAACGGAATGGCTTTGATGATCGAAGGCAGCTATGATAAATCCACCTGGAAACAAAATGAAGATGAATGGGTTTTTAAAGTGAATCATATGTTGTTATTATCATCTTCAATCGAATATATCGCCCGTAAATTTACCATTTACATGAGACTTGAAGCCATTACAGACCACATGATCCGGGATCTGGAATTATTGCTCAGGAAAAACAAAGGGAATTTATTTATGAAAATTCAATTGTTGGACATGGAAAATGAACAACAACTTACTATGGTTTCCACAAAAAAAGTCAGTGTGAGCAGCGAATTAATAACAAAACTGGAAGAATTAGGACTAAATTGTAAATTGAATTAAGTAATTAGCGATGAATAGACCAGGTTTTATTATAGTATTATTATGGTTTGTAACAAATTTACATGCTCAGTATTTTGATGATTTTACTATTGATAAAGAAGTCAGCATTTTTGTAAAAAAAGAATTTAATTCTTTAAAAAATTTTGAACTTGGCATTAAATGTCCGGAAGAAGAAAATCAATGGTATCTGGATTCTATGGATTATTCGCCCTGGTATGTCGGAGATTTTAATCAAGATAAATTACCTGATTTGTTTTTTACAGGTCAGGAAAAAAAAGTTCAGACTCATTATTTAATTCTGGGTATCGATGAATATGACGAACTAGCTACTTATTCATTGATACCGGTGTTTCCATATAAAAATAAAGGAAATTTGGTTATTCCATTTATTGAAGAAACGCGAAAGGAACCACTGATTATTTTCCGTCATTTTAAGACTGATGTCCGGACTGAGATCCGGAATGGCCAGGAAGTACGCGTACCCAGAACATATCAGGACCATTTTAAATTAGGACTTATCAAAAAGGATACCCTGGTCTATAAATTTGGTGGCATAATAGAATACAATGTTAAACCAAAACCCAAAGAAATCCGCTACATCCAGTTTCATGCATTTTGTCAATACGGGGTCTGTCCTGATTATAAATTGAAAATCGACAGTGCCCGAAACATGATACTCTACAATATTAAAGGGACAACTGAAGAATCCGGAATGTATACATCATTTTGCGATCAGAAATTGTTTAACGATATGTTTGATTTGTGCAACTATTTAAAAATAGACCGTATAAATCAGACGTATGGCAATGAAAGTGCGGATCATGTATATACGATAATCATTCAATATCAGGACGACACGTATGCTACCTGGTATGATTATGAAAGTGGCGCTTCACTGGCAATCAGCCGACTTTACGAATTATTGTATAATGCAAAAACAAATGCCGTTTGGGAGCGGCATGGCATATCGGAAGAATAATTCTGACTCCTGATTTAGTATTTTTTTCTGCGTTCTAAATCTTGATTAATGATAACCGGAATCTGATTGGGTTTAAGATTTTTACCAATAATCATTCGTTCTTTATTTAAGACATAAATTTCCGGCGTTATATCGACAAAATATTTGGCATAAATACTTTTATTGGTAGGATCATGTACATTAATCCAGACATCTGTTTTGTTTTTTACAACAAAATCACGCCATAATTTATCAGTAGCATTTAAAACGATTGCAAAAACTTCAACACTTTTTGACTTCCATTCTTTATAAAACTCGAGCAATTCGGGAGTTTCTTTTTGACAGTGATCACAATCCGGATCATACATAAAGATTACGATGTAGTCTTCTTTTAGTTCATAAATAGAGCGGGTATTACCATAATAATCTGTTGAAACAACATCAGGACCTTTACGGTTTAATAAACTCGATTTCATTTCAAATACTTTCTTTTGTATAGCTTTTATATCGACATCCGTCAACCAGTAACCCAGTTCTTTGGTAAAATAATTTTCGAGGATATGTACATACACAGCTTCTCCATCCATTACTTTGGTTTTTGTAGGCTGATAGGCTAAGGCAATCCAGTTGCTGACAAATTGAAACATTTCTTTATTCGCCAATGATTTTTTAATGATAATATCTGTTTGACGGATAATTGAATCCGGTTGCTGAGGTGTTAGATCCTGTATAAATCGTTTTAATTTATTGGCTATTACGGGAGTCCGGAGTAAACGGATATCCGATAAATCCACATTATCCCAGAAGGCATCGCGAAACAAAGCAACTTGTTTTTCTCTGTCCAATTCTCCCTGTTCATTATAAACATCAATTAATTCAGGATTTTGTCCGGCCAATTTATATTTTGTAAAAAAACTATTAGGAAATTCTGATTGAAACTTTTGTAGTTGATGCTTTTTATCGTCCTGCAATTTTTTAATAAGCGATTCCTGTTGTTGGATTTTTTTCTTATTGGTGCTGTCAAACCGTGTTAAATAATTTAGCGAGTCTGAAGCTTGATCTAATTTTATCTGTAGTACTAAAGATTCATACAACAGGGTGTTGTCTACTGAAGATTCTACTTTCATGGAACCGATGAGATCCCCTTTTTTTGAAATCATTTTGAAATGTTGATCCTCATCAAGTATAAAATGAATATTTCCATTGTCCGGTAAAATCAGATAATAATATCCCGGTTTTAATGGCGATTTTCGTTTAAATTCAAATTGACCATTGGCATCAATAAATGCAGAATCCTGCAAAAAATTCCGGTCCCCGTACACTCCTATCAGTTTTACATTACCAGAATGATAGCCTTCTGCTAAAAATTGCAAATGACAACTATCTTGTTGTGCTGTCAAATTGAGGCTGATAAAACTAAAAAAAAGAAAAATTAATTTATTCATAATTTATAAAGCTGAATTCCAGAATGGGTCATTATTTGTATTTATATCAGACAAATACGCTCAAAACATAAAAATAAAGACTGGGTTGAATATAATTCTGATATTATTAAAATATTAACCATACATAGCTGGTTCTGCATTAAACATCCGTTATTTGGATTAAATGTCCTTATTTAATGACTCAAAATGCCTGAAATGCCTTTAAATTATGGCTGAATTTAATATTTGATACATATAAACTAATGATATATATGAAGTTCTTTACTATATTCGCACCGTTTACATTAAAACCAATTTTATTAAAGCCGAATATTACGCAAGAGGTAAAGTATTATTGAGTTCGGAATATCTGGTACTTTTTGGGGCGACGGCATTGGCCTTGCCTTCCCGACTTGGGCAAAAGATGAAAGTACAGGAACTCAATGGATCGGAGATCCTGTGGAATTCTTTTGGACCTGATGGAAAAAAATGGTTTTCAGCCGAAATAGACCTGATGGGCTTTGATGTTGTTGAGAGTACCGATGCCAATATTGGTAAATTCCTTCGTAAATTATTAAAAGCCTGTTGTCAGAATAATTCAGAATTTTTATCACACTGGAAAAAATATAAAATTGACCATTATCTTGAATTCCCTCTGGATTGGGGCTTAGGTTCGAGTTCGACTCTTATTTATAATATGGCATCATGGGCCGATGTTAGCCCATACCACTTGTATTTTGATGTAGAAGAAGGATCTGGCTATGATGTGGCCTGTGCCGGAGCTGATGGACCCATCCTATATACTTTGGGAGATGGTTCAATAGATTTGTCTGAGACTGATTTTAATCCAAAATTCAGTAATAAGCTCTATTTTTTATCATTAAATAAAAAAACGGAAAGCAAAGAAGCCGTAAAGAAATTTAAAGATACTAAACCCAGCAAACAAATGATTCAGGAAGCCAATAGCCTGACCCAAAAAGTATTGGATATCCAAACTCTTGATGCTTTTGAATCCTGGATAAAGGATCATGAGCAGCTTATACATAATTATACAGGCCTGGCAAAAGTCAAGGATCAACATTTTAAAGATTATCCTGGAGAAATTAAATCGTTGGGTGCCTGGGGTGGTGACCTGGTGATGGTAACTTCTAAATCAGGACCAGAAGAAGCCCAAAATTATTTTTCTTCAAAAGGATTGGGAAAATTAATTCCATATTCTGAGCTGATTCTTTAATCTTTTAGCATCTGGTCTTGTTTCGAGTTATAGTAATCGAATATTGAACTTATGCCTCCTGTAATCTGGTATCCCCTGCAACTTAAAATGATTCATCAAGAATCCAGCAATACCCGCCGGTTTTTTTTTAATGTGCAATCAGAGGATGCTTTTAACTATCTCCCTGGACAATTTTTAACCTGCGATCTGCCTATTGGTGAAAAAAGAATACAACGCTGGAGAAGTTACAGTATTGCCAATGTTTGCGACCAATCAAATGAAATCGAATTTTGTATTTCACATAAACAAGATGGATTGGCATCCGATTATTTTTTTAATCAGATTAAACCCGGAGATATTTTTAAATGTAAGGGACCAGAAGGGACTTTTGTATTACCTGAAAACAAGTATGAGCACCTCTATTTAATTTGTACTGGCACCGGCATAGCACCATTCAGACCGATGATACAGCATATGCTGTTACACGCACATTCTTATCAATCCATTCATTTAATTTTTGGGACGCGACATTACCAGGATTTGATATACACTGATGATATTTCAAATTGGAACAAAGCGCTTACCCATTTTCAAAGTCATTTATGTCTTTCCAGGGAATCAGAAGTCGTTTCTTCTTATCCTAAGGATTCAATATTTTATCAAGGCTATGTTCATCAAGCCTATAAAAAAATTTTAAATCATTCACCGGCAGCTAAAGAATCCAATTTATTTATGATCTGTGGCTGGTCAGAAATGATTGATCAGGCTGTTCTGACTTTATTTTCGGAATTAGGATTTACACGAGACCAAATCAGATTTGAGTTGTATGGCTAAGCTACTCATGTTTTCCAGACATTAAGTTGACGGATTGATTTGTTATGCTGCAAAAAATTGGGAGACGTGAATTTTTTTTAATCTGTTTTATTTCCTAGTGATCCTTTGTGTCGTCGTGCCTTCGTGGCTAAAAGAATCAGGCCACAAAGACACAACGGCACGAAGGTGCACTATGGCTTTCTTCAGCCCTAATTATTAATTATTACCTATTAATTATTCATTTTTTATTTCTTCCTTGTGATCCTCAGTGACGTCGTGCCTTCGTGGCAAAAAGAATCAGGCCACAGAGACACAACGGCACGAAGGTGCACGATGGCTTCCTTCAGCCCTAATTATTAATTATTCATTCTTCATTTCTTCTTTGTGTTCCTCAGTGACGCCGTGCCTTCGTGGCAAATTAGAATCAGGCCACAGAGACACAACGGCACGAAGGCACACTATGGCTTTCGTCAGCCCTAATTATTAATTATTACCTATTAATTATTAATTTTTTATTTCTTCCTTGTGTTCCTTTGTGTCGCCGTGCCTTCGTGGCAAATTAGAATCAGGCCACAAAGACACAACGGCATGAATCTACACGAAGGCTTTCTTCAGCCCTAATTATTAATTATTAATTATTACTTATTAATTATTCCTAAACCCACACTTTTGTTCCTTCTGTACAATTGCTGCAGATATCAATAGATTTTCTCGACTGCATCAGCTCTTTGCGAAATTGTTGGTAGCTGGTATTATTCCAGATGGATTTCAAGTTTGTCTGGTTTAATTCACCCATGACATGACGGGCATCTTTATCAAAACAGCAGGGAACCAATTTTCCATCCCAGGTAATCACAGGGGCGTGCCATAATTTCCAGCAATGGTTCTGTAATTTATTTTTTAAAATATATTTTCCTTTATCTGATTTTTTATACCTGGAATACAATTCCTGTTCAGGAATTAAATGTGATCCATTCTCAAAATTATAAATTTGAGCAGTTTTTAATTTGACTTCATCTATCCCATAATGTTTTGCAAGTTTAACTAATTCCGGAATCTGATGTTCATTGGGTTTGACAACCAGAAATTGAAATATAAGGTATGGAGTAATACTATGGAGCTTTTTACGGGCAGTCACTATATTTTCTACACCAGCCAGTACTTTTTTTAAATCACCTTCTTTGCGATACGATTGATATACTTCCTGGGTCGTTCCGTCAATCGAAATAATCAAACGGTCCAAACCGGATTTTACAATTTTTTCTGCCTGTTGAGTACTCATAAAATGTCCATTGGTTGAGCTCATGGTATAGATTCCTGCTTTATGTGCATATTGAATAGCATCTGTAATCCCGGGATGAATAAAGGGTTCGCCCTGAAAATAAAATGTAATCGAACAAATAGTTTCTTTTACGGGGTTTATCCAATTTTTAAAATGATCCAAAGCCAGATTTCCGGTTGGTCTTGTAAATGATCTCAGACCTGATGGACATTCAGGGCAACGAAGATTACAAGCAGTTGTTGGTTCAACAGACAAGCTTACCGGCAATCCCCAGCATATTGGTTTGTTCAGGATACGCGATATATAAAATGACGAAATGACTTTTAATACATTCCATATCCTTTTTATTTGCAACTTGCGGACGATTAAGAAAAATTCACGGATTTTCAATTCTAAGAATTTGGACAAAAATGAAACATTAATCTGATGAAATCAATTTTAAGGATCATTTTTAATTTTGTATCTTCCTTAAAAAAGGAAAAACCAATTATACATTCAGACAAAGAACTGCAAATGAAGTATTTGATCGCCGGTCTTGGCAATATGGATAAAGCGTATTTTGGAACACGTCACAATATAGGATTTGATGTGGCAGATCAACTGGCTGCCCGTTTGTCTGTAAATTTTGAGTCTGCCAGTCTGGTTCATAAAGCAGAAGCGTCTTATAAAGGAAAAAAACTATTCATCATAAAGCCGACTACATTTATGAATTTGAGCGGAAAGGCAGTTCGTTATTGGATGGAAAAAGAAAATATACCCATTGAGAATTTATTAGTTATTCTGGATGATTTCAATATTGATTTTGGATCCATCAGAGTTCGTCCTTCCGGTACAGACGGAGGTCATAATGGATTAAAAGACATACAGGATCAGCTACAAAGTATTCAATATTCCCGCCTTCGTGTTGGGATAGGAAATAAATTTGGTAAAGGACAACAGGTCGAATATGTCCTGGGCAAGTGGACGGATCACGAAAAAAAATACCTGCCACAGATAATTGATTTAGCATCTGATGCAGCGCTTAGTTATTGTTTTGCAGGTTTAAAAAACACCATGAATACTTTTAATTCAAAGAGTATAGAATGCCCGGAGTAATCTGAAGCTTTTTTGAATTAGTCTTTGCAGTCAAGCAGTCAATGCAGTTAAGCGGTCAAGCAGTCAAGCAGTCAAGCAGTGAAACAGTCAATGCGGTTAATGCAGTCAATGCGGTCAATGCAGTCAAGCAGTGAAACAGTGAATGCATAAACCGTTCGACTAGTCCTTAAAAACTCCGGTTATATGTTAGCAACAGTTGTTCAATAAAATTGATTCGTTTACCTTGTTTCGAAAATCCACCTACTGCATTAGAATCAGAAATATTATTGGTTTTATCGTGATCATAATATAGATCAAGTTTTAAACCTAAAAGAAATCCTTTAAATAATTCGACACCGATCGAATTCATCCAGACCACATCAATATTTTGAGGATTATCCAGGTAGTCGGAAAATAAAGATAGTTCGCTTCCGACATTCAGTTTTTCGAAATATGTATTTGTATATGAAACTTTTGCCAGTGCGCCCAAAGCAAATTTAGTTAATTCAAATTCCGTTGTACTACCATCTTTCAATTTAGTACCATGAACTCCCAGATTGGCAATATTCTGATCTGATATTACAATGATCTGTCCGGCAACAGGAGACAAAAAGAACTGATACGTTTTGTTTTTGGAATAGCTAATACCCGGAGCCAGCGTAATCATAGCAGGAGAAAATAATTTGGAAACCAAACTGGTTTTGTAAGGAGCAATATTAAGTTCCTTTAAATATATTTTATTACTGGCAGAATCGATAAAGGAGCTTAATAGTTGTGTACGCAATCCAATATCCAAAGAATAAGACCAGGCTGAAGATTCAGTTATTTGATATGCCAGATTAGAATTAAAACTCAGCATATCCAATGCTTTTTCAAATGGTAATCCTTCATCAGACGTAGTATTGATAGTACCAGATCCAATTCGTTGAACTGTAAGATTAAATAATACATCATTTGTCCAGTTAAACTGATTTTTTTTAAAACGGAGTTTATAATGAATTGCACCTCCGATTCCCAAACGATCAGAGCCCGCACCTATATAAGGATTGATATTTAGCAGCTGTCCTAAATCCAGACCGATACCAGCTTTATGTATCCAGCCATTTGTATCTTCTAATTTCATGTTGGCATTCATCATCTCCATTCGTTTACCTGCCTGCTCGTCATTTTGCTGGTCAATCTGAGCATTCAAAAAGTTCATGAAAAAGAATACTAAAATAAAAAGTATGTGTTTTGTCATTGTAAAATATATTTATGGTAAGAAAAAAATTAATTTGTCCAATGAAGAAAGTTTAAATATTAAACAGGTATTTAAAACTTAACTTTGTGTCTTATGTACCAATGGATCAGTATGCATCAATAAATATTTATAAACTTTAGAAACAGAAAAACAAGAATACATCATGATAGTTGATCAGAGAAGAAAAAAAAATTATTCGAAAACAATATGTTGTCTTGCTTTATTGACATGGATCAGCCTGGATATGATAAAAGCACAGGATCAGGAAGCAGATGCATTTTTTATTAAAAAAATTTATGAAGAAGCCTTAACACGTCAGCAATCTTACATCTGGTTGGATTATTTGTCAGAAACCATAGGTGGTCGTCTTGCTGGATCTCCTCAAAGTCTGGCCGCAATAGAATTTACGTCTCAGGTATTGGATACCTTACTTACGGATACCGTTTGGCGTCAGTCCTGCATTGTCAATTACTGGTACCGGGGTGAAAAGGAAGCCTGCAGCATTATCAATCATCCGCACTTTGGCAACAAAGACTTACAATGTCTTGCTCTTGGTGGATCAGGAGCAAGTCCATCCAATGGACTTTCGGCCGAAGTGATTGAAGTAAAAAGCCTGGAAGAAGTTAAAAAGCTGGGACCAGCTCTAAAAGGAAAAATCGTATTTTACAACCGGCCCTTTGACAATAGCCATTTGCGTACATTTCATGGTTATGGAGGCGCTGTCGATCAACGGGTTTTTGGACCGAATGCAGCCGCCAAAGCAGGTGCAATAGCCTGTGTGATCCGATCTATGACAGGACGCCTGGATGATCATCCTCATACCGGCGTTACTTTATTTGATTCCGGAGTAGTTGCAATACCGTCTCTGGCGATTTCTACCAAGGATGCTGAATTACTTAGTCATAGTATTCAAAAAGGTAGCACCCGATTATTTGTAAAAACAAGTTGTGAGCAACGGGGACCTCAGGAAAGCTATAGTGTCATTGGTGAAATACTCGGATCTGAAAAACCGGAAGAAATCCTGCTGGTAGGGGGTCATCTTGATTCCTGGGATGTGGGCGGTGGAGCTCACGATGATGGTGCCGGATGTGTACACGCCATGGAGGTCTTTTATTTATTTAAAGTATTGAATTATAAGCCAAAACGCACCCTGCGATGCGTCTTATTTCAAAATGAAGAAAATGGCCTTGCAGGGGCTTTGAGCTATGCCCGGATTTCCAATGAAAAAAAAGAATATCACCTGGCTGCTATTGAGTCGGATGCCGGTGGATTTACTCCGCTTGGCTTTTCATTTGATGCAGATACTTCCGTAATGACCAAGCATTTAAAAAATCTGCCCCGATGGGATGAATTATTATCTCCTTACAATATACATTTTAGCAAAGGAGGATCTGGGGCGGATATAGGCCAATTAAAATCTCAGAAAGGCCTGCTTTTTGGATTGAGTCCGGATTCACAGCGTTATTTTGATTTTCATCATACAGAAATTGACCGCATCGATGCAGTCCATCCACGCGAATTGGCTTTGGGCTCCGCTGCCATGGCCAGCCTAATCTATCTTATTGATAAATATGGACTTGGGGACTGATTTGTGGCTTGGAGACAAACATTTTGAATTGTTTATAAGCAAGGGCGAAATTCTATCTAGAATAAAAGGGCTTGCTGAGCAATTAAATCGCTGTTATCATAATAAACAAGTCGATATTCTGGTCGTACTGGATGGAGCTGAATACTTTGCAAATGCCCTGTTTCCTTTATTAACATTCGATTTTAAGCCCCATTCGGTGAAACTTAAAACGTATCGGGGTATGAACTCAGCTTTAAACCCGGAGCTGGAAGATTCATTTTCAGAGAATCTGCATTTTAAACAAATCTTAATCCTGGAGGATATAATAGAAACGGGTCGTAGCCTGGCCATTATCCAGCATTCCTTAACAAAAAGCAAGACCTGTGATCTCAAAATAGCTTGTTTATTTTCGAAACCTTTACAAATACAACACCCTGTAAAACATGATTTTACAGGTTTTGAGATCGGTCCGGAATTTGTCATTGGTTTTGGAATGGACTATAATGAAGAAGGCCGGGAGTTGCCGGATATTTATCGTTGCATCAATCCCTGATTTTTTATTTGAAATATAGAATTATACCTATTTTTGCCCTCCGTTTTAGGAATTGACCCATGGTGTAACGGCAGCACTAGTGATTTTGGTTCATTCAGTTAAGGTTCGAATCCTTATGGGTCAACAAAGAGCTCTGATATTCAGGGCTCTTTTTATAAGTACTTACCAATAGGGCCGGGTTTTAAAGGATCTGCCGGCTTGATAAGCTAACATAAGCTGACTTCAGTAATTCAAGCCTGCATTAAATAACACCTCAAAATCCAAATCCTAAATCCTTATAATCCAACAATATATCTACCAGCTTCTCCTTCATCCCTTCCAACCGGTTATCATTTTAAAAACCTTGTTAAAAGCAGACAGATTTGCATTTAAGCTTGGTAAATAAGCCGGGTAGCTATTATCTTTGCATTCCTTAAAAAACAAGCTCCAAACTGGATTTTTTTAATTTAACTTATTGATATACAAATATTTAATTATAGTTTATGGGAATGATCACAAGTATTAGAAAGCGATTGTGGGTGGTTACCATCCTTATGGCTTTAGCTTTGGTAGGCTTTATCGTCATGGATATGACCTCCGGCAAATCTTCCACCTTTAATAATTCGGATTCCCTGGGTTCAATCGCAGGTCAAACCATGACCTGGACAGAATTTCAACGGACCGAGCGGGTACTTTATGCCAATTCTGAAGTGGATTACTTCGGCCGTAAGGACTATCTGTGGAACCAGTTTCTGGAACGCGCTATCCTCGATAAAGATGCCAGCAATAACGGTACCGGCGTCAGCCAGGCCGAAATTAAAGAACTGGAATTTGGATATAACCTGTCTCCAATCGTTGAAAGAAACTTCAGAGATCCCAATACCGGTCAAGTCAACCGCGAACAATTAAATACGTTCAAACAAGGACTCGAAGACGAAAACCTGGATCCCCGGCTTAAGGATTTCTGGTTGGTACAGGAACAGGAAGTTATCAAAGACCGCATGTATGCCAAACTAAATAATATCGTCACAAAGTCCCTGTACATGCCCGATTTTATGATTGAGCGCAATCAATACGAAAGTAACCTCAAACTTGATTTTGCTTATACCATCATTCCTTACGGTATCGTAAAAGATGAAGACATAAAGATTGAAGAAGACGAATATGTCCAGCTGCTGAAAGAACGCGAAGCCGCTGTGTCAACAGATGAAGAAACCCGCTCCATCAAGTATGCTGTGATGGATATAATACCAACTTCTGAAGATTCAGCTCAGGTTAGAACCAACCTGGAAGCCAAAATCGAAGAAATGAAAAATACCACCGAAGATTCACTCTTTGTCGTATCCAATCTGGGTAAATGGGAAGAAACTTATTACAAAACATTTGACGCCAGCCCAGTCATAGTCGACACGATTTTTAAAATGAAACGAGGCGAAGTCTATGGTCCTTATATTGATAATGGCGAATACAGACTGGTCAAATTGTTAGATAAAAAATTACAGGCAGACTCTGTACGCTCAAGCCATATCCTGATCCGTGTACAAACCCGCGAGCAATACCTGAGTGCGGTTTCTTTGCTGGATAGCCTCTCCCAGTTGGTGAAATCCGGAAAAGCCAGTTTTGACTCTCTTGCTATGAAACATAGCCAGGATCCGGGCAGCGCCGTAAAAGGCGGTGATCTCGGATTTGCCACTTTGGGCAAAATGGTCCAGCAATTTAATGATGCCATCTTTTATCAAATGGCTGTCGGCGATTTGAAAATGGTCCTCACTCAATTTGGCGTTCACCTCATCAAAGTAACCGATGCCAAATACGATAATAAATTTGAAGGAGTTAAAATTGCCGTTATCGGCGAAACAATTCTGCCCGGTGAAGATATTTCCAATCAGATCTATGACGAAGCTCAAACACTGGTCGAACAAAACAGAACCCTCGATGCCCTTGAAAAAGCGATTGCCGAAGGAGGTAAATACAAACTGGAATTAGCCGGAAACCTCTTTGCCAATTCTTACCAGATTACCAAACTGGGCATCAACTCCAATAACACCGCCCGCGAAATGATTCGCTGGGCCTTTGCCAAAAGTACCAATCTCGGCGATGTAAGTACGGAAATATACAGTCTCCAGGAAGAAGATAAAAAATATACCAACCGCTATATTATCGCCGGTCTGTATGAAATTGTCCCCAAAGGAATCGCATCTGTAGAGCCCTTCCGGGATAAATTAAAAGGCGAATTGATTAAACGCAAAAAACACAAGCTGATTAAAGATAAAATTGGTCCCGTTACGGAATTGCAACCCGGTCTGGGTGGATATACGTACAAAATTGATACAGCGACCAATATAGCCGCTTTAAGTATGCCCTATATTCCAAATCTTGGCGAAGAAACCAAAGTCATGGCAGCTCTGGTCAAATTAAATGAAGGCCAGTCATCTCAGCCTTTACAAGGAGAAAACGGGGTATTTATCTGCAAAATATTGAGAAAAGACGCTACCGTTCCACCGGTTAATTATCAGGCACTCCGCAGAGTACTGGTACATCCGGCTAAAAATGTGGTGATGAACTATCTGATGACTGCCATGAAGAAAAATTATACGATTAAGGATAATCGCTCTAAGTTTTTCTAAAAAATAATACGCTTAAATTACCTTCAAAAGCCCGGCACAATCTACCGGGCTTTTTTAGTATCTTTCAGATCGTATCCAGTCAAACAATCTTATATCATTAAAATCGTTACTTGACCATGTTGCCATTTTATACAAAATCAATCCTCGCTTTAACCCTGTTTCTGATCGCCTGCTCCAATACCCAAATTATTGAAAAGAAAAATGACCAGGGTCAGGTTATCGAACGCTATCAGCTTATTACTAAAAACAACAAACCGGTCAAAGAGGGATTTTACGAGCGCTATGATGACTCGGGCAGACTACTCGAAAAATGTGTTTATAAAGATGATAAATTAAACGGTCCGAGGCAACTGTATCAACAGGGTATATTGGAAAGTGAAGAAGTCAGATTAAATGATCTCTATCACGGTGATTTTAAGGCCTATTTTCCGGATGGAAAAATTCAGCTCGAAGCGAGCTATATCGATAATGTTATGACAGGTGATGTCAGGGTATATTATCCCTCCGGTAAATTAAAAGAAATCGTTAGGTTTGCAGACAATGTCGAAAACGGACCTTTTGTAGAATATTATGAAAATGGAAAACTCAAAGCAGAAGGACAGTATAAACAACTGGATGGTGCCGTGGAAGATGGCGAATTAAAGCTTTACGATACCAGTGGAACCCTGATAAAAATTATGGATTGTGAATTAGGAAAATGCACTACGCGATGGACAAAAGATACATTCAATCTACAATAATCAGCTTTTGGCTGGCTTTTTCAGCCGTTGCCCAGACAGGGGGACAACAAATTTATCAGTTTGTCAATTTATCCCCGGGCGCACGGATGTCGGCTCTCGGAGGCATGCCGATTGCCTGGCGCACTAACGATGCCGGGACGGTTTTTCACAATCCGTCCTTGCTTACGGATCAGTTAAATGGTCATGTCGCATTTTCACACCAGTTTTATTTTTCGGATATTGGCTCCGGTCATTTTTCTTACTCGCACTTTCTGGAAAAACCAAAACTCAATATCCAGGGAGGTGTACATTACGTAAATTATGGCGATATTCCAAAAACTGACGTCTATGGCAATGTCTTTAATTCCTTTGCAGCTAAAGAAACGGATTTTTATATCGCGGCTTCCAAATCCATACAGGATCGATTAATTATCGGGGCCAATCTGCAATACATTTTTTCCAGCCTCGATGTCTATAATTCCCAGGGTTTGAATTTTAATTCCGGAATATCGTATTTTAATCCTGATAAACATTTTGGCCTGAGCCTGGTCGTAAAAAATGCAGGTTTTCAGCTGAGCAAATACAATAATGAACGCGAAAATTTACCCTTTGAAATTCAATTGGGATTTGCAAAAAAACTTGCCCATTTACCCCTGGTGTATCATATTACGTTTCAGCATCTCGAAACCTGGAATCTTCGTTACGATGATCCGGACTTTGCCAATGATGGTGTATTATTTGGAGAAGCACCACAGGATAAACCCTTCGAAGATTTTATCGGCAATTTCTTAAGACATTTTGTGATAGGTGCTGAATTGAATTTTGGAAAAAATGATAATTTTTCCCTTCGACTTGGATATAATCATTTGCGTAAAAAAGATCTGTCCCTCGCAGATTACCGTTCCGGATCGGGTCTCTCTGGTGGATTTGGCATCAAAATTTATAAGTTTAAAATCGATTATTCGTATGCCGTCTATCATCTTGCGGGAGGTACTAGCCAGCTGAGTTTTAGTACCAATCTCAACTCATTTGTAAAAACCGAAATGTAAATTGCGGATTCGCATTCAGCGTATCTCTCCCGAAAACTGAAGTATAGTCAGAGAACTCTTTTGCCTACTTCCAATTGCGATCCATCTGATTGATTCTCAATCTTTTTATCTTTGCGCCTCAAACGGAAAATGATATGTTATACCGGGAAGTTAAAAGTTTGAATTTACCAGAGATCGACAAAGAAATACTGGCTTTTTGGACTGAGCGCGGAATTTTTGAAAAAAGTATCCTCAACCGCGATGCAGCAGAATCTTTTGTATTTTATGAAGGTCCTCCCTCAGCCAACGGTATGCCGGGTATTCACCATGTCATGGCCCGGGCTGTAAAAGATTTATTTTGCCGATACCAAACGCTGAAGGGTAAAAAAGTACATCGGAAAGGCGGCTGGGATACCCACGGTCTGCCCATCGAGCTGAGTGTCGAAAAAGAACTGGGCATTACCAAAGAAGATATAGGTCATAAAATTTCCATTGACGAATACAATCAAAAATGCCGCGAAACCGTACTTCGGTTTAAAAATGAATGGGACGACGTAACACGCAAAATGGGCTATTGGGTTGATCTGGATCATCCCTACATTACCTTCGAAAATAATTACATCGAATCGGTCTGGTATATACTTAAAGAGATTTATAAAAAAGGCTATTTGTATAAGGGCTATACCATTCAACCTTATTCTCCGGCGGCAGGTACAGGATTGAGTTCGCACGAACTTAATCAACCGGGAGCCTACCGCGAAGTCAAAGATGTGTCCGCTGTAGCACTTTTTAAAATCCTGTCTGATAGCTTTAGCAAGGAACAAAAAATGTTATTTGGAGAATACCAGATTCATGCCGCTGCCTGGACAACAACACCCTGGACTTTGCCCAGTAATACAGCCCTTGCAGTAGGTGACCGCATTACATACTGCTTAGTCGAATGTCATAATCCATATACGCACCAAACCAATAAAATTATCTTTGCAAAAGACCTGGTGTCTCATTGGTTTAAAGCAGAACATGAGGTGAAGGATGCATTGCCTTCGGCAAGTGAGGACAAAAAAAATCATTACAGAATTTTAATTCCAGAGATTCCCGGTAAGCTGCTGGAAGGTCTGCGGTATGAAGCCCTTTTTGATTATGCGGTTCCGGAAGAAGGAGATGCTTATAAAATTCTGATCGGCGATTTTGTTTCAACTGAAGATGGTACCGGTATCGTACATATTGCGCCATCCTTTGGTGCAGATGATATGCGCATGGCTAAAAAATATGGCTTAGGCTCATTGACATTGGTCGATAAGCAGGGAAGATTTACAAAGGAAGTGTATGATTTTGCAGGCGAATATGTCAAAGAAGATTATTTAAGTGCAGAAGAAAAAGCCAAAGCAAAAATCAGCTTAGGTCTTGATAAATATTTATCGGTAGATGAACGACTCGTTATTAAATTAAAAAAAGAAGGAAAATTATTTAATTCGCAAAAATATGCGCACAACTACCCGCATTGCTGGCGTACGGATAAACCGATTTTGTATTATCCTTTGGATAGCTGGTTTATCCGAGTCACGGCGGTAAAAGATCGGTTGGTCGAATTGAACAATACGATTAAGTGGAAACCTGAATCGACCGGTACAGGCCGCTTTGGAAACTGGCTGGAAAATGTCCAGGACTGGAATCTGTCGAGATCTCGTTATTGGGGAATACCCCTGCCCATCTGGAGAAACGAAGACGGAAGCATAGAAAAATGCGTGGGTTCGATGGCAGAACTAAAAGAAGAAATTGAAAAAGCCAATAAAGCACTTGGCTTGAATCAATCCGTACCAGACGATATACATCGGCCATATATCGATCAGATAATCCTCGTTTCTGATGATGGAAAAAACAAACTCGTCCGGGAGTTGGACCTGATTGATGTGTGGTTTGATTCCGGAGCCATGCCCTATGCACAAATTCATTATCCTTTTGATCAATCCTCTCTGCAGGGATTATTTCCCGCCGATTTTATTGCAGAAGGAGTCGACCAGACCCGGGGCTGGTTTTATACCCTTCATGCCATTGCGGCAATGGTTTTTGACAGCGTAGCTTATAAGGTGGTTGTGTCCAATGGACTGGTGCTGGATAAAAATGGAGAAAAAATGTCAAAGCGTAAAGGTAATGTCGTTGATCCGTTTGAGACCATCAACAACTTTGGCGCCGATGCAACGCGTTGGTATTTAATCAGCAATGCAGATCCCTGGGAAAATTTAAAATTTGATCGAGAAGGAATTACAGAAGTTCGGAATAAATTTTTTGGAACCCTCTTTAATACCTATACTTTTTTTGCAATTTATGCTAATATTGATTCATTTGTCATTGACGAACAAAATACTATACCCATTAAAGAACGACCGGAACTGGATCGTTGGATTATTTCCAGATTGCAAAATGTCATTTCATCTTATCGCTTGTATATGGATGATTACGAGCCTACTCAGGCAGCACGGGTTATCGAACAATTTGTTTCTAACGATTTGTCAAATTGGTATGTGCGATTATCCCGTCGTCGTTTTTGGAAATCAGAATCATCTGTAGACAAACAGGCAGCTTTTGAAACTTTGTTTGAATGCCTGATGGTCAGTACCCAGCTAATGGCATCTCTTGCACCATTTATGGCAGAATGGCTTTATAGAAATCTGACAAATGCATTGCGGGATAAAGCGATTAAAATACAATCCCCATTGCGACATGAATCGGTACATCTATCTGATCTCGTACAGTCAGAACCTGATTTAATGGATATAGACCTGGAAAGAAGAATGGATCTGGCACAACGGGTATCTTCGCTGGTTTTATCATTAAGAAAAGCACAGAAAATCAGGGTGCGCCAGCCTTTAAAACAAATATTGATTCCGGTAATCAACAAACAGATGCAATCCGATTTGGATAAAGTCGCCGATCTGATAAAATCTGAAGTGAATATCAAAGAAATCAATTTTATTGAAGGGGATACCGGTCTTATAAAAAAGAAAGCAAAACCCAATTTTAGAACACTCGGTAAAAAATTGGGTAAACATATGAAAGAAGCAGCAGAACTGATTGGTAAATTTACCAATGAACAGATTGACAAAATAGATATCGGCGAAGAGTTGATGATTTCTATTGATTCGGTTTCTTATTCAATTTTAAAAGAAGATATAGAAATCATGTCAGAAGATATTCCTGGTTGGTTAGTAAGTCATGATGGCAATCTGACAGTTGCATTGGATATCAATATCACAGAAGAATTATTGTGTGAAGGCAATGCCAGAGAGTTGATTAACAGAATTCAGAATATCCGGAAAGAAAAGAATTTTAATGTTACGGACCGGATCAATATAATGCTTCAAACTCATGATGATTTATCAAGAGCTTTAGAATTATTTGGAAATCTGATCCGCAATGAGGTTCTGGCAGATGCAATCGATTTAAATAACTCCTCTTTTACAGAATATATCGATTGGTTGGATGATCAGAAAATTGGGATCCGGGTCATGGTTACATAGATGTTTTTATTGTCTGTACTGTATTGAATTATAAGTCTGAACCCGAGATAATTTTTTAGTTCCGATTTAGTCATCGTTTTGAATCTGCAAATGATAGTCCATTTAAAGAACAATGGATGCTATTTTAATAATCCTATGCTCCATGTTGGATACTTAGGCTTAATTTTTTACAAATTTTAGGCATAAACTGTTTTGGTCGTTAAAGACATTAACAAAATAGATACCTGCGGACAAACTTTCTGGATTATGAATGAAAATGTTGGTCTTATTATAAATAAGTTTGTCTTCAATGAGTTTTCCATCATAAGAATAAAATTTAATTCGAACAGGAAACATCCACTCGTCTGGAAATTCAAGCTTTAAAATGTTGGTGATAGGATTGGGATAGATCTTAATATGGTTATTGGTACGTTGTTTATTGTTAATGAGAATATCACAGGATTCTAATGTAATATTTTTTATTATTCTACTGTCGGTATAAGCTTCCATGGGAGTAAGGTCATTAGTGAAAGTAAGAGCTTCACAAAGATCACCATCTTCAAGTGCTTCGAATTCTAAACCAAATAAAATTGAATCTGCTGATGTGGTAAAAGGGTGTCGCTCATTCCAGCTAATGGATAATTTTCCATTGTCAGCAAATCTTTTTCCGATACAGTGTTCATCCACTAAAAGAGTGGATGGAAATACATTTAAATATCTGAATTTGCTGGAATCAAAACTGATGGTTCCCTGAAATCCAACAAGGTCACGAAATTGTTTTGCATAGAAACTAATAATAAATTTTTCACCTTTTGTTATAGATTTATTGTTATACCTAAAAGTGAGGCTATCACTGATATGGGCTATTAAAGGTATATAATGTAAGGGAGTAACAAAATCATTTACATCCCCCATCTTAAAACTACGTAATTGAATAAAGGTTAAATGTTTAACCGGTTTAAATTCAAATCTTTCTTTCAAGGTAAATACAGGAGTTTTGTCATATTCCACGACTAAGTTTTTCCAGGATCTGCTTTGTCCAAATTGGTCAATTTCCCGGAGGACTGCATCTTTTATTTCTTTATAGTCGGATAACTCTACCTGACCATTTTGATTAACATCCCCGGTTGCAAACTGGTACTTATTATTGAATGTATCAATCTTATAAAGATGTTTTTCAATTAAATATAAATCAAGTGTATTTACAGCGTTTAAAAATTCATCTGATTTTTTTGATTCAATACTGTAGCTTAGTTTGTCTATACAGTCTATTCTAACCGGGTTTTCATAAAATATTCCTTTCAAATTAGAATTAATAAAAAGATCTGTTTCAATATTTTTCGATATAACACTAACTTTTTCATTTAAAACAGACGTCACTTGGCAATAGATACTAAGTCCGGGGGTTAACGGACAAATCCAGCTGGGATCATTAATCTTTAATAATATTTTGCAATAATCTGCATTCCCTTCTTCATCCTGAATCCATAACTGCGTTTCTGTAAAATACTCTTTACAAATGCCGTTTGCAATAAAGTCATCGCAGCTTATTGAGCGAACGGTATCTTGATAATTTCCATTAAAAAAATATCGAAGCTTATCTGATGAACTACAATTATCAAAACTTGCAAGATTGAAATTGCTTGCCAGAAAATGAATTTCACCAGATGATGGCATCTCAAAAACTTGTTGACCCGTTTTACAAACCGGAATCGGAGCATTACAATCTCTAATCTCAAATAATTGACAAATATTTGTAAAGTTGCTACAGCTGTCAATCACATTCCAACATATTTTATGAGTGCCAATTGGATAATTGCCAGAGGCATCCATTGGATTTTTATTATCATCAGCAAAAGGATTATAATAAAATTTAGGCACTTCGCCATTTTTAAACTGTCTTTTTGATAAGGTACTAATTATGAAATCATATCCATTGAATGCACCCTGTCCATCATTATACAGATCAATTTTATAGTCAAATTTTATTTGGTCTTCCGGCGTCTCATTGTCTTTCGCACTTGCGGTAATTAGTATATAACCAGTACACGACTTGCTCAAATTATTAAAAACTGCGGGTGTACAGTTTCCAGTATTAATTATAAGTTGAGGTTTGATTTTATCTATACAACTATCCTGAGGGTTAAAACTGCAGATTCCTTTGATATTATCTAAATTTATAAAACATAATGCTAAGGGCAATAATCGTTTGAATAAATTTATACAGATTGTTTGTCTCTGCAAACACGTTGAAATTTGTATTACTAAAACTCTCATAGTTTTAATTTAGCGTAGTCGAAGATAAAAAACTCTTAGTAATAATTCGAATTAATTTATCGTAGACGGTATCTACTACGTGTTTAGATTAAATTTAAAATCGGTCCCTTCTGGGCTGATTTTACTATTGTACAATCTCTACAGTTGTTAAAAAGGAGCGGGAACAAGATATGGGCACAATGATTATTGTAATTTATCTCCCCTTAATATGCGGTATCGTTTCCTGGCTTCCACTGCCAGTACGCTGTTGCTAAAATCGATAAAGAGTTTTTCATAAAGTTCTTTGGCTTTTTCTTTATCGTTAAGTTGATAATCATAAATTTTGGCCATATCATATAAGGCATTGTCTGCCCTGATTTCTTCTTTATGTTTGTCAAGAATGAATTGGTATTTGACTAAAGCCGAATCAGTTTTCTGAAGATGGTTATAAATTTTTGCTTGTAAATACCAGACATCGTCTTCTAAAAATTTACTGTCAGGATCATTAAAAGGAATTTCAGAAAGAATATATAAAGCAGAATCATATTGATTTTGAAAAACTTTTAATTCTGCTTTTGAATACATGCTCAATGATTCTCCGGTAGTATCCTGATTAAGATTATCCATAATAAATACAGATAAATCTATGGCATCATTGGAAATTAATCGGCTGGTAGCCCTTTTTAATATATCAAATTGTTCTGCTGCCCATTCGAAATCACCAGCAAAATAAGACAAGCGAGCATTTTTGAATCGTGCCATTTCGCCCAATTCATCTTCTTTAAAATCTTTGTCAACCTGAGAGTATAATAAAGTGGCTTCCCACCGTTCGCCGCTGATTAAATAATAGTCTCCTAAATCCAGTTTGGCTTTCGCCTTAAGGTGTGCTTCTACATAGGGACTATGAATTAATTCCTGTAATAGTTGTATGGCTTTTTCCAGATTATGGATATAGCGGGCTTCAAGTTCTGCATATTCTACTATTAATGGTGCAGAAAGATAGTTGCTGCCAAACTCATCTTTGTATTTTTGATAATCGGCTTCCAGTAAAATTAAATCTTCCCGTTTATAATCATTTTTTTCGACAATTAATTGGCGACGACAATTTAATACCTGCCTGTTTGCTTCGTGATAAAATGAATTCGATGCACCTTTTTCTTTGATATAATTAAACGCATCAATGGCGGAACGAAGATCATTATCTGCAGCAGCGGAAATAGCAATTGTATAAATCCGGTTGCCGTTTTCACCCAATTTACGGTCAAGTGCTTTAGCTTGTCTCAAAGCGTTGGAATAATCTTTTATCTGAATAAAAGTCCATTGCAGTAATTCCACCAGTGTCGTCGATTCCGGATTGCGTTCGAGTCGTTGAAATATTGAAGCCTGTATTTTTCTATATTGCTCTTCTGACAAATAAGCAATTAATAAACTTTGAACCCCCTGAAGCTGAACCGTGCCATTTTCCAGTCCATCCAAAAAATATTTACTCATCATCTCCATATCGCCTTTCCTTCTATACAAATCGGCAATATTATACGTAAAATAAATCTGGGATTTCATCATTTTTTCACCTTTTTCATAGGTTCTCAAAGCCAGATCAAATTTGCTTTGTTGTACAAAAGCGTTGGCCAATCTGTGGATTGCCGAAACATCAGCTGGTAATTTATCGATACCAATCTCGTATTGCTTTTCTGCTTTATGTAACTCCCCAAGTCTTATCAAAAGATTTCCATAAGAAACATATAAGTGCACATCCTTAGGCCGGCGGCTGATCTCAGTTTTAATAACATCCTCCGCTTCTTCGTATTTCTGAAGGGCCATCAGGCAATCCAGATACCGGTTAAAATAGGAATCATTATTAGGGCTTTTCTGATTTAATGCCTTATATAAATTGGATGCTTTTTCATATTCTCCATCAACAAAATATTGTTGTGCCAGTCGGGGATCCTGAGCAATACATAGGGTAGAATAAAGGCTGATTAAAATTAATAGAATACGCATCATCCAGTAACGAAATGAAGGCAAAATTAGTTTAGAATCCGGGATTCTTATTTGTTTTTTCTGCCCCCAGAACAGCTATGCCAAACATAACCATTGGGTCTCAATTGAATCTATTGATGTGTTGGATTTTGATAAAAGGTACATAACTCGTGGTTTTGGATAATACAAGCCGGGGTTGCACTAAACAATCAAGCTGTTAAACCAGACAGAAAATTGAATTACAGGACTAAAAAACCGGAAGGTATCACATTTTCATCTTCAAGTATAGAAACTGTTACAGGTCTCGTTAGGCCTGTTCCTTCCGGTTAATTCATAACAGTTGCTGTATCCTTGAAGAACATCCATTGATGAATTAAAATTTTTAATTAAAGGCAAAAATATCATTTTTTTTAATTCTTCACAAAATTTGATGATTTTATCAGAGAAGTACAGGATTCTGGAAGGAGCAAGGGTCAATTTATTTATTGGTTGATATGGTTGTGCCCCTGTGGCCTGATTCATTTTGCCATGTAGGCAAGGCGACACAGAGGATCACAAGGAAGAAATGAAGAATGAATAATTAATAGGTAATAATTAATAGGTAATAATTAATAAGTAATAATTAGGGTTGAAGAAAGCCTTTGTGAAACTTCGTGCCGTTGTGCCATAGTGGCCATCATCAATTTGCCACGAAGGCACAGCGTCACAGAGGATCACATGGAAGAAAGAAAGAATGAATAATTAATAGGTTATAATTAATAAGTAATAATTAATAAGTAATAATTAGGGTTGAAGAAAGCCTTTGTGAAACTTCGTGCCGTTGTGCCATAGTGGCCATCATCAATTTGCCACGAAGGCACGACGCCACAGAGGATCACAAGGAAGAAAGAAAGAATGAATAATTAATAGGTAATAATTAATAAGTAATAATTAGGGCTGAAGAAAGCCATCGTGCACCTTCGTGCCGCTGTGCCATAGTGGCCATCATCTTTTTTGCCACAACGACTCGACGCCACAAAGGATCACAAAGAAGAAATAAAAAATGAATAATGAATAGCTAATAATTAATAATTAGGGCTGAAGGAAGCCATAGTGCACCTTCGTGCCGTTGTGTCTCTGTGGCCTGATTCATTTAGCCACGAAGGCACGACGACACAGAGGATCACAAAGAAGAAATGAATAATTAACAATGCCTGCCTACCGTAGGAAGGTACAATTAACAATTAACAAAATGAAGAAAGCCATAGTGCACCTTCGTGCCGCTGTGTCTTAGTGGCCTCATTTGCATTTTCATGTTAATTTACGAATCAAAAAAATGCTTAGTTCCAGGCGAACTCCTTCATTAAATGCATCAAAACTTAAATGCTCAATAAAATTGGTCCCGTCAATCTGAATACAGTTCACTTTAGCACCAAACTCTAGGGCTTTTATTTCTTTACCACGGACTATTGGACGAATTTAGTTTTTAACATTGCTAACGTTTCTGTCTTTTATTGGCAATCCTGTTTTAAAATGCCCTTGTTGCCGGGATAGGATTGTCTTAATAATTTGAAATATAATTTTGGCATTATTACAACCAAAGCAAAAGGCTTGTCAGCTGTTTTAGTTATTTATTGCAATAACTTAGCTTACATATCGAGCAAGGATCCTGTTCTGACCTGAGTTTGCTATTATGTTTTCTTGCTGTGCTGTTGATCTAGGAATTCGTTACTTAGTCACTTTGCAAATCTTTTTCATTTGACCCTAAATCCACTCGCAACATTGCCATAATAGTTTAATATCGGTTGGATATCTTAACTGGGACTCACAACAAGTAGCATCCACCAAGCCAATATGCACATCCTTTAAAAACAGTTTCCAGAATTTTATTAATACCTATTGAAGTTCTTCGATCGCCATTGCGTTTGCCAATTCACATCGAATTTGACTTATTATCTTTTGGTCCTTGATTTGGTCTTCTGGTCTTGAGAAAATCCCACCCAAGAACCCCAATGAGTAATCCGTGTTCAAACGATTTATTATTGCTCTATCCAAATCTTTGAGAGATTGCTATAAAAACATTAAGGCAATATTAAGCTGTATACTGAAAAATGATTTTTAACGCTTTATGTAATTCACTCCATGGAAAGGCTTTGTAAATTCTACCAGGTTCTGATTTAAGAAATGATTGGCGATATTTTTCAAATCGTTCATCTGGATTTTCAAATTGAAATCTCAGAACATTTTTAAGTAGTGATATTAAATTAGGCACTCTATAGTATTTAAGCTTAGCCTGAATTTAAGCAAAAAGTACTGAATTCAGGGTTTTTTGTGACAAAAAGTTTTCCACATTATGTTAAAAATGAGACACTTAGAAATTTACCGTAGGTCCCGATTTAGTCTGACCCCTATACGTTTTGGGCAAGATCCATTGGCTAAAACATGATCTATAAGAGTTTTTGAAAAAAAACTAGTTGTATTTTTTTGCCGGTGAGCCAATCCAGGTTTCACCTTCGGGTATATTTTTGAGTACCAGAGCGCCTATTCCCACCACAGCATGATTTCCGATCGTCAGACCATCCCGAAGTACGGCAGCTGGTGCAATCCAACAATAATCTCCGATTACCGTACCTCCTCCAATCATCGCATGGGCTATGATGGCACAATGCTTTCCAATGACCACATTATGAGCAATATGTACCAAATTGTCAATTTTAGTTCCTGATTTAATGTGTGTTGTGCCTAAAGTACCTCTGTCGATACAGGTATTTGCACCGATATCGACGTGATCTTCGATTAACACCGACCCAATATGTGGAAAAAACTCAAATTCATAAAGTTCATTTCGTTCGTAACCAAACCCATTGCCGCCTATATTGGTATTTGATAAAATGTGTACGTAATTTCCAATAACAACGTCATCATAAATATGGCAATTGGATTCAATCTTAACGTGCTCTCCTATAATACAATTTCCAATGACACAATAAGCACCAATAAAAACTTTAGAAGAAATTCGAGCGTCTTTGTGAATGATTGCCGTCGGATCAATACCAAATTTCATTTTTTTTAAAAATAATGATCTGACAATTTGCAAAAAGCTTAGTCTTGGGTTATCGACTAAAATAAGGACTTTATTTTCAAAGTTGGAATATTGGAATTTATTCGAACAAATAATGGTATTTGCTTTGCATTCTTCAAATAGTAATTCTTGTTGTGAATTGCGTTCCGCTATCCAGCATATAGAAAGTTGATTAGCTTCGTGAACCGATTTTGCATTATCAAATGTGATTTTTTCCGGATCTCCAATACAACGAATCGAATCTTGCAAACAGTTTATTAAATCCTGATAGTAAAACATAGCTAGTCATAAATCTTTTTATTACCAATCGATATTCCTGTTATTGTAAGATTTTAATAATTGTAAATAATCTGACAAATTTTTATCAGCTCTTCCATAGACTGCGCGTTTAATTTTTTGCCATGGACTCATAACGGTTTCCTGCCACCATTCAGGATGAATTAATAATTGTAAACGTTCTGGATTTTCATCACGAATCATATCATACATTCGCTTATAACGCCAGTGCCCATTGCTGTCAGAACAATATGCCAGTTCTTTTTGAAAATAAGAGGAATAACTATTTACTAGACCCGCGTATGTATCATTTTGACACGACAGAATAAATGGATTGGTATTATGAAATGAAAAACACTTTACATTCACTTTAAAAAATTCAGCAAACAGAACTGATTCCTGGTGTAAACGCAGGTGAATATCTTTCTCAGTTTGAATATTGTAAAAATGAGAATCAAAGTGAATACCTATTTGATGGCCTAGCGATAGTATATTTTGAATTATTAGGTAAATTTCTTTTTCCAGAGAATTATAATATTCACTATGGATATGGATAAAATAAGTAGAAGGAGTTTCCAATTCTGACTCCAATTCAGCCATTTTGAAAGCTCTTTGCGGCGAAAAATCTATGTCATGGCGCAACAGGACAAATCTATCAGCTTTATTAAAATTATCATAACTCGCAAAGTGATAATGCCTCTGTTGTAAGAGGCTTAGAATTTCCTTGTAATGCGACAGGGTAAAATCTGAAAAACGGTATAATTCTGAATTCATGTGTTGTGACCTAAAGATACAAACTTTATCGTATAAACTATTTTTAAATAAGTTTTCATAGTGAAATGAATCATGAAAAAGTTTTACTTTCCTTAAGTAGTCCCTTATGTGTCACAACCTGGCCATAGAAGTCCATCCACCCATGTGTATCAAGTGTTGAGAGAACCAAAAAAGCGATCAAAATGCATGGACCTTTTTGGTGCCAGCTCAGCAAGGTATTTGATTGACATTGAGCCGGCATGCATGATCTCCATGTAGCCTATGCGATATGGGCAGCAATGGGAATATAGGAGCAAGACATTAACCCAGAATTGTCATCAGGTAAATTTTCTACTGACAGCCATTAGAAATGAGTTATTATATCCAATTGAATAGCAATGAGTTAATAATTTAGGAATGAGGTAAATGATCGATTTTTTAAATGATATTTAGTTACAATTAGTATGGTTCTAAAACATGAGTTTACGGATAAAGAAATCAGTCCCGGGGGAGGTATATATTTGATGAAGTAGCTGTTGGACAAGATGAAGTCTCTGCTAACCCACCATTATCCAGGATGACATTTTCCTTTTACTATTACGGATACTAAATATGTTTAGAGAATACATATTCTGTTCAGAATACCTCCACTTGATTTTTCAACAAATCTTCCATAGTCTCCCGTTTGCGGATCAGGTAGTGCTTGCCTTCATGGATCATGACTTCGGCCGGACGAAAACGGGAGTTGTAATTAGATGCCATGGTAAAGCAATATGCACCGGCATTTTTAAAACACAGGATATCTCCCGGTTGAATTTCAGATACAACGCGATCTACCGCAAATGTATCGGTTTCACAAATATATCCAACGATATTATACACTCTGGGTTTACCTCTTGGATTACTGATATTGACGATGTGATGATACGAATCGTAAAACATAGGTCTGATCAGATGATTTAAACCGGAATCGACTCCGGCAAAAACTGTTGAAGGCGTTTGTTTAATGACATTGGTTTTTGCAAAAAAGTAACCGCATTCGGATACCAGGTATTTTCCAGGCTCAAAATACAATTTTAATTGTCTGCCATATTCTTTGCAGAATTTATTAAAAGAAGCTGATAATACTTCTCCCAGTTCTTCTACATCGGTACTTACATCATCAATTTTATAAGGTACCTTAATTCCACTGCCAAAATCCAAAAACTCCAGATCTTTAAATTTTTTTGCTGTGTCATACATAATTTGAGAAGACAGGTTAAATACTCCCGCATCGAGTATATCCGAACCGGTATGAATATGAAGTCCGTTGATTTTTAAATTAAGTTTTTCAACCAATCTCAATACCAGGGGCATCTGGTAAATGGAAATTCCAAATTTGCTGTCTATATGTCCTACCGATATTTTTTCATGCCCACCGGCCATAACATGCGGATTAATTCTGATCCCCAGTTTGACTTCCGGGTAATGTTGACCGATATATTCCAGTGTCTCGATATGGTCAATATTTATTTGCACGCCCAGACCAATTGCCATTTCAATTTCGTCTGGTCCGACACAATTGGGTGTATAAATAATTTCGTCTGCTTTAAATCCTGCTTTCATTGCGGTCCAGATCTCCTGGATGGAAACGGTATCCACACCTACACCCCACTGCTTGATTAATTTGAGGATATTGATATTATTTAAAGCCTTACAGGCAAAATGAATACCCAGATCGGGCACATGAAAAGCCCCGGCCAATCGGTCTACCTGACGTTTTATAATGTCTGTATCGTAAACATACAAGGGGGTTTCGTAGGTATTTATTATGTCGGTAACAGGAATACCCTGGATAGCATACTGGTTTTGTTCAAGCTCCATAATTTATTTTTTCACAATATTAATAAGGTAGCGGCTTAGTTTTACATTTCATCCACTTTTCTAATGCAGAATATATCAATTGTTTATCAGATTCTGCAAAATCCCGGATCCGCGTGCGATGCCCTCCATTATATTTCACCATTTTCATAACATTGGTTTTTGGGGATGGGTTTATAGCACAAGAAGTCCAGGTATCCAGAGCTCCATATATAAAGACTGTATTTTTACTATGGTGTTTTGCTTTTTCATACATCGCATTCATATAAGCGCCCAGGTATGTGAGATCTGCATCCCTGGGACAAAATTCGAGATTGGATAATTGCTTATAGTGTAATAAATCACTGATGCCGCTGGTATCAAATCCATAATAGCCAAACTCCGTCATAAACTGATAATAGGCTGGCAGAAATTCTTTGCAGGAGTTATTATCGTAATAGTTAAAGTCTACCACTTCTTCAATATGATCAAAAATGGCCTGGGCATCTGCCGTGCTATCTGGTATCTCAGAGCAAGCAAAACCCCATTGCCAGAATGAAAACGGGTATTCCATGGCTGTAAAATCAATCACTTTATTTTTTTCCATCGGAAAAAAAACCTGGTCTCTTTTTTCAAGTGAATCTAGTTTACGAACTATTTCTTGGCGATGTTGCAAAAGATTCCGTTGAAATTGCCGCACCTTATTCCGGCAATCAGCATCACCTACTTTGTTTTGATAATGATCGATGGTACGGGGATCTTCTTGTTGAAGTACAAAGGGCGCCACATAAACTACAGAAGCACGGATATCTTTGGGATATGTTAATCCGTATAAAGAAGCTGTTGTGCCTCCTTTGGAAATGCCCGTCACTAACCAGCTTTTTTTGTAAATTTTGCCAAGACGCTTCCGGATCTGGTGAAAATCTTCCAGGGCCTGTTTGTGATTTAAAAATTTCCAATCCAGAGTATCGGGTCTGGATTCTCCAAAAAAACGATACTCGACCGAGATTTGATTGGCCTCCAGAATCATGGTGGGCTCATATATCCTGTCTGCTATATTATATCCTTCCGTAACCAGAACATTGGCTGATTTAAACGATTTATGGTAGAGATAAATTTTTTGAGGAAATTCAGCAGAAGATGAATCCCAATGATCGAGTTTTTGACGAATCGTAAGTTCCCAGCAAAGTTTATATCCAGGCTTTGAATCCAGGGGTTTTATCATGATTCCAGGAAATTCCTTTTCTAATGCAAGACGAAGCTTCAATGCGGCATTTTGTCCTTTAGCAAATACTGCAAATTGTAAAACCAGAAAGAAAAGACTTAGTATCGTACGCATGTATAAAAGATTTTATGAAACATTATATGAAATCTGCATTAATTTAACTAGAAAAATCAATAGGTGTTCTGCCTGTTTTAATCAAAAACAATTTTAACAAGATTTAACCTGCCATTGTTTTCACTTGGAATCAACAAGCTGCTGGCATCAACTTCGATGGCATCCTGAAAACGGAGATTCAGGTTTTTATAGGATGTGTTTAGAATACTTTTCCGGATAAATTCACCCCTCGGTTTTAATAAATATTCGGAAACAGTACCTTCCGAACTGATAGCATCATTAAATATGATGCGCAACAAAGCACTGGTACGAAAAACAAAAAACGAACTAAACAAACCTTCGTCGTCTTGAGAGTATTGTCTTTTATGTAATACTTTATCCCAGATTAATTTGCCGTTTTTATCCAAAGAAGCCACGATGATGTCATCAAAATAATAATCATACCACCGGGAAGGATACGTTCCGGCAGGATCAGCTGTGGTAAAATAGGGTCTGCGGGTAAGTTCTTTGGTATTTTCATAAAACATTAAACAGCCACCATCTTGTTTTAAAATTATGTTGCGTGTCTTTAATTCACTCGAGGAGAGTACAGATTTTTGATTTTTACCGTTCCATTCATTTAATAATGCCTCTGTAAACGGAATGCTATGACTGGATGACTGGCTGAGATCTTCTGATAAATAATTGATAAAATAGCCTTTCGGTTTTTGTTGATTGCGTTCTGAATATAATCCTGCTGCTATAAATCGTTTATTGACATTGTCAAATCGTATTTTGATTTCATTAAAACTGACATTATCCAAAGGGATAATTTTATACTCTGATCTTAAACCTGATGGATTAATTTTGCAATAAATAGCTTGCATTTTTTTCCTGGTATTAATATCATTTGTGCGACCAAACATATAAATACTGCCATCGTTACTGACTTCATAATAATGAAATTTTTTAGCTTCACCTGGCATAAGTTCTTCCAGGTTTAATTCATAATAAACCGAATCCTGATCCCTGTTAAATAATAATAGTTGCTTTTCATGATTCATATTATTGAAGCCCACGCACATCCAGTTTTGATTATCTGATGTAATCATTTTAAGATTTTCATTATTTTGTAAATGTTTACCGGAATAAAGTTTTGTTTCGCGTTCTAAATTGCCCTGTGCATCATATACTGCATAGTTAATGGAATATTCATTTTCAACTTTGTTGAGATAAAAAATACCGATTTGATTTTGACTCGAATAAGTTTCAATAACCCTCCATTTTTTTCCGGGAATATCTATTGTTTTTTCACCGCTAATCTGAAAATCTGTATAAAGAGTCTGTAATATCAGTTTATATGATTTATCTCTTAAAAGGGACGTGGTACCATCCGGATGAGCCAGAATATAATATGCAAAATCATTTTTAACATTAATTTCAGGTGAAATAAACACCGATTGAGTCCAAATCAGAACCGCTAAAAGGAGGTTTATAAAAATTAAAGAAAATCTGATTAGGGTCATAATAAAAATAAGCGGTTATTTTCGCACATAATTACAAAGATCGAATGAAAGCTCCAAGAATAATAGAATGTGTTCCAAATTTTAGTGAAGGACGCAATGAGTCCTGCATCCGGGGCATAGAGGATGTCGTCCGGAAAATACGTGGTGTACAGTTATTGCACGTCGATCCGGGTAAATCGACCAATCGCACTGTTTTTACCTTTGCCGGCGGACCGGAAGAAGTCATTGAAGCAGCTTTTCAGGCTATAGCTTATGCATCTCAGCATATCGACATGAGAACTCATAAAGGCGAACATCCCAGAATGGGTGCTACCGACGTATGCCCACTGATCCCTATCTCAGGTATCAGCATGGAAGAAACCATAAAATTTGCCAATAAGCTGGCAAAACGGGTTGGCGAAGAACTTGGAATTCCGGTATTTCTCTACGAATCTGCTGCGACAGCACCACATCGTAAAAACCTGGCTGACATTCGCAGCGGTGAATACGAAGGCATGGAGGAAAAGCTTAAATTATCTGAATGGAAGCCGGATTATGGCCCCGTCATTTTTAATCCGGTTACCGGAGTAACGGCTATCGGTGCCCGCGATTTTTTAATAGCCTATAATGTCAATCTCAATACGCGATCAGTCAAACTGGCCAATGAAGTGGCTTTTGATATCCGTGAAAATGGCCGCCCGCTGAAAGATCCAGCAAGTGGTAAACCCATTAAAAATGAAGCTGGTGAAATTTTGAGGACACAGGGTGCCTGTAAATCTGTGAAAGCGATTGGCTGGTATATCGATGAATACCAATTAGCTCAGGTATCCATGAATCTGACCAATATGAATGAAACCCCTCTGCATCGTGCATTTGAAGAATGCAGGAAAGCAGCTGAAAGCTATGGTCTGTTGGTTACAGGCTCCGAATTGGTGGGTCTTGTGCCTAAAAAAGCGCTCGTCGATGCCGGCCGATATTTTTTACTAAAACAAAAGAGATCTTTGGGCGTACCGGAATCAGAATGTATTGATATTGCCATTCAATCCATGGGCTTACATAGTATCGCTGAATTTGATCCACAAAAACGAATAATTGACTATATGCTTGAAGAAAAATCAACAGGACTTGTCGATCTGAGCCTGGACAAATTTGTAAAAGAAACCGCTTCTGAATCTCCGGCTCCCGGAGGTGGATCGGTTTCTGCTTACCTGGGAGCTCTGGGAGCAGCACTCGGAACGATGGTCGCTAATCTGAGTGCCCATAAAAAAGGATATGAAGATCAATTTGAATTTTTTTCGCAGTCTGCTGATCTGGGACAGGAAAAAATCAGAGAATTAATGTTTCTGGTCGATGAAGATACCAAAGCCTTTAATGCCATAATGGATGCCTTCCGTTTGCCAAAAGGATCTGAAGATGAAAAATCCCTTCGAAAAAAAGCCATAAAAAAAGCAACTCTTTATGCCATCGATATTCCAATGAAAACCATGGAAACAGCTGCATCCTGTCTGCCTTTGATAAAAGCCATGACTGAAAAAGGCAATCCCAATTCGATCAGCGATGCCGGCGTTGGTGCATTATGTGTACAGGCCGCAGTCAGCGGCGCGGCACTCAATGTCCAGATTAATGCAGCCGGTCTCAAAGATGAAACATTAAAAGCTTCATTATATGAAAAAGCAAAGTCTATTGAAGAAAAAACCAAAACGGAAGTAGCAGAAATTATTTCAGGAATTAAAGCCAAACTAATGGCATAAAATCTTTTCAAAAAGCGAATCCAAATTTTATGAACCCTCATACAAAAATACCAACCAATTACGGAGCTCTTTCCACTTTAATCACTGTGTTTTTTTTCTGGGGATTTATTGCATCCGGAAATGGTGTATTCATACCTTTTTGTAAAAGCTATTTTAATCTGGATCAATTTCAGAGTCAGTTGGTTGATTTTGCATTTTATGGAGCCTATTATATCGGCGCCTTGTTTTTATTTGTGTATAGTTCGATAAAATCCAAAGACCTGGTCGGCAGTTGGGGTTACAAAAAAAGTATTGTCTATGGTCTGTTGTTTTCACTATTAGGTGCTATAGCCATGATTATCAGTGTGAGTACTGGATCCAGAGAACATGGTTTTACATTTTTTCTGATTTCATTTTTTATTCTGGCACTTGGATTTTCACTACAACAAACTGCAGCCAATCCTTTTGCCATTTCATTAGGCGATCCTTCTACCGGTTCACATCGCGTCAATCTCGGAGGTGGAATCAATTCATTTGGTACGGCTATCGGACCAATTATTGTTGCACTTGCTTTATTCGGAGCTACGCATTATTCCGATGATGCGATACAATCCTTAAGTTTAAACAGGGTTACTTTATTATATATCGGTGTCGGCTGTTTGTTTTTACTGGCCGCTCTTTTATTTGCATTTTCAAAGAAAGTACCTGCTGGTATAAACACCTCCGGTATCGAGCCGGCCGGCAAAGCGGTATCAACAATGATTGCGATAACCCTTGGTTTATTGGTTTGCTTTATTCCGGTATTCAACAGTTACCGGAATATTCCGTCTGATATCAGCCCGGAAGCATTTCAGCAAATAGAATGGTCACGGATGAAATGGCTGTTCATGGCTTTGCTGGTGTTGATCGCTGGTTTAGTCTATGCTTATTTTAGTTCTAAAAAAGATGGAAAGGCCTGGGGCGCTTTAAAATATCCTCAATTATTATTGGGCATGTTTGCCATATTTGTTTACGTCGGGGTTGAGGTAACAATTCAAAGTAATATGGGCGAACTTTTAAAAAGCGACGATTATGGAAATTTGCCAACCTCAGCCATCACACCCTATATTTCGATGTTTTGGGGAAGCCTCATGATCGGAAGATGGACGGGTGCCATTCCGGTCTTTAATCCGTCTAAAACCACAAAGTATATTGCCATGATTGCCGTTCCTATAATCGCCTTTCTGGTCGTTATTTTGGTGAATACCATTGCAGCCCGCGACATGAGTCCCTTATACTATTATGTATTCTGTGTGATCGTCTTAATTGTAGCCTTTTTTATAGCTCAGGATAAACCTGTAGCTACCCTGATGTTATTTAGTATGTTTGCAATGATTGCCATGATCATTGGATTATTTACCAAAGGCCATATATCTATCTACGCCTTTTTAAGTGGAGGATTATTTTGTTCGATTATGTGGCCTTGTATTTTTTCATTGTCTATCGCAGGTCTTGGAAAATATGAAACACAGGGAGCTGCCTTTCTAATCATGATGATACTTGGCGGTGCCATAATACCACCGATCCAGGGTAAACTCGCAGACCTTGAATCGGTTGGTATCCATCAATCCTATTGGATTACAGTAGCTTGTTTCGCCTATCTTTTGTTTTTTGCCTGGATGGTTCGTTCTGTACTTAAAAAACAAGGCATTGATTACGATGAGGCTGTTAACGAAAGTCATTAATAGGGCTTGAGGCTAAATTTATTCTAAAATTAAATTAATTTTGATTTTTTAAAAAGGAACATTAAAATTTGATTAAACGATATTTTTATTACTAATAAAAAAAACTTCTATGAAATTTAATGCTTGTTGCCCTGCTGTTGCATCCGGATTTTTAAAAAAAATTATTCTTAGCCTTGTATTAATGAGCTGTACTGGAATAGTTTCTGCACAAGACGAAAAAGATGATCTGAAAACTGCCAACCAGGAAGTATTTTTTCTTACAGACAGTTTATGGCAAATAGAAAAAATGTATGTTGCGGGTACAATAGATGAAGCTACCTATTTGAAAATCAGTGGAGAATTATTACAAGCAATCAGTGCAATTGCATATTCCAATGCGAGCAATTATACCCGTGGGAATGAACCCAATGCCACTGAAATTATTGAAGAAATTCCGGTAGAAGAAATGAACCCGGAAACTCCAGTCCAGGAACAAAATACAGAAGGTATGCCAGCTGAGCCTGCTATGCAGGAAATTCCGGAGTTTACGCCTCCACAAAATCCAATTAGTTTAATTACCGGCTCCGGAAGACGTACCAGTTTTAAATTGCGTTATGGATTGTTCTGGAGCGGAATATCAAAAGGAAAAGAAAATACAGGCGGAGTAAATCCGGAGTTTAAATTGTGGAATTCATTTTGCTGGTTTGGTGAATTTGATATCTTATTACAAACACGTCTTGGAAAAAGCAACCGCGGACCATTTTCTCTGTATTACGGCATTGGCTGGGATTACAGGGATTATGTACAAAAAAAGGATCCTGTACAACTCACTCTTGAAAATGATAAACCGGTTTTTATTGTTCCTCAGAATAAACTGGATAAGGCAAGTTTGAATCTTGGATATTTCAGAATTCCGGCTGGCATCCAATTTAAAAAACAAAATTTTTCTATCAATGCCGGTGCTTACCTGGGCTTTATGATACGACATGATCAAATTTTAGAATATAAAACAGCTTTAAATGAAGAAGCCGAATTAATACTGGATAAAGATTATAAATTTGAAAAAACCATTTATGGTCTCAGTGCATCCATCGGTATTAAAAGACTTCACCTCGCATTTAATTATGATCTGAATAATTTATTTACCAAAAATGATCATTATGAATATAATGCCTGGAAAGTAGGTATAATGATTTTTTAAAAAATAAAAAATTATTAATTGTATCCATTTTTATTCTATTCTTGATTATACTTTCGTTAATTCGCTTTCCAAAATACGTCGTTAAGCTTATTAAGCTTATATTTGTATTTACCTAATTGAAACGATCTCAATGACGCGACCTGAATCATTTTATGAAAAACTGGCATATTTGTTTTATGCCATCGCAGATGCCGATGGTAAAGTAAAACCAGCTGAATTAAAAAGTCTTCATGAAGAAATTATTTTAATCTGGAAATCTTTGGACAATGTAAAAGATGAATTTAATACCAACCTGGCTTTTGAAATTGAAGCAATTTTTGAATGGCTTGAAGATAATAAATATCCATTCCTGGATGCTTATCGCGAATTTACAGATTATGCCACCCGTCATAAATCCTTGTTTGATGCCGACGTAAAAGACAAAATTATGCATACCTGTATTAATATCGCAGGAGCCTATAAACAAATAAATCATTCTGAAGAACATATCCTTGAAAAATTAAAATCCTTTTTAAAAGAATTGTAACCCCACCAAACTTGTCATATGAAAACTTCGGAAGTTAAATACCTGGGACATCTGCGTACGGAATGCACACATCTTCGTAGTGGGGATAAAATTTTAACTGATGCACCGGTAGATAATAAAGGCAAGGGAGAAGCTTTTTCTCCTACCGATCTTACCGCTACATCCCTGGCAAGTTGTATGATCACCACAATGGCCATTGCTGCTGATACTCATAATATACCTATGGAAGGTGCAAAAGCTGAAGTACTTAAGATTATGGCCAGCGATCCTCGCAGAATTGCCGGAATAGAAGTGGATATCTATATGCCACCTCTGGATTACAGCGATAAACAAAAACGAATTCTTGAAAATGCAGCGAAAACTTGTCCTGTAGGCAGAAGTCTTCATCCGGATCTGAAAGAAGTGCTACGCATACACTGGCATACATAAAATTCACATCACTAACGATTCAATTTCTATTGTGAATATTGAAATTATTCTACCTTCTTCTAAAAGTATTTCGAATCGTGTACTTGTGATGAAGGCATTATCAGGTAACCAACATAAAACTCTCAATATTTCAGAATCGGAAGACACCACACATTTGCAATTATGCCTTAATTCAGATGCCACAAATTTATATGTCGGAGAAGGTGCAACCACTTTGCGCTTTTTACTGGCGTATGTATGCCTGAAAAATAAAAAAGTTTGTCTTGATAGCAGTAAATCTTTACAGACAAGACCTTTAAAAGAATTATTGGATGTATTACATAATATGGGATGCCGCTTTGACTATCAGGAAGAAAAACTTCGCCTGCCGCTATGTATTGAGCAGGGTATTCAGGATGATTACCCGGCAAGCATATCGATTGATGCAAGTCAAAGCAGTCAGTTTGTATCCGCTTTGCTCATGATCGCACCTTATCTGAAGAATGGACTTATCCTGCATTATAAAGGTACAAGGGTTTCTCAATCTTATATCAATATGACGGTAAGCCTGATGAAACAATTCGGAATTCTAATGGAAGAAACAGATACATACCTTAAAATAATTCCTTCCAATTATGCGATTCCTGTTTATGAGATTGAAGCAGACTGGAGTGCTGCTGCCTATTTTTATATCCTTACTGCTTTAATTCCTGATCTCAGCCTGTCGATTCCAGGATTAAAACAATCGGGTTTGCAGGGAGATGAAATCCTTGTTGACTTTTTCAAACAGTTTGGTGTAATGACACTGCAAAAAAATCATGGAGTTGAAATTTTTGTGAAACAACCGTTTTTACCAAAACACATTGCATTCAATTTTACAGATTATCCTGACTTGTTTCCACCTATAGCCATCTTTTGTGCACTTTGTAAAGTGAATTGTCATTTTACAGGTTTGCAACATTTGGAATACAAAGAATCCAACCGGCTAAAAATCATCTGCGATTTTTTGATTCAACAGAATGTAAAAATTGATTTTTCAAAAACAGCAGAGGGAGAATTATCCGCTATGTTCTTTATGAATACTTTTGATGAAAATATTCCTGATACATTTTCCTCTCATAATGATCACAGGATTGCCATGTCTTTTAGTTTATTGTCTGTCATTCGTGCCATTCATATAACAAATCCGGCTGTAGTTGCCAAATCGTTTCCGGACTACTGGAATCAGTTTGACAAAATTATGGTGGGGCGGATTCTATAAGAATTGCCCAAGCTTTTTAAACATTTAAATACTGAATAATCAATTCCGGAAACTGTTCCGGAGTACAGGCAAAGCAGGGGATATCCATTGCAGCCAGGGATTTTGCAATCTGTACATCATAGTCAGGACTTCCTTCATCATTGATACATAACAAGCTTACGATCTTCGCGTTCCGGTCCTTTATCCGTGCCACATACTGTAGTAGTTCTTTGCGGTTTCCATTCTCAAAGAGATCACTTATTAAAAACAACAAACATTGATTGTTATCCTGTATGAGTTGATCCGCGTATTTCATGGCCAGCGCAATATCTGTACCACCTCCACAGGGTACGCTAAAGAGCAGTTCTACCGGGTCGGAGTATTTGTCGCTTAAATCACTGACTTCCGTGTCAAAAAATACAAGATGCGTTTGGATGCTTTTCATACTGGCAAGTACCGAACCCATAATAGCAGAATAGATCATACTATTGATCATAGATTCTGATTTATCTACCAGAATAATAATTTGTGGAAGTCTGTAACCTTTTTTGAATCCAAACCATTGTGTGGGAATCAGGGCATTGATTTCCTGTCTGTAATTTTTTAAATTTCGCTGGATGGTTTTTTTCCAATCGATGTTTGCATTTTGCGGATTGGCAGGCCTGGAATGTTGACGGGTTGCGGTTTGTACGGCAAATTGCAATTTAGGTCTCAGATTTTTTTCTATTTCATCGACAAGTTTTTGAACCATGGTTCTGGCGACAGCTTTTGTTTTATCCGGCAACAAATGTTGGAGTTGTAGGATGGCTGCAACGAGTTCGACGGACGCTTCAATTTTTTCCAGCAGCTCGGGCTCGAGAAGCATTTCTTTGACACCCTGACGCTCGAGTGCATCGGCTTGCATGATCTGAACAATTTCTTTGGGAAACTGAAGCCTTATGCCATCCAGCCAGCGTTTTATTTTGTGAGTCGATTTTCCAAATCCCGGTGTCTTTTCATTGCCATAAATGGCATTCAATAAATCATCTACCTCTTCTTCTTCTTTGCTAAGCTTAACAGGATCTGCCTGATCTGATGAAGGACCTAGTATGAGTTTCCAGCGAGTGAGATTGTCCATGTGTGTTGGCAAAATTAGCAAGAAAAAAGTATCTGAAATAAAAGACTTGATTATGTACAAAAAACAAATTACAATGCTTTCCACCCCAGTTACAAACTATAAACCTTTTTAACACTATCAAAAATAATTTCCACTACCAAATGTAAATACCATTTATTCAATTATCCTGAACAGGAGGGAGCCCCATTCAATTGGAATCTTACTACTTTATATCCCATAGCTTCTCTACATTTGCGTACAATTTAGATTCGTCCTTGATGAAACACTATTTTCTGTTTCTTTTAAAACTGTGGTTTTTTTGGCTGATATTTTTTTTAATACTGCGAATATTATTTTTAGGTTTTCAGGTATATTATGGCTATGAGCTGGAAGTATCTGAAGTGTTCCAATCTCTTTTTGCAGGTATGTATATGGATGTTTCTATGACATCGTATATCATCTTCTTGCCCTTGCTACTTTTTAGTATACAAAAATTCATTCCGTTTAATAAAATAGTTTATGTCTACCTGATCATAATCATTGCCTTGGTTTCAGTCATTTATGCCTGTGATACCGTCTTATATCGGGAATGGGGATTCCGGCTGGATAAATCGGCTTTCAAATATCTGAGGGAATTTAAGGAAGCATCAAGCTTTGTATCTCTGCAAAACTCAATTAGCATTGTATTGCTTACTGCACTGGGTATAGGTATTGGCATGTACCTGATTCGTTCTTTAAAGATCAGCATCCAACAGCCCATAAATGTTTGGGTCTATGTGCTGAATGTGTTATGGATTCCTGCCTTAATTATTCCAATGCGGGGTGGATTGGATATCATTCCCATGAATCCCGGTAAAGTCTATTTTTCCAATAAAATGTTTCCAAACCATCTGGCATTAAATGTACCCTGGAATATTATGTACAGTGTCCTGCAGAAAAACGAAACCCGGATAAGTGATTTTGTACTCAATTCATTTGAACGAAAACAGTTTTTGGATTCATTACATCGCTCTGATAATCCTGACATTGATGAAATTTTAACAGTAAAGAGACCAAAAATTTTATTTATCCTGCTCGAAAGCTTTACAGCCAAATTAATTGAAAAAAAGTACAATGGTGAGGAAGTTACCCCCCAATTAAATAAATTCTTGAGTGAAGGTCTTTATTTTACAAATGCTTATGCCAGTGGTGATCGGACAGAAATCGGTATGTCTGCTATCTTCAGCAGCTTTCCTGCGCAACCTAAAACTGCCATTGTGCATTATCCTCAAAAAACACAATCCCTGCCTTCTTTTATAAAAATTCTGAAAGATCATGGTTATAACTCCTGCTTTTATTATGGAGGCGATGCCAGTTTCGCCAGTATGAATTCCTATTTCTGGAATATGTCTGTTGATAAAATTATCGACAAACATGATTTTCCTTCAAAAACATATAATGCTAAATGGGGTGTTCACGATCACATTTTATTTGAAAAAGTATTTGATGACATCATCAAAGATACCAGCCTGTTTCTAAAAATCTGCTTAAGCCTAAGCAGTCATCCTCCTTACCATATTCCGGAACCCTCCAGGTGGCCTGGCACGGATGAGGAAATGCTCTTTCTGAATTCTGCCCACTATACTGACAAACATTTAGGCAACTTTATAGACAGTTTAAAACAATCGTCGATTTGGAATCAACTTCTTATAGTCCTTGTCGCCGATCACGGATGTCGCTTTCCTGGTGATGACTTGTATCATACTCCGCTTAAATTTAAAGTGCCTATGTGTTTGGGGGGTGGGGCCATAAAAGAATCAGGAAAAATTCATAAAGTGGTTTCCCAAACGGATCTTTGTGCTACTTTGTTATACCAATTGGGAATAGACCAGAATAAATTTTCGTTTAGCAAAAATGCTTTGGATAAAAATCAGAAGGGATTTGCCTATTATGCCTTTAATAATGGTATCGGATGGATTGATTCGGCTGGAGCTAAGGTCTATTCTCTGGATAAAAAAGATATCATTCTCAATGAAAGCCATGCCGCAACTGATATAAAAACCGCCTTGTATTATCTGGATTGTGTTATCACCGAGTTTAATAAATAATCTCTAATTAATTTTCCAACTTTTATATTTAGTATCTGGCTCTTCTTAAATGATCATAATAAACCCGGTCATAAATGTCAGCCAGATTTTTATCTTTCGGATATTTCTTTATCTGTTGCCTGCCATAGATAATCATGTGATTGGTTAATTTTTCTTGTTCTAGAGCTCCAAAAATACCAGCCATACGGGATGTAGGTGATAGATTTTTGTTGCCCTTACGTACTGTTTTTTCCAGTTCGGCAATTTTTGTTTTATAAGCTGAAGGATCTGAGGTATTAAAAAGCTGAGGAATGGAATTTAAGTTTGCGTAAATCATCTGAATATACCATACATAATTGGTATTTACTTTCAAATAATCCTGAGGTTTACTCATTAAATAATGCTGATCTTTAGTGATCTTTTCGAAAACAATTTCTTTATTGTTGACCTCCTGAATAATTAATTTATAAGTACAGGTGTCACAACGGCTTCCCCAACTGAATTCAAGACTGTTTTTAATGAGAGGCAGATTTCCGGGAAACGGAAATTCCAGGATGGGAGGTACTCCTAAATGACCTTTGGAAATAGCTGAAATGGAGTTTTTATATTTTTCCTTTGATTCAGAATTGGGATGAGCTTCAAAAAATGATGTAAAATAATCTACAAATGAACTGAGTGTTGACTTACCTCCCGATTTGTCAAAAACCAGATCTTTAATAATATAACTTCCCGGCTTATCCAATTGGCTGACACTACCGTCATCTTTTATAAGCTTTACAGAAGCATTTTCAGCTAATATTAATTTTTTGTTTTCTGAAACCGGCCCATAAACTAAATTGACAGCCTGGTCTGGTTTTCCAAGTGCTGATGTAATTTTTACTTCTCCTTCTATAAATATCACGGAAACGGATTGCGACTGACTCCATACAGACGCAAACATCCAGATACAAATCGATTTTATATACCACTTCATAATCAATAATTTTATAAATCTAACTTTCAGACTTTAATCGCAAAAATACAACTACTCTGTTACTATATAGTCATTTGTAATATTGGTTATCGTGTAAATTTAAAAAATCTATTTTGCAGCCTTCCGGAATCTCGAAAGAATCCGTTCCACCCTGTAATCTAAATTGCGTTCATAAATCAGAAATAATTCAAACGAAAGAATAATGGCCGTTGCTATCATAAATACCTCCAGTTTTATACTCCAGAAAGCAAGAATTAAAATGGCGACGGAATATAAAACAAGAAATTCAGCAACTTGAAATAGCCTGACATAAAATGAATGCAAAATTGGATATTTGGCCAGAATTTTTTGAAAACAAATAAAATTTAACAAAAAGATGAAAAACACAAATATATAAATTTGTAAATGGCTGAATTCATTTATAAAATCTCGGTCAAGCAACATTGATATAATATTTGCGTGAATCGTTACGCCAAACATATCCGGCAAAGACCTTCCGGTATATTGTTCGTTGAGAGGCGTAAAATAACGGTCATTCATCGACAAAGCCTTTTCAGATTCTCCACAGAATCCGATTAAGACAATTTTGTTTTCAAAATAATTTTCATGGTATAATGCAGAGTCTGAAATAAACTGATCTATTTCAACCAAAGCATAATGACTTGCCTTTTTACTGTTAATCGGGTAAATCATAGAACGGGCACCTGGCTGAATTCTTCTAAAATTAATCCACTCCAGTGTATGATTTCTATCTTCCAAATTTTGAATAATACTTGAATCCAGTTTGCTGGCAATCAGAGTAGAAAACGCTGGTATTTTTTCAGATCCTGTGTTTAAAAATGGTTTAAAAATTCTTACACTAAAGCCATCATTGGTCGCCAGATTGACATAACCTGATGATATACTTTTACCAAAAAATGGATCCGATTGTGAGAGTATGATGTCCATACTATCTCTGATTTGATCCTTTACACTATATCCCAAAACCAATTTATCCGCAACCTTACGGATTTTTTCTTGTAATAAACTATCCGTGTGGTTGTTATATAATGTATCGATTAGTAAATCCAAACCAATTGCTCCCACATTTTTGGAGCTGAGAATATCCAATGTCTTTGATAATTTGTTGCGATCGGTGACCCCGGAGTTAATAATAAAAATTCTCGGATCAAACAAATCAGCCTGCTCGTGATTCCGGAATTTTGAAAATGAAATATCCATTACATCGTGATGTTTTATAGCCTCGCTAAAAGGATCTATAAACATCTGATTTACAGGTAATAAATGCAAAAGATGCAGCAGAAAAAGAGACAAACTAGCATAAATGACGGCGTGAATTGTCCTGCTGGATTTATTCATTACTGGTGTGGAGCTGATTTATATTCATAAAAGGCCAAAGATAGAATCTTTATAAAATATAGGATTAGTGATATGTTGAATAACTTTTACAATGTTTCGGAACAACTTTATTTAGTTTAATCAGGAAATATGATTAAAAATTATTAGGGATTTATCTTCATAAATTTTCGGATAATAAACGTATTGTACTGACTAATTTGGAGGTAATACAGACCTTCATTCAAATGGTCTAATGATAATTGAATATTTTTGTCTGTTACAATTTTTGTAAAAAGCACTGTTCCCTTCAGATCAAATACTGATATTCTGGCATCCACAGGTAGATTATTAATAATGAGAAAACCAATACTAGGATTTGGATATAAAAAAACATTAGTCAATTCAGTTTCTTCATTTTGAATGACTATATTTTTTTCTATAGCTCCTCTTGAGGGTGGATTTGCAAAAAGTTTATTGCTAAAATCAAAACTATATCCTGGATACATCCTTCCACTTCCTGTTGCGGGTGAGCCATTTGCAAGAGCATAATTTTTATTGATAAAATCTATAAACATGGGATTCTGTACCAGACGTGCAGATTCTACAGCAGGTAATTGGGGGCCATTCCAGGATGTATTCTGACTGTGATACCAAAGATTGTTTGAAAATTTAAAACTTGAGGCTACTGTATTGGGTCCTATATTGACATCTGTCCGCAAGGTATTATTCACCACTACGATATTATTGGCAAACAAATTATTGGCACAACTCTGATAAAAACTGGTATCGCTGCTTTCCTGTAAAATCCGCATGATCCAGTTGACCGGATGAATAATGGTATTATTGATTACCTGTACATTGCGACAACCCACAAAAGCAATCGGTGCATCTGATCCTTCGATGACATTTGCGGTGACCAGCAGATCTCTGGCTTCATAATTGGCTCCGATGGGTCTGAAAAAATCAACCCCGGTACTTCCGCCCAGATTTAAAGTGCGTTGCCCACCATTGGTAAAATAATTTCGCTCGATATGGATATTAGATGAAGCGCCTTTCGCCTGAATGCTGTTGCTTCCCTGATTGATAAACCGGTTATTATTAAAATTACCATAATGACATCCAACCATATCAATACCACTTCCTCCGGCAGCCCCGTTTTCGAAATGGCATTGACTAACAATAAAGGAATCCAGACCGGATAATTTTAGCATATCATTGTTGCCACTTGCCGCCATATTGCGAAAGCTCACTCCCCGGATCTGAACGTGTTTGGCCGGACTGGTATAGGTCCCCCCATCATCGATATTCATACCATTGCCGGTCTGGCCGGTTATCGTCATATCAGCAATGACAAGATACTGAGGATCTGTAAAATGCAGAGATTCCGAACCTCCCTGAAAGATAACCTGGTCTTTGTTAATTCCTTTAAGGGTTATCCAGGCTCTTGAGGTACCTTTTAAATTTTCAATAAAAAACGGACCGGTATAAATGGCCGGATGCAGCAAAATAGTATCTCCCGGTCTGGCTTGTGCGGCAGCCTGTACAGGGGTTTGATATGTCTTTCCGGGTCCAACATGCAGCGTATTTTGTGCACATAGTGTTGAAAAGCCCGTGAAGAGGAATAGCCATACAAAATAAAAAGCACCGAATTTCATAAAATAGTTTTATATACAATGATAGAAAATTATCCCGGGATTAAAAATAATTTCTCATATTTAAACCAATTCGTATTCCTGGCCTTATTTAAGACGAAACAATTTTGATGTTTATGCAAAAACCTGATCCCGGAGAATATAATCCTCATTTTCAAAAATACATTGACCTGGTTCCGGAAAGCGAAATATTGCCTTTGCTCGGGCAAAATGTAAACTTTTGCCTGGATTTTTTTTCTCAGATACCCGATCATAAATTAAATTATCGCTACGCTCCGGGAAAATGGACCTGCAAAGATATCCTGATGCACATTATCGATACCGAACGAGTTTTGGCATACAGAGCTTTGGTCGCCTTGCGGGGGGATGCCACAACACCACTTCCACCGGTTGACGAAGACCTTTATGCGAATAATGTAGATGTTTCAAACCGATCGATCAAAAGTTTACTCGACGAATTTAAACAGGTCCGATCTACAGTTGAGTATTTATTTCAGTTTGCTACCCAATCACAAAGTCAGTTTGTAGCAAACGGAGTGGCTCATCCTATCACCGCCAGAGCATTGGCCTATATCATCCCAGGACATGTATTGCACCATATCAAAATTATCAAAGAGCGTTATTTACACGATGCAGATTCATGATAAACCTGGTAATACAAATTCTGCTATTTTTGCTGAAATTAATTCTGTTATGAAATTTAAAGTCGAAATCGAAATTAATGCACCCCTGGAACAAGTCGTGAATCTATTTGACAATACGGATAATATGTATAAATGGATGGAAGGCTTACAGAGTTTTGAACCCATAAGTGGAATACCCGGTCAGGAAGGTGCTAAATCAAGATTAGTATTTAAAAATGGCAATCAGGAAATCGAACTTATTGAAACCATCACAAAACGAAATTTACCTTCAGAATTTACAGGTACTTATGAAACCAAAGGTATGGTGAGCACAGTGAAGAATTCGTTTGTGAAACTAGCTGATAATAAAACCAAATATACTTCCGATAATGAATTTCAGATGAAAGGATTTATGAAACTCATAGGTATGCTCTTTCCCGGATTATTTAAAAAACAATCGATGAAGTATTTAATTGATTTTAAAAAATTTGTAGAGTCTACTGTTTGAATACCTGTAATCAAATTCAAACTCCAGAAAATCATATCGCTTTTCTGCTTGCAGATAGAATAAAACCAGTTTGTGAAATTACAAACACAATTATATCAAATTTGCAAAATGGTTTTAGGAAAATATGCAATAATTAAATGTTGAAAGAGCTAATAGTTCAAATGAACTGTTTTTTTCCCCCATTCATCCAGTTTTATTTGAATTGTATATTTTGTAATGTAGCCTTAGCTTATTTCCAGAAAACGGCTCGATAAACCGGATAGAGGAATATCTTGTAAACATCTAAAAGTCCTAAAGAAATACTTTTGAATTGGAGAAATGCCAATTCAGGTAAAATATCTATTTCAACCCGCTATTAAATTTATGAAACGTAGCTTAATTCTTTATAAACAATCCATCCAGACGATCGACTCTTTGTCTGCCTTAAGAATTCGATGACCTATTACTTTGGACCCGGAAGGAAGTCGTATTTTCTGGATTATGCCTGCCCGCTGAAACACCTCAAAGTAAAGGCTTAAAATTAATTTTTCAATTCATATGAATTGGCCTGATTTTTATAGTGTAAATGCGGTACTAATTTTTTGATATGACTTTGGGATACTTTTTAGAAGTTTTCAGACGAACTACCGTGTTTTTCCTGTACGCTGGGGGATTTTTCCGGTATTCCTGTTTATTTATCGTTGAAAATCAAGCCTTTAGGTATTCGAGGTCCTCGTATAAATAAATTTAGCAAGCTATTTGATAGTAGTTTTACAACTAAAATCTTACAATAATGAAATCTAACAGAATTAATTTACTCATTCTTTTGAGCCTTCCTTTGGTTTTTATACTTGGTACAATGGCCAAGGTTGATCCGGCTCCAGTTACATTTAGACCTAATTCAGCTCCAAAACAATTTAGTGATTTTGTCAAAAAACCTGACCCGATCATCATTGATAAGATTCCTTATATGGATCTTATGAGAATGATGGCAAAATATCGGGACGAAAGGCAGGCTGTTATCAACAATCATTTCAGAGGTACCGGACCAGGTAAATACGGTGAAGATTTTGAGGATAGCCGTTATTATTATGTTTCTCTTGAGACCATGGAAAGATACATCGGATACATTCGCCAGCAAATAGCCGCCAATAGTATCAATGTGCAGTTTTCTGGTATCAGGATCTATCCCATTGTTTATCCTAACACTGGATCCAATGCTTATTTTAGCTCGATACCCAGTATATACCGAAACCACCAAAGTTTGGTTTTTGCAGCAACGTATATGAATGAAGAAGGATATGCCGTTGATTTTGATCCGGATGTTTATATGGCAAATCCAAATGGCATTGGCAACATACCCAGATCATTGGATAAACCAGATTCTATGTCAGTAGCCGCTTTTATGGGTGCAACTTTTGGTGGCGCCTTAAATGGTCACTATTCTGGTCAGGATCATATTTGGCTTTGTCCGCCACCTTTGTGTGTACATGCCGCAGGCTTGTCTAACTCAGATAAAATATGTCCAGATGGCAATAGCTGTCCATACTAAATGATTATTTTTGGGCATGATTTCTTTACTCTTTCCATTTTTGGCCCAAATACTTGAATTCATTGCCTTTATACTGGTTGTATATAATTTTAAAATAATATACAAGTCTCCGCTGCGAATTCTTCTGATCGTTATTCCATTTATTTTTATCACAGAAGCATTTGCATTTGTCAAGTTAAATTTCTTTTCCGAAGGATTTGAGCAACGACGTAATTTTATTTACTACAATATCACGACAATAATAATACTTCTTCTGTATTATGCTCTGTATATTGAAAATATATTAGTAAAATCATACAGAAGAATATTTATTATTGCCTGTTGTATTACATTAAGTTTTTACCTGATCAATATTTTTTTTATTCAAACAGGTCAAACTTTTCATACCTATAGTTTTACAATTGGTTCTATTTGTTTATGTCTTGGGATCGTTTTTTATATAAAAGAAATTGTAGAAAGTGAAAAGATCGTATTTGTTTCCAGAGATCCTTTATTTTGGATATCCATAGGACTTTTTGCATCGTATATCATAAATATACCGTATATGGGGATGTACAATTTTCTGGCTAAAGATTATGTTGATTTTCTGATCTTTTGCAGAAAAATACATCTGGCCTTAAATTATTTTATGTATAGTTGTATCATCATAGGATTATTATGCCTGAAGAAGTAAAGTTTGGAATTGCCATAATCATCCTTGTATTTTTATTTTTGATATTATGGTTATTGTTTTTTCTGGTATATTATCAAAAAAGGAAAAGAAATTTTATCGAAGATCAGCAAAAAATGGAAGCCAATTATAAAATTGAATTAACCAGAGTCCAACAGGAAATTCAGGAAGAAACAATTAAACAGGTTGGTTATGAATTACATGATAATATTGGTCAATTGGTTACAGTAGCAAAAATTCATTTACAAAACCTGATGAAAACCAATTCTGAATCACAGTTACAAGAAATTCATACAGTTGTATCTAAAGCTTTGGAAGAATTACGACGCTTATCCAAATCATTGGATACAGGTCCGATAGAACATCTGCCATTAGAAGAGCTATTAGAAAAAGATATAGCAAGGATTAATAAATTGGGACATATCGAATGTAATCTGAATATTCAGGGACAGACTGTTTCAATTGATAATAAAAAGAAGATTATTATATACCGGATGATTCAGGAAATCATTACAAATGCTTTAAAGCATGCTAATTGTGATTTAATTGATATTCAGATTAACTATGAGACGCATTTGATAAAATTTATTGTTTCAGACAATGGTAAAGGATTTAATGTAAAAGACACTCAATCTGACGCACAAAATGGATCAGGTTTGCGGCATTTGAAAAGCCGGGTAAACCTTGTCGGTGGTCATTTGTTTTTAAATTCAAGTCCTGAAACAGGAACCCGTTTTGAAATCATTTGCCCTAAATCTTCCATATGCAATACAAAATAGCAATTGTTGATGATCATATCCTGATGGCTGACGCCATAGCCACCATGATTTCGCAAAACCAACAGTTCCGTATTAGTTTTAAAGCGAAAAATGGCAAAGAGTTACAATCAAAAATCAGAGCTAGTATTTTAAAACCAGATTTGGTTTTAATGGATATCAATATGCCCATTATCAGTGGAATCGAAGCAACTGAATGGATGACTAAAAATTTTAAAGAAATTAAAGTACTTGCTTTGACTATGAATGATGATGAACTTTCTATTATCAGAATGTTTAAAGCCGGTGCACGTGGTTATTTATTAAAAGATGTTAGTTCTGATGAATTGTTTTATGCAATTGATTCTGTCTTAACCAAAGGATTCTATTATTCAGATTTCATTACACCGATTATGATGAGTTCTGTACTCCATAAAGCACATGAATCCGATTCCATTAGTCTGATGGATTTAAAAGAAAAAGAAATGGAGTTTTTGCAACACGCCTGTACAGAAAAGACATATAAGGAAATTGCAGAAATAATGAAACTTAGTCCTAAAACTATAGATGGTTATAGAGATAGCTTATTTCAAAAACTGGATGTAAAATCCAGAGTTGGCCTTGTGCTTTTTGCTGTCAAACATAATATTATCAGAATCTAGACTTCGACAACAAATAGGATCATACCCATTTCATCTATATTGATCACTCTTTATTTTACTCAGTCTTTTTAACAGGTTCGGATAACTTTTTACCCATTCTGACAAATACCGGAAATTTAATATTTTTTGATTCTGATTTTCCCCAGGCTTTACTTAGTTTTTTTTCAATTTTCTGAATCGGATTTTGATTGTTTTTATTTTTAAAATGCTGTATAGCTGACCAGGTTTCCAGATATCCAAACAATTGTTCTAAAGTCCAGTCTGATTCAATAAATAACTCAGGAGCCATTATTTCTTTAAATGGAAACGCAATAGTCTTGTATTCTTTTTCAATATAACTTCGTTCTGTATCCCAATATTCGCCTAATATATCTGTATAGAGATGTTGTATTATTTTATTTACGGATTCATCTACATCTATTAATCCATATCCAGCAATGACAATCAGTCCTTTTGGCTTCAATGTTCGACGTACCTGATCATAAAACTTTTCCATGTTAAACCAATGAATTGACTGCGCAACCATTATCAGATCAAAAGATTTGTCGGGAAAAGAACATTCTTCAGCAGCTTCTACCTTGTAGGTAATTTTATTGTCCCAATACGCAGTTTGTATTTGATTCGGACTGATATCACTTGCATAAATACGTTGAAAATATTTTGACAATTCCATGGCTACTTGACCATTTCCGGTACCACAATCCCATGCAGCCACTCTGGGCTTACAATGTTTCATGATAAATTCATATAATGCCGCAGGATACCAGGGCCTGTATGTTGCATACAATTCTGAATTCTGATTAAATGTGTTGTTCATTATATACTTTTTGTTTTCATTTTTAAACTATTACTAACCACACTGACACTACTTAGTGCCATTGCAGCCCCTGCAATCATCGGATTTAATAAAAATCCAAAGAATGGATAAAGTATTCCTGCAGCAATAGGTATACCGATAATGTTATAGATAAATGCCCAAAATAAATTTTGCTTTATAGTGCGAATTGTAAGATGAGATAAGCGGATCGTGGAAGGAATTTTTTTCAAATCTGATGAAATAATTGTCATTCCTGAAGACTCTTTGGCAATATCAGAACCTTTACCCATGGAGATACCCACGTCGGCCTGTGCTAATGCCGCACTATCATTAACACCATCTCCTACCATGGCCACTTTTTTCCCGGTGCTTTGAAGTGTTTTTATAAAATCGATTTTATCTTCCGGCAAGCAATTATATTGAAAGTGTCTAATACCAACTCGTTTAGCTACATCTTCCGCACTGGATTTCTGATCACCGGTGAGCATATACACTTCTATAGCCAATTGCTTAATCTGCCGTATGGCTTCCGTCGATCCTTCTTTTATGGCATCTTTTATTGCAAATAATCCCAATACCTTTGATGAATTTGCAAAAAATACAATCGTCTTTGCTTCAGCAGACAAGTAGTTAAAATCAGATAACACTTTTTCGGATAATTTTATGTTCTGCTGTTCCATTAACCTTAGATTGCCTATATAATATAGTTCATCCTGGTAAGTTGCTCTGACACCTATTCCTGTAATATTTTGAAAATGTTGAATTTCTATTGGTTTCAAATGACTGTAAGCTTGTGTAATGGAATCAGCCAACGGGTGTTCAGAATAAGACTCTATACTAAACAGTATCGTTTCATACCGGCTCTGTTCTTCGTACCAAATAGAATCAGTCACTACCGGCTTGCCTTCCGTAATTGTCCCGGTTTTATCTAAAACCAGCGCATTAATTTTATGTGTCTGTTCCAAACTTTGTGCATCTTTAATCAAAATTCCGGTTTCTGCGCCTTTACCGATAGCGACCATAATGGCCGTTGGTGTAGCAAGTCCTAATGCACATGGACATGCAATAACAAGTACAGTGATAAAACTTAATAAACCCATACTGAATCCGTTTTCAGGCATTAATATCCACCAACTAATCAAGGATAGGAATGCAATAACTATTACTACAGGCACAAAAACTTGAGCGATTCTGTCAACCAGTTTTTGTACCGGTGCTTTACTACTCTGTGCTTGTCTTACCAGTTTAATGATTTGACCCAAAAGAGTTTCGTGACCTACTTTCGTCGCTTCAAATTTTAATATACCTTTTTGATTCAAGGTGCCGGCATATACCAGATCTTTAGGTTCTTTTGAAACCGGAATAGCTTCTCCGGTCATCAGACTTTCGTCAATGTAGGAATGTCCAAAAAGCACAATCCCGTCTACTGGAATTTTTTCACCTGGCTTTACCAGTAACATAGCACCAGGTTGAATTTGATCAATTTCCACTTCTTTATTTGAACCGTCTTTTTCGATACGAGTCGCTTTGGAAGGTCGCAAATCCATTAATTTTTTAATAGCAAATGCAGTATTTCCTTTAGCCCTCTCTTCGAGGAATTTCCCAAGCAATAAAAAACTGATAATAACAGCTGAAGCTTCATAATAGACATGAGGCACTTGCCCCATATTAATCCAGATTTCAGGAAAAAATGTATTAAAAAGACTAAATAAAAATGCGGTTCCTGTACTCATGGCAACCAGCGTATCCATATTTACTTTTAACTTCTTAATCAATTGATACGCATTAATAAAATAGTCTCGCCCAAACCAGACAACCACAGGTGCTGATAAAATCATCATGAAATAATTGACATATTTCAAACTCATAAAAAACATGGCTAAAATCACAACCGGAATCGTAAGTATCAGAGATCCGGTAAACTTTACTTTCAAGGATCGAATCAGCTCAAAATTTAAATTTTCGATTTGTTCCTGCACCTTGTCTGGTTCTTCTTCTATAATCAGTAGATCATAACCGATAGATTGTATTACTTCTTTTAATTTAGTAAGTTGTGTTATTTGTGAATCATATTCTATTTGTACAGAAGCATTTGGAAAATTTACGCTGGAAGAAATTACTCCTGCCTGTTCGTTTAATATGGATTCAACACTTAAAGCACAGGATGCACAAGACATCCCGGTTACAGGCAATTCAATTTTTTTTATTTGTTGATTATCCTTTAAATCCGGATTAACTGATGGTTCGGGTCCTTGATTATCTGATAAAAGATTGTACATGGTTGAAAATGCTTGATTGTATGGTTTGGCTAATAAATAGAATTATGCCAGAAGCATCCAATTATGAACCATCACAGACGTTATTGGTTCTCAAAAGATGAAATAAATTGATGATTTTTAATAAAACAGCCTCATTTAAAGATAAATCGCTGCATTTTATTTAGTCAGGAATGTAACTCAATGGATGTTATAAATGGCTCAGATAATCCGGTGTATAGATATAAAAACGCCATTATTTCATAGCGAATTAATACGGCTTCTACCTGTTGAATCAGGTCCTCAGATGTTTTTTAATAAATTTTGAATATTGATAAATTGGTATATCCTTATTTTTGAATTCTGATTATTCTTAAAAAATAATAGCGAGACTACATTATCATCTCGCTATTTCGGATAAATATGGGAATTAGAGAAAAACGTTTAAGAATTCGTCAATTTATTCTTTCATTTTTACATAACAAAAGTAATACATATATTCTGATTAATTAGAAAATATGAAATTATTTTATGCATCTTCTTCTGAATCTTCTCCGGCGGCAACTTTTACTAATTTACCGGTATTCAGTTTCTCTTTTATTTTTAATTCAATTTCTTTTGCAAGTTCAGGATTATCTTCAATAAACTGTTTTGCGGAATCCCTGCCCTGTGCAATTTTAGTGCCTTCATAGCTAAACCAGGAACCACTTTTTTGAATTATACTTAAGTCTGATCCAATATCCACGATTTCACCTGATTTCGAGATACCCTGTCCATACATAATATCAAATTCTGCAGTCCGGAAAGGAGGTGATAATTTATTTTTTACCACCTTTACTTTGACGCGATTACCCATAATGTTACCATCTTTATCTTTTATGGCATTACTGGTGCGTCGTATATCTAATCGTAAGCTGGCATAAAATTTTAATGCATTTCCTCCGGTTGTTGTTTCCGGATTACCAAACATGATTCCTATTTTTTCACGAAGTTGGTTAATAAAAATACAGCAGCATCCTGTTTTACCTATTGTACCGGTAAGTTTTCTCAATGCCTGTGACATCAAACGAGCCTGCAGACCCATTTTGGATTCTCCCATTTCTCCTTCAATTTCACTTTTAGGTACTAAGGCTGCTACAGAATCTATTACAATAATATCAATGGCTCCGGAGCGAATTAAGTTTTCAGCAATCTCCAATGCCTGCTCTCCATTATCTGGTTGAGATATTAATAAATCTTCGGTATCAACGCCTAAGGCTTCAGCATAAGCTCTGTCAAAAGCATGTTCTGCATCAATAAATGCAGCAATTCCTCCCCTTTTTTGAGATTCAGCAATGGCATGTATGGCTAATGTTGTTTTACCGGAGCTTTCAGGACCATAGATCTCAACAACCCGTCCCCTCGGCAGACCTCCGATTCCCAAAGCTATATCTAATCCCAAAGACCCTGTTGATATAGAATCTACTTCATCTAATACCGGTTTGTCTCCTAATTTCATAATACTGCCTTTACCATAGGTTTTTTCTAACCGGTCTACAGTAAGCTGCAGCGCTTTTAGTTTTTCATCTCTTTCCTTGGACATATTTAATAATTTTATATAGATACAAAAGTAATATATTTAAGATTAGGAGGCTTAAAATTTAAAAATCAAATTCCCTACATTTTGTTAACAAGCTTTGACTTCTGCGTAATTTTGTCTGCTTTCCTTTTCAGCCAATCTATAGCCAGAGACAAATTTTGACTACATCTTAGTCCATGTTTTATGTAATGATGTATGTTTATCTCCCCGATTCAGTTTGCGCTGCTACCGGATATCGAAGCAATATCAAACTGAGTTAATGTCAATTTGGGATGGTTAAATTGCTAAAATTTATCGCAATTTTTTGTCAAATCTTTACGAGCTAACTCCGCCAGAATCTCTTGAAGTAGTTTTTAAATTTCAAAAAAACTAAGGGTTTTCACGGATAAAAAACCTAGGGTAAACACTGAATTTTATAGGTAAATTTGGTATATTGAAAAATAAAATATAATATTGTTACATGTTTCAGCGATATAATAAGGTATTCAGAAGAAACTTTAAAATATCTGAAACTTGAAATTTTGGCAAACGTTTTCATGAGATAATTATTCACAGGGATTATGAACCGCCTCTTTCTCGTCGATAGAGGCGGTTTCTTTTTAATATGGACTTTTCAAAACAAGAAATCGCTTGTATATACTTTGTTCTCCCTCTGATTTCAACTTTATAAAATACATTCCCGGTTTTACCTCAGGTAATTCAATCTGTATGCTTTTATTCAACACCTGAATTTCTTTTATTTCTTTAACTATCTGACCATTTTGATTGAAAATAATTAATTCATCTATTTTGAATTTACGATCAAATTCAAGACTAATCCGGTCTGTAGCCGGATTTGGTACTATTGTAAATTGTTGGGATACTTCAATTCCTGGTTCTGAATTATCATTTTTACTGATCAATGAACAGGGACTTAGATCATAGCGCAATTCAAATACTAGTTCTAAACCATAAACAGTATCTTCAATTCCATTTGAAAACACTCTCGATGTATAAAAAGTATTTTCATGGGCATAATTAGCTTTTGTATATCCAGGATCCAGGTTGACATCAAAAAACATTTGTTTGCCAGCACAGGCAAATCGTTTGTTTGGCCAGCGAATCCAGTCCATCGGATTTGATAAATGATAATTATTATCGGGTGTAAAAAAACTGGCAGCATGACAGGTTTGACCTGATCGTTGAAACAATGTGCTATCCCAGCTGAGTCTGACAGGTGGATATTTGGCTTTAATAAAGAAAATTATTCCTTCTCCTCCATAACAATTTGCATTGGGATTACTAATATCAATGATTTCTGAAGCCGCACCGATGATTCTTTTAGACAATACACATTCTCTGAAATTCTGATCCCAGGCTATTATATGACTTGCCCTAACTTCAAATACAGAATCAAATGCATGCGGGATATGGAGTTCCCCAAGATTTGGATTGTACTCACTGTTCGACATAGTATCATATCCAATTTCAATCGTGTCTCTGTTTCCCATTGCATCTTCAAAATATACTTTGGACTCAAACAGTAAAGACTGTGCGTTGATCAGAGTTGTACTCAGGCTTAATAAGACAATCAGATAGTTCATATTTTATAATTTTAAAAAATTATTCTGATACAATTGGTTCCCGCTTTGAATATACAAAATATAAGTTCCTTGTGGCAAGTTACTAATATTTATTGGCAGTATGTTGTTGCCGATTGCTGTATGTTGATTTTGAAGCAATGTATAAGAATTTCCGCTAATCAAATTTTTAGCAAACCCCTGGACCGCATCGTTCTCAAAACCGCAACTAAACTCAACATACAAAAGATCCATACCCGGATTCGGACGAATGTCAAGAATTTCATAGGATATGTTTCCGCAATCAGCATTATTTGTTTTAAATGTATAACTATATTCACTATCCGAACATTCATTTTTTGTCATTAACTGAGCCAGATACTCCGTGTCTGGCTTAAGATAATTTGGCATTCCCTTAAAGGCAGCTCCTGTTCTGTAACAAAAATTAATGGCAGCACCAGTTTTGAGCCCACTTTGATAAACAAGTACGGGAGTTCCATGAGTCATTTCAAAAATCTTCAATTCATATTGTTTCTCGTTTACACTGGCTTCTAGTATAAGACATTCCGAACAATCAGATTGATTGAATCGTACTTCCGGAGTTTGTGTGATAAATGCAGAAGTTGGCGGACAATCTCCAATTTTTTCAATGATGCTGCAATTAAATCCGCTTAAATCTTTCAGCATTCTACGTACCTGACATGTCGTCAATGCGGATTTTGCAGCGGAATACGACATGACATTGTTATCATGAAATTCTGGTTTGCAACACGGACATTCAGTACAGGGAAATACTTCATCACAATCATGCACACCATTGGCATTGATATCAGAATAGCTTGGGTCACCTGGTTTAGTACCTGAAACCAATTTGTTCCAGCAAGTCAAATTAACTTCATTTAACTTGGGATCTGCCGCATACTCAATTACGCCATCACAGTTTTTATCCCATTCATAGGTTATAACAGGCGTATCTGAACATCCGTCAAACAACTCAAAGGAATGCTTTAACGTCAGCATATGACCTAATTCATGTACAAAATTACCGATAGTCCACCAGGTATCTTTATTAAAGGCCGTGGCCGATCCACACCGGGAGTTGTGATAACCAATTCCGGAAGCTCCATCCGGAGAAGTTGCCGCAATGTAAAAATTGAATTCTGAATTTGGATTGACACCAAATTCCTGATTTAGTGGTATCGTATTATAAATTCCGATAGCGTTAGACTTACAATGCGTATAGATACCTTTTAATACCAGACGGATGGGCACACAAGGTACTACCGGATTAGATACCTGCCATTGGGCTTCATTATGCGCATAACTATGATTGGCTGCTTCAATCATTTCTTCCGCAATTTTATAGATCTGATCCTGGTTTTTATTCATTTGCTGTACCTTCCCATGACAACTTTCATCAACAAAAAAATGCAGGTTAATCTTTATGTATACCGGAATACACTTTTCCAAAACTTCATCAACGTCAAAACATGGCGGGGAAAAGGAAACATCGGGTTCAGAATTTTCCAGCTTGTTTCCACAACTATAACTTTGACCAGAAACGAAATTCGTCCTGAATATCATCAAAAGAATATAGACAATAAAAGTAAAGGATCTCATAACATACTATTTAAGGGTGAATAATATTTCAGGGCTAAGGTATGTCGTCTATCTATTCCATTTTTATTGACTTATTGAATACTGGAATAATCTTATTGAATGAGCTGTTTTTCCGATTGAATGAAACAGGATGAGTTACAAACTGACCATCTGAGCAAATTTGTCATCAGAAGTAAATACAGAAAACAGGTCCCGCTTTGATGTCCCTGAGAATGTCAGCAAATCTTGCCTGATTATTGATCAATTTAGAATAAGTTTGTTCTTCGGAACTTTATTCTCTAATACAATTAAATGAATCCAATTTCTCCAGGATGAATAAGATAAATAAAAGTATTCTGAAATATACTTCCATAGTGCTGCTGGCGGGAATATTCGGTATTTGGTTTTATCCAACAATTCTTCCGACAAACCGGACCAATCAGAAAACATGGATTAAAGGGATCAGCTTTGTAGCTCCACCCAAACCATTTTCTAAAAATCCTATGGCGGCCATTCAGGCGGTTCATGCAAATTGGATTGCCGTAATACCCTATGCATTTTCTAAAAAATCTCAGCCAGAAATTCAATATCAGAATCTGAGCTGGCAATGGTGGGGAGAACGGCCTGAAGGAATCCGGGAAAGCATTCTTCTTGCCAAAGAAGCCGGATTAAAAGTTATGCTTAAACCTCAGGTCTGGATTCATGATGAGTGGGTGGGTGATGTTGATTTTAAAACGGAATCTGAATGGCTGCGTTGGGAATCGGATTACAGACAATATCTCATGCAACAAGTCTCATTGGCAATTGAAATGAAGGTCGATATGATTTGCATTGCAACAGAATTTAACCATGCTGCTATCAAACGGGAACCATTTTTCAGACAATTGATTTCTGATATCCGGTCCATGTATCAGGGTACTTTATGTTATAGTGCTAACTGGGATCATTTTAAACAAATACCTTTTTGGGACGCACTGGATTATATCGGTATTAGTGCCTACTTTCCGTTGTCATATCAACCAACTCCGCAGCATGAGGAATTAACAACCGCCTGGAAGGATATCGCGTTTGATCTCGAACAATTCTCACAAACGCGAAATCGCAAAATTCTGTTTACTGAAATGGGATATCTGAGTGTTGATGGCTGCGCCGGTAAAACCTGGGAACTGGAACATAAGATTGAAAATTGCCGGATGAATCATTTGGCTCAAGCCAATGCTTATGATGCTTTATTCAGTACTTTTTATCATAAATCGTTTTGGGCCGGAGGATTTATCTGGAAATGGTTTCCCAATGGCGAAGGACATGAAGGTTATCCTGATAAAGATTATACGCCACAGGATAAACCAGCAGAAAATATTTTAAGTACATGGTATAAAAATTAAACGAATAAGCCTTTTGAAGTCCTATGGTATTCCATTAATTTGCAGTTTTTAACCGCTGTTAAAGATTTTATATGATACAAAGTAAAAAGATAGTCTGGAGCCATATCTTTTCAATACATTCCATGTCCTTTACAATACTCGGTGTTTTTTTAGCAGCTGTTTCGTTTCAGGGATTTATGATCCCCAATGGCTTTATCGATGGCGGAGTAACAGGGATGTCTATATTATTTCACAAATTATTTCATGTCGATATTGGTCTGTTGCTGATTTTACTCAATCTGCCTTTTATCTATCTCGGTTATCATAAAATTGGTAAAACGTTTGCTATACAAACATTGCTTGCCATTATACTTTTGATCGTATTTATTAAAACGATGCATTTGCCGGCTTTTACCAATGATAAAATTTTAATTGCGGTATTTGGAGGATTTATGATTGGTTTAGGCCTTGGGCTGGTGATTAAAGCAGGCGGCGTCATAGATGGTATGGAGGTTATAGCAGATTATACCAATAAAAAATTAGGATTTTCAACCAGTGAAATTGTGATGTTATTTAATTCTGCAATCATTCTTGCCATGGCTATAAGTTTTGGAATTGAAGCCGGAATGTATTCTATATTAACTTACTTTACTGCGATGAAAACGACAAACTATGTCGTGGATGGTTTTGAAGAATTTACCGCAATGACCATCATTTCTTCCAGGTATCAGGATATTAAATCTACCATAGTAAAAGATTTTGACAAAGCTATATCTGTGTATAAAGGAGAACGCGGATATCTTCCCGGGCAGTTTGAACAAAAATATGACTGCGATATAGTTGTAACTATTGTGAGTCGTTTGGAAATTCACCGGATCAAAACGGCCATTCTTCAAATCGATCCTTCCGCTTTTATTTATATTGCTAGCATCAAAGAAGTAAAAGGCGGTATCATCCATCGCAAAACTTAAGTAATTCCGGTCCAAAATTCGAGACCCTTCTTTTTGATTTTTCAATAAAATTTATTATTTTTATTGTATCCGTACAACCAAATTCATATTGCCTGACAACATGAGATCAGATAGCTTTGCCGGAAATAGTTTTTATGACAAGGCAAGAATTTGATCAACTAAGCAATGTTTATTATTAGCCAGCGGAATGTCTCAAAAAAGTTTTGTATCTGAGAGAGGGCTACCATATATCTTATTTTTCTCATGCTGATGCGATTATTTGCCATGTTATACTTAAATTTGGTTGCCCAAAAAATAAGTAATTATGGCTCCTTCGCAAGAGAAGAAAAAACTTAGCTTTCAGCTGGTCAATTTTAACCGGCGAGGGGTGGTCAATTTGCTCCGGCGAAGCCTGGTCAATTTAGATCGGCGAAGCCTGGTCAATTTGAACCGGCGAGACCTGGTCAATTACACCGGATTTTCCACTTTAGCTTTAGGAAGGAAAAATTATTTGTTTGCAGGCTCCGATGATTCCGCTCAAAGAGCAGCCATTGTTTATTCACTTTTTGCAACTTGCAGACTTCATCGAATTAACCCCTATGATTGGCTAACTGACGTTTTCCAAAGAATCAAAGATCAAGCTATTAATAAAATCTCCGAACTGCTGCCCCAAAATTGGAAAAAATCAAATGCCTCTGCTAATGTTGAACTTATCAGCTAGCTGTACTTCCTTGTACGGATACGATGCATTCAAACCCCTAAAATTTCAACCAGATTTGAGACAAGATCGATATAAATGCAGAATGGAAAACTTTATAGTTCTGATAGATTGTTGTATAATTGTGAACTACAAGGTATTAATGTGTCATTAACTACTTTTAATACCCCTCTATCGTCTAACGAATAAAAAAAGTGACTATATAAGGGCAGTAGTGAGGATGTTGGTGTCATTCCTCTTCCATTGTAATTCCTACCATTGTAACATATTGAGATTCTCGGATTATAAATTTGAAATATTTCATTGATATTTGGATCTATAATTATTAGAAAATCAAATCTATTTTTACCAATTATATCCTTATCAATTTTGAAATAAAACTGGTCGTCCAAGAATCTATAAGATATTATCTCGTTATAAATTGTTAAACTATTCTTTGAACACTCTGAATTAAGCATAGTTATTTCAAGCCTATCGGACAAGCCATAGGGAGTTTGATTTCTATGCTCGCAGCTAACGAAGATTATAAAAACCAGAATGATTTGGTTTAAAACCCTTGATTTCAGAACTAAGCCTTGAATCATTATACGTAAGATTTAAATTATTTAAATTGTAAATTCCGAGTCTAGCCTTATATCCATTTACTGAAGCAAAATAAAGATTTCCACTTTTATCCTTTCCGTAATATGTGGCTGAATGTATAGCCACATTAGATCCCAATGACACCATTCCATCGATTGCACCTCCCCATCTAGCTACAGTATTTCTTGGAATAAACTCACTATTATTTCTAATTGGAACATAACTCAAACTTAAATGATAATCAATCCCTCCTTCAAATTCTTCACCTGCTGGCCTACCTGAATTAAGAAATCCTCCATCATTACATGTCATCCCATGACAATTTGTAACACGTCTATTTATTTCCCATGCACCATATTCATTCATTACTTGGCCTTGAATAGCTTTAGTAAAATCATTGTCAACCTTAACTTTTTGTCCTTCTTTGACATTTCCATTCGCGTCAAGCTTAACTTTAGAATCATTAATAAATTTCTGAGCTTGATCTTTTGTGTAACCATAATCTCTTGCTAGGGACATAGCATTATCTCCAGCTTCCGCAATTAGATTTCCTTCTTTATCTGGCTTCCAATCTAATGCACCAGTTGGATCAATTCGATTAATTGGATTGTTTTGTACATAATTGTATGGAGTTAGGGATGATCTTTCTTCCGCCAACGGATCCACCCCCAAAAACCTCCCAATCACAGGATCATACCATCTAG
>CAZALD010000017.1:0-15294 GCA_964486185.1 uncultured Saprospiraceae bacterium
TGCCTCTGCTAATGTTGAACTTATCAGCTAGCTGTACTTCCTTGTACGGATACGAAGCAAAAATTGAATAATTTATCTTGTTCTTAGGTACATTTACTTCCTAAGAGAAAAGTCAATTTTATAATAAAACAAGGGTAAAAATCCCAGTTGATTTTGCTCTTTCAAGGGATTATCATCCGGATTTCTGGGATCAGGGGCATAGACTAATGCTAAAATATTTCGGGTATTCAGAATATTTACCAAATCGAAACCTAGCTCATGAGTATGTTTGTAAAAATTCATTTTATAGCCTATCTTAAGATCCAGTCTAAAATAATTTTTAAACTGCAGACTGTTTCTTAATGAATCGGTTATAATTAACTCGCCTTTTTCCTTTGATAATTGTACCTCAGCAGGAGAATATCTGTGACCTCCTCCATAACTGCATTTTAATCCCATACTTAGAATTTTATTTTTTTTCTTTGAAATATCAATCTCCTTTCCTCCTAAAAAATTCATCCCATACTTTGTATTAAATGCAGTATTCCGCAGAATCCCATCGCTTCCCTTGTATTTTGACTCAAATAATGTAGCCGCAAATAATAGATAGTATCCCTTTGAAAACGATTTAAAGACTGTACATTCAAATCCTGAATTATATGCAGTTCCTTCGTTACTTAATTTGGCCGGGAAAAACCTTCCAAACTCAGCTCCTTCATTAATTATGCTGTATGATGTATGTTGATTTGCATGTATTGGAATTGCATATAACTGTACATAGTATGTCTCTAATTTTACATTTAAATTTTCATGGATTCTATAATCGTACCTGATCGAACTTTGAAAACTTTTAGTAAAACCCAATCTATTATTCTCAAGTACCGCATCACCGTTTGAGTTTTTTGTTTTTTGAAAATAAATATAATTTGACTGAATCTGACTATGCAAACCAACACCTCCGGAAATGGAATGATTGGGCGAAATATTCCATAACATACTAAGCCTTGGTTCAATTGTAATTTCTTCATTGATAGAATAATATTGAAAGTGAATACCAACATTTGATTCCAGTTTTTCACTCCACTTATATTTTAATTGCGTAAATGCCTGATGCAATTGGGTATTATTTTTTGAATCAATACGGTTTTCAAATCTATAATATTTCTCTCTGTAGATGCTATCGATTAAATCATTTCTAAGGAAATCAGTTCTAAGGCCGCTTTTCCAAAATGTTCTCGAACTAAGCTTATGATGTAGTTGTACTGACAATGATGTTTTTTGATTTATAAACTGGTATCCCAGTTTGTGTACCAAAGAGTCCACCGTGTAATTTTGATTCCGATAAATATCAAAATCCAATTCTGATGCATGAGAAATGAAATGAGAAAGCGTAGCTTTTAGAAATAGTCCCGGTTTAATATTCTTCAGATAATTTACTCCGGCAACTCCCATGGAAGATTTAAAATATTGATCTTTATTATTCTCTCCATAAATTTCCTCAGTGGGCTCTTCAAACGTACTCAAAACTATGTCTATTTTACTCAATCCGCCTATGCCAAAAAAACTCAGAGCATCGCCATTTTTCAAGGGTAGATTAATTTTAAATGAAAGATCCTGATAATTGGGTACGGCATCAGTTCCTATTTTGATATTTAATGATTCAAATAATTTTAATGTTGAATACCGGTATGCAAATAAATACGTCGAAGATGTTTTTTTTGAAATAGGTCCTTCCATTGAAAATTCAGTACCTAAAAATCCAAATTGAATGGTTGCCTCATGTACTCGATTATTTCCATTTCTAAAGTGTATATCAAAAACTCCGGAATTGCAGTTGCCATATTCCGCAGGAAATGCTCCAATGAGAAAATCAGAATTACCAAACATTTTATTATTCAAAATGCTGATTCCTCCTCCAGTAGTTCCGGGAATGGCAAAATGATTTGGATTTGAAATATCCACATCTTGTATTCTCCATAACAATCCAACAGGTGAACTACCCCGTATCACCAAATCATTTCTGGAGTCATCCGTATTTTGGATGCCGGCAAAACAAGATGCCATTCTTGCTATGTCTCCCCTGCTACCTGCATATCTATTGATTTCTTCAACGGCAAACACATTTGCACCTGTAAGTATCATTTCATTAGACACCTGGTGCAGGGATTTAGATGTAACCGACAGCTCAGCTAATGAATTTATTTTTTCTCTAAGAAATATATCAGTAATGGTTTGTTTTCCATTATCAACAATGATATCCTTACTAACATCTGCTTCATATCCTGTAAGAATAGTTTTAATACTGTATCGTCCGGGTTGAAGTCGGGTGAATTCATATTTTCCCGATTCATCTGTTTGTGTGATTTGTATTAAAGATGTATCCTTAAATAGACCTAGCGTTGCAAACTCTAATTTAATTTCGCTATGCATTTCTTTAACAACACCCCGCATATTTTGTGCAATTAAGGATGGCTTAAAAACCACAAGAAACATGAGCATTAATAATTCTTTCATTAGACTCCTTTTAGTGCACTAAAAATACGGTATACAACATATACATGGATCAACGCAGCTATTTCAAATCCTAAAATATACCATGGCCATTCTCCGATGACTAATGGATTTTTTGCAATTGGCCTTTCGATCAGATACATATAATTCGCACTTAGCATCACATCTATGATATAGACTACTATTACTAATATCTGAGACCATAACCACACAGATAACCAGGAACGAGTCCCTGGTCTGAAATGATAAATAAAGCTAAGATATAATACGGAAAGTATGATTCCTCCATGCATAACATAATAATCATACAGATACCAACCTTCATTCCCGAGTGTTAATTCGGGTGTGATATAAGAATGAAATGCACCCGGAATACCCCAATACAATAAGAATTCATAAGCCTTTTGATTGGGGAAAATTAAAATGAGTCCTGAAAGTATACCGGATATACTACATAGGTTTAATGGCAATGAATTCTGCATGTTCCATTCACCCAGGGACCATTGATATATATGAATAAAAACAGCATTACTTAATAATAGAATACCCAAAACTCTTGCCAATCGCAACTGGTTTGCCGTATTCCATTTGATACCAATGTAGATAATGAGTGTTATAATAAATCCACTGATAATAATGGAATTCCACCATATCCCACTACAGATATCGATGATATAATGTTTGTCCATTCAATTAGAATTTTCACAATACATTAAAGATGGCAAGTCACGCCAAATGTTAATATAACGGGAGGTCCACCAATCCAATTAATCGGGTTTGCAAGTTTAAATTGTTTGAACACGGGCGCTACTTCTATCATATAGGAAATGTTTGAAGAAAGCCTGTCGCTGTATCCAATAGATAGTGTGCCCCATAAATCAGCCATCACTTTATCAGACTCCATCAAATGATTGGGATCATTATGATTTTCAGAATGATGATCCTTTTCTATGCCAAAAAGATAATTGACACATGCTGCACCAACAATACCTATACCAGTCCAAACTCGTGCTCCATTTTCAAATTTCCATTCTGCATTTGCGGAAGGCCAGGCCAGAATCCATGGATCTCCACCTAAATCTTTGGTCTTTGGATAATAAATAAGAGGAGTTTTCATAACAACTCTAAAGTCATCTGATCTTTGGTAAAGGACAGCTTTCACTCTTAAACCATAACCTATCAGTACTGGTGTTGTTCCAAAAATTACACCTAAAGAGAATTTCTCGCTTATACCATAGGAATATTCAGCTATTCCTACATAAGGTATACCGCTGCAAACACTTATAGCGGATTTACCATTAGATGGCATGAGATAATCGGGAACGATTTGTTTATTTGATTGAGCCTGACTCCATGTCATACATACAATACAAATGACAAAAGTTACTACCTTCTTTACGCTGACTTGAAATTGACTGGATAAATAATTTTTAGTTTTCATGATACATACGTTTTCACAAAACTATCGTGGTAGCAAGGGTAATCATGAGGATCTATGTTTCAAAACTATGAATCAGAATTACAAAGAATATTAAATTGATAGCATCTTTGTTGCCATGATTATTCAGTTGAGTAATTAAGGCATTGATTTCCTTTACTTTAGGTGTTCCATATACTTAAAATCTATAGAAAAAATAAATCTGCAAATATTCCCTAATTGCAGAGTTTAATCAAGCAGATGTTCTGTATGCAGAAGGGTTGATCCCAAACTCCTCGGTAAATGATCGCGTAAAATAATTCGGATCACTAAATCCAACAGCAAACGCAATTTCGGAAATATTCAATCTTGTGGTCCTGAGTAGTTCTTTGGCTTTTTGCAAGCGAAGATATCTGAGATAAATGGATGTGGATTTTCCAGTTAATGCGGTAATTTTTCTATGCAATTGAGTGCGGCTCATTTGCATTCCTCTGCAAAGATGAAGAATTCCAAAATCTTCATCTTCCATATTATCATGGATCAAAAGGTTTAACTTTTGTAAAAACGGATCAGTAAGATCAGCAGATTTCTTTAATTCATTGTTCTGGGCCTGGTGATAATGTAGTTGCAATGCTTTTCGACCGAGTAATAAATTTTCAATTAGTATGTGTAGCTCAGATTCATTAAATGGTTTTGTCAAATATACATCGGCACCTTTTTTAAATCCTTCAATACGGCTTTCATAATCAACTTTAGCTGTAAGGAGTATAATTGGAATATGATTTGTTTTCTCGTCATGTTTTAATTGCTCACATAGTTCTAATCCTGTCTTGCCTTGCATGAGAATATCCGAAATGATAATATCGGGAATAATTTCCAATGCTAATTCTACGCCATCTGATCCATTGTATGCTATTTCCAGATGATACTTCTTTTCCAGGATAGTTCTCAGATAATAAATAATATCTTTATTGTCTTCGACAATCAGGACTAAAGGCTTTTCTAAGTTCATTACTTCACTAGAATTTGCCTCTTTATACACATAATTCAAATGACTATCACTAGTCTCAGAATAATTCAGCTCATGATCAGAATCCAAAGACTCCACAGTTTGACGTGAATCATTGCTTACGCCGGAGTCATTGCTCGATTGCACTGGTAGTGTTATACAAAACGAGCTTCCCTTTCCAATCTGGCTGTTGACCGTAATGGCACCGTTCATCAGTGTAACTAGCTCTTTTACAAGGGCTAGACCCAAGCCGCTACCTTCAGAATATTTGCCTGACTCAGTTAGTTGAAAAAACCTGTTAAAAAGATTAGGGATTTCATGATCCGGAATCCCCTGTCCCGTGTCACTTAGTTCGATTCGCAAATATTTCAAATCCTTCTTAATTATAAGATTTGCGGATAAATGTATTTGACCTCCTTTCGGGGTAAATTTTATCGCATTTGAAACCAGATTAGATATAATTTGCTGGATTTTATCTTTATCAAAAAGCATTTCTAAACTCTTAAGTTCAGTTAAAAACTGAAGATGTAAACTTTTACTCTCAGCAAATCTTTCAAATGAATTAAAACAATACCTCAGATAGTTTATAATATCTCCTGATTCAAGAATTAGATTCATTTTACCTGATTCTAATTTGGCTAAATCCAATAATGTATTTACAAGATCCAATAACTTTTTAGAATTGGACTTTATTAAAGTAACCGCTTCTGTTATCCTGGCGGAAATCACATTATTCCCAGAAGATTCTATCGTCCGGGCCATACCCAATATAACAGTCAGCGGTGTCCTGAACTCATGTGTAATATTTGCATAGAGTTTATTTTTAAGCTCCTGGTTTTCTTTTAATCGAATGGTTTCCAGCTCTTCCAAATTTAAAATTTTCATGCGGTAAGCTAATCCCAAAAAGAAAAAACTTACATTGGCCAATACTATAAATTTTGAAAAATCAACAAAAACTCCCCAACCTACAGTAACGGAAACTCCATTAATCAGTACACCTGCAATCAAAAACAAAGTAGCGATTAGAATAAAATAAATTTTCTTGTTCTTTTGACGACTTAACTGTACCAATAATATTAATAAAATTAAATATTGAAATGCACAAACCAGGGCAATTGAAATATCGCTGATCCACTCATTTAAGCTAATTGCATAATAAATAGTAATTATGCTACCAAACAGTATATTAAAATATATTAATCTCTGAATTTTTTGTACCCATTCCGGAAGTGTTTTTTTCAATTGTATAAAAGTATTCACAAACAACAAGTAAGAAATATTCATTACAATCAGTGAAGTAAAATTAACGGGCTCCAGTAACACAGGGTGATTTCTCATAAAAGGCCAATCACACATATATCCCATAATGTCAGACATAAATACGAATACGCTCAATACAAACAGGGCCTGATATAAAAATGCCTGGTCCCTTGTCGTTATATAAAATATTACATTAAATAATAAAATGGCTACAAGAAACCCAATGAATATACCATCGTAAATTCTTTGATGCCGGAATTCTGATTTTACAAGATAGTCGTAGGGACTTAGAATAGGTTTAATTGAAGGTTTATACCCGATTCTATTATAAAATTGAAATACTACATATAATTGTTCGTTCTTTTTAAAATTTAATACACATCGCTCAAACCGGTTTCCATTTGGTAAAGATTTAAGATCAGACGGCCGCAATCTTCCAGATTTTTGTGTAGAAATCAACTCACCACTTGAGTTATAAATATAGATATCAATATAACTGGCTTTTCCCAAATACAAAATACAATCAGACAGTTCCTCATCCGATTTATTAATCAGAGTAATTTTGGCTGTATACTTACAATACGCACAGTTAAGTGAATCCAGATGATATTTATAAAACGGAATTTCGTTTAATAAATTAAACTGAATATTCTGAGAACCGGAATTAGTCTTATACAGATACAGATAATCACTTAAGTCAATATCTCCAGTCAGATTGTCGCGGGTAAATGAATATGCTTCATATTTATTAATATTGATAGTTTCAGTTATACTATCAGAAGAAATAATTTTATTATCGACAAATGAATTTTGATTGAATCCATAAATGGTATTTGAATATGCTAATGTTGCTAAAAGAAGAATATTTGCAATATATACTCTGAAAAAAGGATTCTTTACGGACAAACCAGTACTATAAGAAGAGATAATAGCTGGTACCATATGATTTATATTTTATTAATCAGCACAAATCACAATGCACACTAGGTGCAAACTTAGCTTAAATTTACATTTAATTTTGTTGAACTCAAAATCTTTTTAACAGAAAGCTGTCAGGGGCTGCTTTCCAATCCAGGAATGATTGCCTGTCTTAATACGTACTAGTGTGATTTATCATCATTAAGAGAATGCCTATTAGCCTTGATCTGAAAATAAATAAAAAACGAAATAATTATTTAATTACGTCCACCTCCGGCTCCGCCGCCGCCATCACTTTCTCCCTGTTTTAAATCATCATTTAAATTCCCCTTGCGTTTTTTCTGATTTCCGCCAAACTCCATTTTACCAAATCGATAATCCAGACTCACTCGAACTCCCCAGCCTTCAAATTTATTACTTGCTTCATATGTGAAACTATCCGATTTAAACTCGGAACCCAAATTCATTTTAGGATGAAAAGGATTGTCTATTCCTATTGTAATTCCCCCCTTTTTCTTCCACATATCTTTTCGTAATCCAATGCTATAGACAAACCAGCTCGATTGTTTTCCTTGAGTTGTCAATTTAGGTGAATTGACAAAGCCAAAAAAAGTAATTCCCAATGACGGTGTAATATAGACATTTGCAAAGCCATTCAAACTATAACTGAATGCATCGTTTTTAACACCAGAATATTGGTCGCTTTCAATTTTTTGATAATAAAGATTCACCGTACTGTTTAAAATGATTTTACCTAACTTCATTATGCCTCCGTTAATACTCATACCGGATGAATAATTTGTTGCTAAATTATTATATGTTGAATTTGTACGGCCTAAAGAATCCACAAATCTGTAATTATCAATTAGATCATTTGTAATTTTATGATATACTGATATTGTAGCATTTTTTACATCTTTTGTAAATGAATAACTCAATTCCAGGGACTCCGTCAATTCTGGTTTTAGTTCAGGATTACCATAAGAGATATTGGTAGGATCATTAAAGTTGACATACGGATTTAAATAAAACATACTCGGTCTTTGAATTCTCCTTGAGTATGAAAATTTTAAAGTTGATTTATCTGGTAATGTATATGCAATCAGTCCCGAAGGCACCCAGGAATCATAGGATGATTTAAAATTATTACCATCTGCCTGGGTTAATCCTTCTACTGAAGTATGTTCAAAACGAAGACCCGCACGGGCTTTGAGCTTTTCGGTTATCGGAAAGGTTAACTGGGAATAAGCAGCTGTGACATCCTGGTTATAATCAAAAACATTATCCCGTGAATGATCACGGGTAAATTGTTGATTAGCCAGATTAAGCGTATCATAATATATATCACTAAATACATTTCTGAATATTGATTTTGCACCTACTTCCAGATTGATATTCCGGGCTACCGGATGTAAATAATCGATTGCAAAAGTCAATTCCTTGTTTGTACCCAGGTTAGGACTATTCTCGCTATAAGTCAATAAATGTAATGAGTCAAATTGATCTGTATCGTAATCTGATTTTCGGTTGCTATAAGAATACTGTGCAGACATACTAAACTCTCGTTCTGTATCTTTACCATAGGTTCGTTTGTAATCCAGGTTTACATCGGTTCCAAAATTTCGACTCAAAGCTTCGCTTTCTCTTCTGAATAAAAAAGGTAATGTTGTTGGAACGATACCTGCGTAAGTCGTTAATGCGTTTGTATTTTGAAAAAGATTTATAGGAAACCGCGTTGTCAGTGATATCGTATTTTTACTATTGATATCATAGTCTGAACCAATCTGACCGTATAAACCACCACCATGATTGGATGAAGTACCGCGTTGATTTAAATAAGGGTTGACTGAAGAAAATAAATTTTGTCTTTCAATATCTGATTCTCCTTTTCCACGCCAAAAGTAACCTCCGACATTACCATTAAATCCTAATTTACCCATTCGAACAGATAAATTTGTTCCAAGACTGCTGCTTTTTGTGCCTGCACTTGCATAAATTGATCCGCTTACTCCGGTAATTTTTTTTGTTTTTGTTACTATATTAATAATTCCACCAGTTCCTTCTGCATCATATTTTGCACCTGGATTGGTGATAACTTCTACTTTTTCAATCACATCAGATGGAATCATTTTCAAAGCATCAGCAACACTGGATGACATAATCGATGATGGTTTACCATTTATCAAAATTCGAATATTGCTACTACCCCTCATTGACACGTTTCCTTCGAGATCAACTGTCAGTAAAGGTGTTCGTCGCAAGACATCGGCTGCAGTTCCCCCCTTTGATGTGACATCTCTGTCAGCATTGTAAACCATCCGGTCAATTTTATTTTCAATTAAATCTTTTTGACCAACAACGGTAACTTCTTCTAAATTTTTTGAATTCGGATTCAAATAAATTTTTCCAAGATTATATTCCTGTACGTCTTTATTGATTTTAAAAGGACCATACGTCTTCGTTTGGTATCCCAAAAATGATATAATGACATTGTATTTTGCATTTTTCAGATTTTTTATTTTGAATTTACCATTGTCTTCAGTGAAACCGCCATCTACATCTATTTTTTCAAGTGCCTCCTGAATAACGATAGTAGCATATCCTAAAGGAGCATTAGACAGACTATCAAATACTTCACCATAAATTTTTCCTTCAGGAAGAGGTCCCGATGAGGCACCCATTCCTCCCATTAACTGAGCAGTACTATTTATAGAAGAAAATAATTGAATAATAATCAGACAAAAAATGAATGGAAACTTCAAATTAGACATAAACTTCAGTTTAAAATTTTATAAATGACAGAATCAAAACTTTATGCGATGAAATATAGTTCCGGACTAATCAGAATAATCGATTGAATTGGACAAGGTCCCTCCTTTATCCGATCATATAACGAAAACCATCGACGATAAAAACTCCACTCACAGGACTATATAATACCATTTACTCAATTCTCCCCGAATACATAAGGGATCCTAAAGCAATAATCAAATAATGAATCAAAATTCATCATCCCATTATTACCTATTAATTATTACTTATTAATTTTTCCTACTTCTTTGGAAACGGTGGCGGTGCAGGCTCTTTATAGACCTTAGCTTTCATTAAATCTTTAATAACTTCTATGGCTTTATCCAGTTGCTGATCATCACCCATAAATGTTTTATAAGGATCGTTTTCGATAACAATATCGGGATCAACTCCATAACCTTCGATTTCCCATTTAGTACCATTAAGATCATACCGGGCAAATTCAGGTCTGTTTAAGGACCCTCCATCCACTATTGGAAGGCTGCCCCGGATGCCTACAACACCACCCCAGGATCTCTTACCTATAATCGGACCCAGTTTATGTTTTCTGAAACGGTAGGCAAAAATATCGCCATCGCTCGCGGAATATTCATCAATTAATGCGACTTTAGGACCGACTATTTGTTCGACAGGTTCATAAGTAGGAGTGCCATTTCTACTGACTGTAATTTGAACAGGCTCACGACGCAATCTTTCAATGATGTGTGGAGATACATTACCACCACCGTTGCCACGGTCATCAATAATAATAGCTTCTTTATCGAGTTGCGGGTAATAATATTTAACAAATTCATTTAGTCCGTCGCTTCCCATATTAGGAATATGCAAATAACCTACTCGGCCATCTGTTGCTTTATTTACTTTTTCAATATTTTTTTGTACCCAGGCATAATAATACAAAGCTTGTTCGTCCTCAATTGGAATAACAATAACATCACGCGCTCCTTTATCTGTTGGTATAGAATTTACTTTCAACCGCACTTGTTTATTGGCAGTACCTTGCATTAATTGATAAAAATCCAAAACATTTTTTGTAGAATTACCATCCACAGCTAAAATGAAATCACCTTCTTTCACATTGACTCCAATCTCCGTCAACGGAGATCTCACTTTCTTATCCCAATTTTCACCTTTAAGAATTTTTACTATTTTAAAATAACCGGAAGGATCTGTTGTAATTTGTGCTCCCAATAAACCCATGGGCACGCGGTCTGCTTTTGGGTAATCGCCACCGCCAACATAAGCATGACCAAGATTAAGCTCACCAATTAACTCCCCTATTATATAAGTTAAATCAGCCCTATGATTTACATAAGGTAACAATTCTGCATAATTTTTTCTTAATCCCTGCCAATCAACACCATGTAGGTTTGGATCATAAACAAAATCCCTCATTTGTCTCCAACACTCATTATAGATTTGAGTCCATTCTTCACTTCTGTTGATGGTCATTTTTAAATCGGAAAGATTTATAGGATTCTCAAGAGTTAATTTTCCGGAAGGCGCCTCCATTATGTAATAATTATTATTTGCTCTGATCATCACTTTCTTACCATCCGGGGTAAATGAAAATCCATTTATATCACTACCCAAATCTATTTCTTTTTGATTGTTGATATCATAAATCATAAATTTCATTTTTTCACGAAGTGATGATTTAAAAAAATAAATTTTATCACCAACCGACTCAATACCAAAATAATTACCTGGTGTTCCCGGAATTTCAAAAACACGGTCCACGATTCCTTCAAAATCAATAACTGCCTTTATAGTATCAGAACTGGAAGCAGATTTTTTATCTTCTTTTTTATCTGATTTTTTGTCATCCTTTTTATCTGTTGAATCCTTGACCAACACTTCATCAGATTTTGGCTCGAACGGATTTTTTGTATCTTTTTGCAATGGAATACAATAAATTTTAGTCAGATCAAAATAAGCGTGATTCCATTCCAGATTATTATAAGTCGGATTAAAGGATCTTCGTGATACAAAATAAAGGTATTTGCTATCAGCACTAAAAACAGGATTGTATGATTGAAACCAGGTTTCTGTGACCGGATAGGTTTTTTGATCTTCAATGGAATAAATATGGATTACAGAATTGTTTTTTCTTTCTGGATTAGAATAACAGATGTATTTACTATTTGGAGACCAATTGTAATCTCTGATTTCAAATATTTTATTTTGTTGAATTAATACTGATTCTTTGCTTGAAATATCTAAAACATACAACCGTTGATTGCGATCACTGTAAATGATTTTTTTACTGTCGGGAGACCATTTTAAACCATATTTATAGTTATTTCCATTTTTTGTGAGTTGCTCTGGCGATGTACTACCATCACCTGAAATGATAAATACTTCGTCTTCACCGGTTGCATCAGATATATATGCAATATACTTGCCATTAGGTGACCAGCTTGCATTTCGTTCATGCGAAGCGGAGGATTTGGTTAAATTTCGAATGGTTCCATTTTTTACAGGTACTGTAAAAATATCACCACGAGCCACAAAAACTGCCCGATTACCATCTGATCCAATATCCCAGGATTCTGTATAGTCTTTAACATTTATTGATTTATTACGCCCGGTTGCAAAATCTTCACTGATTGTAATTTTTAATTTGTCGTATTTATCATTAGAAGCATTTAATTTATAGATAAAACCTCCATTTTCGAAAACAATCCAATTACCATTATGCGAAGGAAATTTACAATCGTAGTCTTTAAAGTTTGTAATTTTTTTTGTTTGTTTGGAATTGATATCATAACAGAAGATATTCATTCTGGAGTCCCTGTCTGACATATAATATATTTTATCGCCAATCCACATTGGAATGATATCCTGAGCATCATTTTCAGTGATTTTAGTACTTTCTTTTGTTTTAAAATCAAAAATCCGAATGTCATCGGCCATTCCACCACGGTATCGTTTCCAGGTTCTGAATTCCCTGAAGACATGGTTATATGCCATTTTAGTTTTATCGGGAGAATAACTGCAAAAGCCTCCGTGATTGAGCGGTAATTGTTCGGAGAGCCCCCCTTTAATATTACATAAATATAACTGACCTTTAAAATCGTTAAATTCTTTCCACCGGCTCCGGTATACAATATTTTCATTATCCTTCCAGCTTATACACAAATTATTTGGACCCATTCTATCAGAGACATCGTCACGACCAAGAGTAGCAGTATAAGTTAATCGTTTTGGCGAACCACCTTGTGCCGGCATCAGATAAATTTCGGTGTTTCCATCATATTGCCCCGTAAATGCCAGATTTTTACCATCGGGCGAAAATCTTGCAAACATTTCGAAGCCATCATGATTGGTTAATTTACGTGCAATGCCACCATTCGGAGAAACAGAATACAAATCGCCAGCATAACTAAAAACAACCGCATCATTTGAAATTGTTGGGAATCGGAGCAATCGGGCTTCCTGAGCAGTAAGCAGTTGAACTACAATCAATAATAAGAAAGAACTGATAAAACGCATAAAATAGTTTTTTGATTAAGCGGCGAATGTACGAATGTTTTCGTATAATTTATATTAATGTCCTTAACAAATTTTGGTTAAGAGTCAATATTCATTCAGAAAAGTGGAAAAATCACAATTTTTGAATAAATTCGTTTATTCATTTTAATCCTCTACTATATGTCAAGACTATACTTTTTATTAATTATTTTGATTGCGATTAGTCATCAAATTGCTATTGCTCAATCTTATTGCAATCTTTCAAGCGAAAGTCAGGATTTCATAAAGCAACGCATGTTGAATAACCGTAAATCCTTTCAATATAATTTGCAATCACGCACCGGCAGTTCAATTTATATTCCTGTTCGATTTTGGTTAACTGCCAATGATGACGGCAGTAAACGTTTTCAGGAATATCTAAAATTATTCAACTTTTTTTGTAAGACTAATGAGTGCATTGGAGATCATTCTATGATTTTTTATATCAAAGAAATTGATGAATCAATTAATAATACCTTAATTAACAGATATCCATTAAAAGAAGGAAAACAAATGTTAAATGACATAATAAACACCAAGCGCGATGCCATCAATGTAATTATATGCGATGAAGCAGATAAATCATTAGTTGGAGTTACTTCAATAAATGACGATTACATTATAATGAATGCAATTGGTGTCATTGAGGAATCCCGGTCACTTTGCCATAATTTTGGACATTTTTTAAGTCTTCCACATACATGTGGTGCATGGTTATGGTATGATTGTAGCAAACCTACAAAAGATCAAATACCATTTGGAAGACCTGTTGAATATGTTTCCCGGTCCAAAACTGACAGTATTGGAAATATTATTTGCATGTATGCTGCAGATGGATTTTGTGATACACCCGCTGATTACAGTGAATTCAATAATTCAATAAGTACTCCATGTAATTATTCAGGATGTGCCAAAGATCCCGATAATGTGCAACTAAATCCAAATATTAGTAATCCTATGTCTATTTCGTCAAATGTCACATGTTCCGATACATTCACTAACCAACAAAAAGAAGCAATGTTAATTGACTATTTGACACCTGAAAGAGATTACATCAAAGTAAATTATATACCAATTGGAAAAACCTATCCACCCAAATATCTTGAACCAAGTAACCAATCTAAACTAACAAAATACGATAGTATATTTTTTGACTGGACTGATGATCCAAATTCTACCGATTATATTCTCGAAATTGCAGAGAATACTAAAATTGATTTCAAACCACAGCGATTCAAAACAAAACAAAGTCAATATCTTGTAACCAGTCTGACGCCAAATACCAGATATTTTTGGAGGGTACTTGCTTATAATTCAAATTCATTTTGTGATATTGAGCCTATTATATCTGTTTTTACATCTGGCTTTTTATCAACTTCTGTTTCTAAAGAATCAGATCAACAAATACAATACAATATATTCAATAATCAAAACAACAATGAACTGACAATTGACTTTTATTTCGAAGAAGATGAAACTTTCAAGTTTAATTTATTTGATTTGAATGGAAAATTATTGTACAATTCAAAAATTCAGAATCGTAAAATAAAATTAGACAACAAACAACTCAAACCAGGATTGTATTTTTTCAATGTATATAGTCTAACTAAAAATGTGTTGACCGTAAAACTTCTTATTCAATAAAATGAATTGGAGGAGTGTCATATAATAGCCAAATCATTCTTTAGAACTGATTAATGCCGGTGATTTTGTAAATGATTACCCTGTAATTAGTCTTACCTCATTAATAAATATTTTCTAGATAGGTTTAACAATTTCAATGAAATACATTACCAAGTAACTTTGAAGTACTGGGATATCATTCCGTATAGATTTGTCAACTCTTAAGAGTTGACAAATCTTTTTATAAATACTT
>CAZALD010000017.1:15394-79616 GCA_964486185.1 uncultured Saprospiraceae bacterium
GATGTAGATAAATCATGTATCCGGAAAATTCTTCGGTTGATGGAAATCCCTATAAAATCTAAATAACGGCTAGTTTCTTGCCGATTCCGTATAGATTTGTCAACTCTTAAGAGTTGACAAATCTTTTTATAAATACTTGATTATCTGAATAATATCAAAAATATTAAGAACTGATTAACAAAAAATGTCATTTAGATGTAGATAAATCATGTATCCGGAAAATTCTTCGGTTGATGGAAATCCCTATAAGAAATCTAGATTACGGCTAGTTTCTTGCCGACTTTTGTAAATGCTTGAACACATTTTTCTAAATGCTCCGGCTCATGTCCGGCCGAAACCTGTACCCGAATTCTTGCTTTACCTTGTGCTACCACCGGATAAAAGAAGCCAACCACATAGATTCCTTCTTTAAGAAGTTCGGAAGCAAATTGTTGTGCCAGTGGGGCATCGTAAAGCATGACCGGAACAATTGGATGATCACCCGGAATTATATTAAACCCTGCTTCGGTCATTGCATTTCTAAAATAAGCTGTATTGGTTTCCAGTTTATCGCGCAAATGCGTAGATCCTGTTAACAGATCCAGAACTTTGATAGATGCACCAACTATAGAGGGTGCCAGAGTATTAGAAAATAAATATGGCCGGGACCTTTGGCGTAGCATATCAACAATTTCTTTCCGGGCAGCGGTGAATCCACCGGATGCGCCGCCTAATGCTTTACCATAAGTTCCTGTAACTATATCAATACGGTCCATTACATTTCGGTATTCATGTGTCCCTCTTCCATTCTTTCCCATAAATCCGGTAGCATGACATTCATCAATCATAACCATAGCCTCGTATTTTTCAGCGAGATCACAAATTTTATCCAATTGCGCTATAGTACCGTCCATTGAAAAAACACCATCTGTTACAATTAATATCCTACGGCAATCTTTGGCATTATCTAATTGCACATTTAGATCATTCATGTCATTGTGCTTGTATCGAAAACGCTTTGCCTTACATAATCGGATTCCGTCAATTATCGAAGCATGATTCAATTCATCAGAAATTATAGCATCGTGCTCCTGCAGTATTGGTTCAAATATGCCACCATTGGCATCAAATGCTGCGGCATATAATATACAATCTTCCATACCCAGAAATTCAGCTGTTTTCTTTTCCAGTAATTTATGTTGATCCTGAGTTCCGCATATAAATCTGACAGAAGACATTCCGTATCCATAAGTATCAATTGCTTTTTTTGCTGCATCAATAACTTCGGCATGAGAAGAAAGACCTAAATAATTATTGGCACAAAAATTTAATACTTCACCACCCTCTTTTGTCTGTATTATAGCTCCCTGAGGAGATGTAATGGTGCGTTCGAGTTTATATAATCCTGCATCTTTTATAGATTGCAGTTCATCGGAAAGTTGTTTTTTAGTCGTTGAATACATATTAAAAATTCTATTTATTATTAAAAGTTGTGTGACAAACGGCTAGTCAAAAAGAATGTCATACTGGTTAGGGCAATACAATACTTAATTTTTCCGGCTTGTGGCATGCAAGCATTGTTCATTGTACATTGTTAATTGTTAATTGTTTAATCATATCTTTTGTCATATTTTCCAGATTAAATTTTGGTTTCCAGTTCCAGTCCTCTCTGGCTTTACTATCATCTATACTTTCTGTCCAGGATGCCGCAATAGCCTGACGAAAATCAGGATTGTATTTAATTTCAAATTCGGGAATGTGTTTTTTAATTTCTGAAGCAATTTCAGCTGGAGTAAAACTCATTCCGGTCAGATTATACGAGGTTCGCACGGTTATTTGATCTGAAGGGGCATCCATTAATTCTAATGTTGCACGGATGCAATCGTCCATATAAATCATTGGAAGACGGGTATTGGATTCCAAAAAGCAGGTATATTGTTTATTTTTTAAAGCTTCATGAAAAATTTCGACGGCATAATCAGTAGTACCACCGCCAGGAGCTGATTGCCACCCTATCACACCGGGATATCGTATCGACCTAACATCTAGCCCGTATCGAAGATAATAATAATTACACCAGTTTTCTGCCGCCAGTTTACTGATACCATAAACAGTTGTTGGAATAAAACTTGCTTCCTGTGCAGTCATTTGTTTTGGAGTAGAAGGTCCATATATAGCTATGGTACTGGGATAAAACAACCGTGAAATTTTCTTTTCAACACAAACATTTAACACATTCATCAATCCATCCATATTAATCTTCCAGGTTACCATCGGTTCTTTTTCACCTTTTGCTGAAAGTATGGCTGCCAAATGATAAATCTGTGTGATTTTATATTGTTGAATGATATCATTCAACTTTTGTACATCCAAAACATTTAAAATTTCATGTGGTCCGTTGGATTTTACCGGAGTATTCAGGTCGGAAGTAATTACCGATTCGTGCCCGTATTTTGTCCGGAGAGCCTGAGCTAAAACTGTCCCAATCTGGCCATTTGCTCCCAATATCAATATTTTGGTTTCTGTCATACAACTAATAAAAAATGAGGTTGTAAGATAAGGAAAGCTAAAGCTTTCTAACTATTCAAAACTTTGTTTTGACTCGAATTAGCTTTCGACATGAATAAAAAAGCAAATTTTACGAATGCTTCAAGTAAAGATTTCCAATAATAATCATTTATGTATTGTCATTTATACAAATATGTTTTACATTGATTTGTATGATTATATATTCATTTATCGCGATAAATTTGATCAAAATTAAAGATCTGGCAAGATTAATATGCAAAACAGAATATGATTAAACAAAACTGAATGGAACAACAAGTCATTTAGTGATTATTATATTAAAGTAATTATAAATATGTTATAAGCTATTATATATTAATTAATATATATTGTATTTTAATAATGTGAATTAATGAAACTAAAATTAAAATTGCAGGCCATTTGATTTTAATTCAACTCCGTTTCGTAATCATTTTCCTTATATGTTCATTTTAGTTAATTAAATTACTGTATTTCTTTTATTTATACATTGATAATTAAAATATGTGATAAAATTTCCAGAAAAAATCATCGTCATAAAATATTGAATCACAGAAGGATCCGGATTTATTGCCTATAACATTCTTCATGTCAAACATGCACCAATTTATTTAGCCTTACTTTTGTGATCTTAAACCCATTTATGCATTCTTCAGTATTTGCTGATTCAGAAATTAAAACCTTACGGAAAGTAATTGTTCATAGTCCTGATGAAGGTATTGACCGAATCAGCCCACGACGTGCCAGCGAACTTTTATTTGATGATATAGTCCATTTACCCACGATGCGAAATGAACATGAAGTGTTTCGTAAAATTCTGCATCGATTTATCGGTAAGGAAAATGTCCTGGAGACTCAGACTTTGATCAAAGAATCACTGGATGCGGATCCTGAAATTAAAAAGGAAGTTATGCACCTGATCAAAGATTTTGAAGAGTTGCCCAGTGCTTCTATGCGACTATTGGAATCGATGGATCACAACAGTTTGTCTGAAGTTTTAATTTCCGGTTATTATGCCAAAGAAAACGAAATCATATTTGATCCGATTCCTAATTTTATTTTTACCAGAGACATTGCGCTGACTATTAATGATCATGTGATCATAGCAAAGGCATCCAAATACGTACGATATCGGGAAAACCTGTTAACCCGTTTTATTTTTCACGCCCATCCACATTTTAGTGGCCTGGCAAAAGAAAACAGATTAATTAATCTGAATGTAGTAGATCAGTTTCCTCCATCCAAAAAAGGTGAGCCCATTTCTGTCGAAGGAGGTGATCTGATGATTATTAATAAAGATTATTTACTCATTGGTAGCAGTGAACGAACAACAGATCATGCAATTCAAACTTTGAAGAAAGTCTTGTTTGAAAAAAATATCATTAAAAATGTAGTTGAAATAGATGTACCTAAAGAACGGTCTTTTATGCATATCGATACTATTTTCACCCAAATCAACAACCGTCACTTTGTAGGTTATAAACCAATCGTGCGGGATGGTTTGGGTTCCTATGTAACGGTTCATAAAAATGATGGAAAAATGGTTGAATATCCTTCAGTACTGGATTTTATGCACAGCGAACTGGATCCCAAAATTGAATTCATCTGGAGTGGAAATGGTGAATCGCCGTATCAGGAACGGGAACAATGGACCGATGGCTGTAATTTACTAACATTACGACCAGGAGTTGCTATCACCTACGATCGAAATCCAAAAACAGAAATAGCCTTTAAAAATGCTGGTTATGATGTTATTCACGCACAAGAATTTTTAGAGAGTGATATTGAAACATCTCAAATTCAGAATACTATTATTACCATACCTTCCAGTGAGTTATCCCGTGCCAGAGGAGGTCCCCACTGTATGTCCTGTCCGGTACTAAGAGATAAATGATGAAATGTACATCGAGTTTCAGAATAATTAATTTGAAAAATTACTTAGCTATAATTCACAACAGTAGATTAAATTTCTAATGTTTTTACACAAGCATCAGATACGGGTACGATATAGCGAAACCGATAAAATGGGTTATGTTTATTATGGTAACTATATGCAATATTATGAAGTGGGACGTGTCGAAGCACTCCGGAGTTTAGGATTTAGTTATGCCAATCTTGAAAATGTCATGGGTATTTTTATGCCGGTTGTAAATATAAATGTACGATATCTGAGGCCAGCCTATTATGATGATTTATTACTTTTGGAAACCAGCATTCCGCAAATTCCATCAACTTCTATTAAATTCAATACCAAGATTTACAATGAAAAAAAAGAATTATTGAATTCTGCAGAAATCACATTGTGTTTTGTAGATGCAAAAACATTTAAACGCACTGATGTACCAGATCATATTATCGACTTATTAAAACCTTACTTTGACAAAACCTGAATTTACAGTACGAATGCGAATTGAGAATTTGCCCGTCATCAAGTTATTTGTAGAATGGTCAAAAAACTATTCTTTTCCTGGTTTCAGAGGTGTAACAATTTATCAGGTGATCTATTTTTTGATTCAGGAATCCAAACGAAATGATCTCAATACGCGTGCCAGTGCCATGACATATCATTTTTTTATGGCTTTGTTTCCTTCTTTAATTTTTTTATTCACACTAACGGCATATTTACCAAGTGAACTTGATTTTTATAAAAATTTACAACGATCTCTGGTGACCATATTGCCGCCGGGAGCAAAAGAATACGTAATCACAGATATTGTAGATAGTCTAAGACCCAAAGCCCGAAGCAGTTTTTTGTCTATCGGTTTTATTCTGGCATTGTGGTTTGGCTCAGAAGGCATCCTGTCCATGATGAGGGGATTTGATAAAACCTATAAGTCCAGTTTCAGAAAAAGGAATTGGCTTGAAACTCAGTTGACTGCAATAGCGCTTACTTTCGGCTTAGGGCTTTTGTTAATTTCTTCAATTTTATCCATAGTCATGGGTGAAAAAATATTAAAATGGCTACTGGATTATATCCACATGAGTGCTTTTTCAAGAATCAGCATTTCGAGTCTAAAATATCTTATCACCATATTACTAATCTATTCGGTCATTGCTGTATTTTACCGGTATGGGCCTGCAATTAAAAAGCCGATTCGGGGAATTTCTCCAGGTGCTTTATTCGCAACAGTTGCCTCCATAATAACCTCGTTATTATTTGGACTTTTTGTAGACAAACTGGGAAGTTATCATAAAGTTTATGGTGCTATTAGTGCTTTAATTATCGTATTGATTTGGATTCGACTAAATACTTTTATTCTGATACTTGGATTTGAATTAAATGCGGCAATCGTTGTTAACAGGGATATGATGAGTGAGGCGCAAATTCAAAAATCTCTTCTGGCAAACGAATAATTTTATTCCAATAAAACAAAACCTGCCCATTGATATGGATTTACAAATCGATTCCTAAATTCCATTTGTGTTTTATAAAATGCATCCCGAATACTCGAATTATCTGTTAACCAGTTTTTATAAAAACCTGACATAAAATCTTTTGTTTCACGATCCGGAATCTGCCAAAGGCTCATAATTAATTGGTTGGCACCTGCCAGTTTAAATGCTCTTTGCATTCCATAAACGCCTTCTACTTCACGTATATCTCCTAAGGCTGTTTCACAAGCAGACAATACGACCAGCTCTGTCTGCGCTAAATCTAATTTTGAAATGGCATAAGCACTAAGTAAACCATCATTCATTTCATTATCGATTAAGGTGTTCTTTTGCTTATTTGCTCCCGATAAAACGATCGCACTGTTCATCATACCACCCCCATAAAAGTTGGAAGTACTGCTATTTTCGTCATCGCGATTATTTGAAAAATACCCGTGTGTCGCAAAATGCAAAACACGATACCCCCTTGTTTTTTCGAGACTATCAACCACCCGAGATTCGCTAGCATTTGTTCCCTCCAGGTAACTCACCCTGAAATTGGCCTTTTTTAAAATTGCTGCAACCTCTTTACTTTCTTTTTCGGCCCAGGGCAAATACTGCCATTGATTTTGTAATTTACCACTAGTTGTCCTGCTGACAACGATCTCGTTAGTTTCTGTGTCATACAACACGCCACCAATTACAAGAGTAGCTGTTTCTGAATAAGCTAAAATGCGATGATCCACTGGCACAATTTGCTTTGTACTGCTTAGATAAACCAATTCTATGGAGTCTGCAATAACAGTTTCCAATGCTGTTGGAATAGCAGCAAATGCAACTCGATTTAATAAGCCATCCGGAACGAGATACAACTTTCGGGCACCAGAAAGAACAGATTGAAGTGGGCTCCAGATCAAGTCCATCAATGTTTTGGATTTTTCCAGGACGACTGTAGCTCCTCTGTTTGAGAAGTTATAAAGTGTTGAAATATATTCGGATGTACGATTGGGATTTGATTTAAGTATAGAAACAATTTCAGATTCCTGGCATAGATCAATATATACCGGATTTTGTAGTTCATAGTTTAAGATCAATGCACCATACATCATTGAATCACCCGATCTTGAATCCGGAAATACTATAAACTCCAGAGCGGCTTCATTATTACCTAAAGCCATCCTGACATCTTCCCAATTAATAATTCGTTCTTCATCTGAAAACGAACCAATTTTTGAAGCAATCTCACTTTCCTTTTCAGAAATCAACATTTCAATTTCGGAGATACTTACACGTTCAGTAATTGGTTTGTTTAATTCATTTTCAAGTTGCCTGTGGAGAGATACAATTTCATCCCTAGCGTCACTTACTTTTTGAGCTTTAAGCATATTAAGTCGTATCCTTTGCATACTACTCAGAATAAATCCCCTGTAGTATAAACTTAAGTTATACGCAATATTGGACAAATCTGCATCGGTGGGAAATTCACGTAAAAAACTATAAATCTCATGAATATAAGATTTGTATTCCTCTACTTTTTCACTTAGTTCTTTTTCTGATAGGAACCGTGTAGCCCTTTTGAGGTATAATCTTGGTATCTGATCAATTTTTTTATAAATGGAAATTGCTTCTTCTTTTTTTCCTTGTTTTCTTAAAAATTGTGCGTAGGTAAATTGGGCTTGAAAACTTTCAATATGATCTCTTCCGAGGGCTTTTTGTAAAATTTGAATGGCTTCAAGGTAATTTGAAGATGCGTTGCCGGATTCATTTCTTTTACTTTGAATATTCGCCAAAGAAATCAATACCTTGGCATAAGTAGGATGGGATTTTCCATAAATAGTTAATATCAAAGTGGCAGCTTTTTCTATTAATGGAAATGCTTCATTATATTTTTTTTGATCAACATAATGTGCACCAAGATTCATTAAATTTAAAGCATAATCATCTCTGTCCATTAATTTCATTGATTCTCTTCTGCTTAATGCATCTTTAAATAACTTTTCGGCTTCTTCATTGTGGCCAGTTTTAGCTGTGAGTATTGCCAGATAATCTAAAAATTTCAGATAATCAGGATGATTGGTTTCCTTTAATTCATTTAATATATCTATACCTTCCTGAATAGTACTCTTTGCCTTGTCATATCGCCCTAACCCGGAATGAAAATCTGCTAAATTGTATAAGGTGTTTGCATAATCCTTGCTGATACGACCACTGATTTTTTCCTTGATACGCAATGATGTTTTATAAAGTTCATCCGCACTCTCAAATCTATTTAAATTACAATAAACATTGGCGAGATTGTTTATAATTCTTGCGTATTGAATATCCTCACCTCCATTAAGTCTCAGGCTAATCTGCCTGGCTTCCTGAAAAGTTTTTTCAGCTTCGCTGTATTTTGCCTGAATATTATAAAGAAATCCAAGAGTATTTAAAGAAGCGGTATAATTGCGGTCATTAACTCCATATATTTTCCGGTATAAATTACGCGCCTCCGTTATATTTTGTGTGGCATTCTGATAATCACTTTTCCTGTAATAACTTAAACCAATCTGATAACTGTAACTGGAAGTAAGTGTATCATTACCAGCTGATATTTCTCTGGCTTTCTTATAATATTCTATTGCATCTGAATATTTTTGTAATTGATAATAACATTGTCCGACTGTAGAAAGTAATTGAATACTGTCTTCTTTAAGTAGTCTTTCGCTGGTTTTTATTAAAGGCATAAGTACTTCCAGGGCTTCCTTTGGTTTTGATCCTGTAATATGTGATCTGGCCAGGCTCATATTTTCAGCAAAGGATACATTGACGTTACCTTGTCCGTAAACAACTGAAAAGACGCCGATAAACAAATAAACTTCAAGCCGGATAATCCGGAAAACCCCACTGAAGATGATCATAATATGACAAATATATAAAAATCGATGATTAATTCGCAATTCAATTTATGTACAGAGATTATTTAGTTTGTTCCTATTTTCCAAAATCCAGTTTTACTAACACCATATGTAATAAATCTGGAAATTTGCCAGGAAGATGATACAGATAAATAACTCAATCAAATAAGAATTATATTCCTATTCTTAAAAATTGTAACTTTACTTTTAAAAAAAATTAAACGGAACCTGGATGTTACGAATTTTTATTATTATTTGTTCGATATTTCAAATTAGTCTCTTATCTGCTCAACAAAAAAAAGCTGTTATCATAGCCATTGGAAATTATCCTTCAGAAAGTAATTTAAGAAAAATTAATTCTTTAAATGATATCCCTTTGATAAAAAGTGCATTGCATACACTCGGATTTAGAGATACCGATATACTTGTAATGCAGGATGAATGTGCTACCAAAGCAACGATTACGTCGGTTTTAGGAGGTACATTTCTTAATTCACTGCAGCCAGGCGATATTGCTTATTTTCATTTTTCAGGTCATGGTCAACAGGCTCAGGATTTGAATGGAGACGAATTGGATGGATTGGATGAAACCTTGTTACCCTTTGATGCCAGGGAACAATATAAACCTGGTTTCTACGAAGGAGAAAATCATTTATTGGATGATGAGATCAATGTGATGTTTTCTTCTATAAGAAAAAAACTAGGACCAAAAGGCCATTTTCTTGTAACCATCGATGCATGTCATTCAGGAACGGTCACAAGAAATATTGGAAGTGCAAGAGGAACAGATGTTGTAATGATAAAAGATTCATTATTTCAGATTCAGACTATTAAATCTGGTGATATGAATCAAAACGATTTTATTAATACAGATGAATCTCAAATGGCATCTATGGTCGCATTTTTTGGATCAATGGCTAATCAGCTCAATTATGAAATTGCAGGAGAGGATGGAAATTTTTACGGCGCCTTAAGTTATGCATTTAGCAAATCGATCACTTCATTACAAACCGATTTTAGTTACCGGGAATTATTTGACAGGATTAAACTGATAATTGGCTCACATAGTAACAAGCAAATTCCGGAAGCATCAGGCGTATTATCACAATCGATCTTAGGTGGAAAATATCATCCAATTCCAGAATATTTTCAGGTACAGGAATGGCTTGATAGTACCAAAGTACTAATTGATGCAGGATTTCTAAAAGGAATATCACCAGGTTCTGTTATTGGATTTTACCCATCATCCACCCGATTAAACGCTTCAAAGGATATCATAGCAAAAGGAATTGTCAGGTCGGCTGCTGCAACACAAGCTTTTGTGGATATACCGGAAGGCATTTCGTTTAATACTTCCCAATTTGCCCGCGCTATGATCCTGGAAGAACATTATGGCGATCTTCTGATTCGATTGCAGTTAAAGGGACGTTTTCATCATCTGGATACCAGCATTCTAAATGATCTTTTTGATGTAGTATATATCAAAAAAGTCCAGCAAACTCCAGATCTTATTTTAGTACAAGAAGGAAATTATCTGAATCTTATTAGTAAATCCGATGTGCTTATAGCATCTTTCCCGATAAGCTCTACTCGGGAAGATTTATATTATAAACTAAAATCAACACTTACAAAATTTGGACAAGCTCAATTTATCCGTCTTCTGGAACAGGATAACCAAGAACTTAAACTTGAATTTAGTTTTGGTTTATTATCCAGAGACAAGAAAGAACTTATTCCTGATTTTCAGCTCGATGGTTTAAAAAATTCAGCAGGCCATATTATTATAAAAAATGGCGATGAAGTAAAAATTAAAATAATGAATAAAGGTAAAAAACCTGCATATTATACCCTTCTCGACATCCAACCTGATAATATTGTAAAAGTATTATTTCCAGGTCCTGCAGAATCACCTTCCGATTATTATTTAAAACCCGGAGAAGAATTTATCATTCCAAGAACTGTCAAATTCAGTCCGCCAACAGGTCATGAGTTGTTTAAACTTATAGCTACAAAAAATCCTGTTAATCTTCGCCCCCTTGATCAGCGAAGATCACACAATAAAATGTCTTCGGATCCTTTTGAAAAATTAATAAACTTAAGTTATTACAATGAGGAAACGAGATCGGCACAAGGAAAAACTTCCAGTATTCCGGCCGGTCAGGTAAATATATATTCCCTTCCCTTTATTATTGAAGATTGAATTATTCAAGTAATACGAATCCAGCCCATTGATACGGATCAAATCCAAATTCTCTCATCTGTTTTTGAGCTGCCCGAAAAGCTATGGGAATCGACATTTTTTCATGCAGCCATTTTTTGTAAAAATTTTGCATCAGGATGGAAGTTTGTTTATCCGGAACCTGCCATAAACTCATAATAATATTTTTTACACCGGCTATTTTAAAGGCTCTTTGTAGTCCAAATACACCTTCAAAACCTTTGATATCTCCAAGTCCGGTTTCACATGCGGATAATACAACCAACTCGGTACCTGACAAATCTAATTGGCTTATTTCAAAAGCTGTTAATATGCCATCCTCTATTCCATCCAGATTATGCTTTCCTTCCCATCCAAAATTTGCACCAGCCATTAATAAACCAGAGCGCATCATGGGATGTGCTGAGGTACTAAAAACTGAATTCCGCTGTATATTTAATTCATCAGAAGACTGATCTTCTGCCGGGTCAGGATAAAAATAACCGTGTGTAGCAAATAATATATTCCTGGGTGAGCTTCCCGAATGTGAAGCCATTTTTTTAAATGATTCTTCAGTAGCATTATGAGAAATTTTCAAATCCGTATGAATTCCTGCTTCTTTCATCATTTTATCAATATTTATAACTTCCAGATAAGTTCCGGAAAGATAATTCCAGATAGCTGTGACAGATCCCTGTTGATTTTGATTTGTTTCAATTCCTGTTATCAGGCCGGATTGTTGTTGAACATCTCGTACGGTGTCGCTAATCTCATAGCTGATACCCCCAAATAAAGCCGCATCATCTTTGTTATAATTTTTTAATTCAGAATTTACAAGTTGCCTTGTGCTCACCAGATTAATAAGCTGATGTTTATCAGCCCAGGTCTGCATAGGACCGATGGCTATAGCGCTTAAATTAATTCTGTGCAACAGACCACTTGAAGAGCAATAAATTTTTTCGCAATTTTCTAACTCAATTTTCAAAGGAACATAAATCAGATCCGCCAGACTGGTAAGCGCTTCTTGTACAACAGATGCTCCGCGATCCTGAAGTGAATATAAAGTATTTACATAATCAGATCGACGCTCACCCCTTGTTTGTAAAAGAGCTTTTAATGCTTTCTCATCACATAAATAAATTAGTTTGGCTTGTTTAAATTCTCGCTTTAACAGCAGCGCCATATAGATTACCTGATCTGTGCTATCAGACTGTCTTACTTTGAAGTGAATAAACTCAAGTACCGCTTCATTTTCTTTTAAAGTACGCTGCACATCTTGCCATTTAACAGGTTTTAGTTCAGAGGCATAGGCTTTCAGATTAGAAACCAGAATTTTTTCAATTTCATTTGAAGAAGAGCGGAGCGCATTAATTCGTTTTTCATCCCTGTTAAATTTTGATAATTCAATGGACAAATTTCTTCTGAAATCTTTAAGACTGGTAATCAGGGTATCCATATTCTTTGCAGAAGATAAGACTGAATTTAAACGACAAGCGCTGTTTAATAAAAATCCTTTATAAAACAAGGTAAAATTCAATCCAATCGAAGGCAATTGTCCCAGGCTATATTTATTCCTGATACGGTTTGTCACCAGGGTTCCAAAATCATCGATATATACCTGAAATTGGTTGGTGTAAGCTGACAACTCCTGACTGGACAGGTAAGTAGCTGCAGCACTAAGTCTGGATTGAACGATTGCCGACAATTCCTTAAGCAAGGATTCAGAATTTCGAAACCGCTTAAAACGCTCATAAAACTTAATTCTACTGTTTAGGCATTCCATGTAAACGATATGATCCGTTCCTATGGCATTTTTATAAATTCGGGTAGCTAGAATATACAAAGAATCTGCAAACTTACTATTATACATTCGTGCATGGATATCCGCATAGGTTTTCAGAAAATTGGCATAAAGAGGATGTGTTTTGCCATACAGTTCTTGTGATAATATGATAGCTTCTTTGCTATATCGTCCAGCCTCTTTAAAATTTTTCAAATCTGTACTTAGCTCTGCTTGTCCCATGAGGATCTGAATATAGACCCCGTTGGATTTACCCAATGCAATTTGCGAAATACCTTTGGCTTCTCTATAGAATGAATCTGATTTAAAATATTTTCCCTGGTATCGGTATATGCTGGCAAGTTTTGAAAGGCTGCTTGCAAATTCAGGGTGGAGGATTCCTAATACACTGCGGTGAATTTCTGCAGCTTCTTTATAATATATTTCTGCCTGTTGAAAATCACCAATGGGTACCAGAATATCGGCAAGTTTAATAAGAAGATGTGCATAATCCGAATGTTCCTTGCCCAAGGCATCTTCCAGGAGGGACAAAGCTTTACTATATAGTTCAATCGCTTTACCAAAATTACCCGTTTTGGTTTGTAAGTCGGCGAGCTCTACCAGTCCGTTGGCATACTGCAGATGTTGGGCACCCAGGTTTTTTTCGACATTAGATAAAGCTCGTTGCAGCATCGATTCAGCGGAAGCGAATTCACCTAAATGAGTATACAGATTAGCTGTTTCCGTTACGCTTTTTGTAAAAATAAGTTGTAAAGTATCAGAATTATTTTCCTGTACTTCTATGGCTTCTTTATATTTGGAAAGAGCCGTGTGATATTCTCCAAGCTCTTTATATACCGAAGCCAGGTATAAAAGACTTGATATATAAAGAGTATTCTTAGTTGAATCATTTATTTGACGAATTACAAGGGCTTTCTCAAATAATTCTTTTGCCTTATCAAATTGATTCATCTCTTTGTACAAATCAGCCAACAAGTTTAATGAGGTGGTATAATAATTATGTTTATCTCCATATAGCTGAAGTCGGATGTTACAAACTTCCTCTAAACTATCCTTTGCGATATCATAGAGACCACTTTCTTTATAAGTGTTTGCGAGGTTTATCAAGGTGATAGTATAAACCAGATTTCTTCGTCCATTTTTTTTCTTGCGGATATCGAGTGCCCGTTGCAGGTAATTTTTAGAAATTTCAAATTTACCAAGATGGCGATTCAACACGCCAAGATTATTTAAACTACCAGCTAAATTAATATGATCCGGACCAAATATATTTTCCTGGATTAAAAGTGCTTTGAGATTATGTTCCTCACTTTTTTTATAATTGCCGATGTCTTTATACAACAATCCAAGATCATTGAGACTATTGGCATAGGCTTGACTTTCTTTTCCATAAATTTGTTCAATCTCAACAGATCGCACGGTAAAGGCTTCAATGGCCTTTTTGTACTGACCTCTTTCTCGGTAAAACAACCCTAAGGTATTTAGTACCTGGTGTAATTGAAGTTCTTTACAAACAGGAATTTTTTCAAGAACTGATCTTGTATTATGATACCAGATTTCCGCTGGACGGAATTGATTTTGATAATATAGAATTCTCCCTTTATAAAAACAATATCTGGCGTATTGAGTGGATTCCTTTGGGTGTTCGGTTTCAATCAGTTTTACAGCATATTCATTTAGAGAGTCTGCCAAACTAAGCTGTCTTTTGTCTATCAGCAAGTCTGTTTCTTGTAATAAACTATCGATTTGTTTAATGACAGCCTTGGGTTCTGCAGATTGTGTAAATGCCGGATGTAATAGGAGAATATAAAAAGCGATAATGCAGTAAATGGATATATTTTGCTTCATTGAAGCCAAGATATAAAAAATTATTAGTTACCTATCCCAAATTCACAATAATATTTTAAACTTACTAAAATTTTAATTAACCATGAAAGCCTGCAATACAAAGCAATTAAAAGTTGATTGTATAATTTTCTATAATTAATTGGGTGGAGGTATTGTATCTGACTTAGCACCTATAATTTCGACTTCATTACTTAATAAAACGTCAATCTGCATGGTATCTAAAATTCTCCCTAAATTGAATGTGACTGTTTGGCGATTGCCGATAACAATTGTTGTTGAACTATTATCGCCAATGTTGTATGTTTTTAAAATTTCATTGAAAAAAGTACCAATTTTAAGACTTGATTCATCTACATCTATAGTTTGACTTTGACCATTTTTACGTACGATGCATTGCACATCATTGCGAGTATCATTAAAGGCTGAATTTATCACTAGTACCTCATCTTTACTACCATTACGATCTTCAAAATACACTGCCATCCCTCCGATTAAATGACTATTTTGAAATTGTATTGTAATATCATTTTTATTCTCACATGTCAATCTTATTTGACTATTAAGTTGATCCCTACATATGTCATAGTAATAATCGAAAGGTCCGGAATTTTGACCACCAATTGATATGAATACATTCTTTAAAAGCAGAGATTTGCCTGTGGTGTTTTTTGTAAAAAATTTAATTCTAAAAATCCCAGTTGTGCACGTTACTGCTGGCACAAGAGCTGCGCTATCTGACGAAGAAGTTGCCATACTGGTTTTTGCCAACTTATTTGGATCCTTTTTACATGAATAAATGCCATTTACACTGACAAATAAGCAAATTATCATAATGTAAAAATATCCCGAAATTTTATTATAGTTTTTCATTTTGAAATTTTGAACGAGATTGATAAAAAATATAGTTTTGAATTGAACTATCAATTTAAATTTAATAAAAACTATCTTTCACTTGTTACAAAAATAAATTAATTGCCGCCTTGACCGGAAGTCCTTGTATCTCCGCCTTGCATATCTACCGCGTTATCCAGGATTACATCGATACGCATACTGTCTTTAATTCTTTTTAAATTTATAAGAATTCTATTTTGATTGCCAATAATAAGCCTGGTGGAATCTCGTACACCCAGATGATATTGATTTACAAACACCGTACCATCCTGAAAGCGGGCTGTTGGCAGGCTCGGAGGTTCATTTGGCGTACCAATTTCGTGAATCAAATAATTACCAACGGATTGGCGGACCAGTGAATTGACTTGTAAATATTTATTTGCAGAACTGCTTTTGTCCGTTTTTTCAAAATAAATTGACATACTTCTAAGCTGAACTGAATTTTCTAAAAATAAAAATAAAGAGTCGTATCCTCTCCGCGATAATGTGATCAGTTGGCTATCCAGATTAACCGGATTATCAAGTATAGATCCGTCGACCATAGATGGTGATCCATTTCCTATGCTAATAGTCACAGAATCCAAGGGAGTCTGATCCATTGTAAAAAATCTCAGTTCTGTATTTTCTGTGTTTGTACCTTCCTCATCATAATAGAAGCTGAGATCGAGGCAGAGTATAATGATTACAATAACCAATATACAAAATAATAAGACAGTTTCCAGTTTCATAAATTTGATTTTGTGAACGAATCGTTTTGTTTATTTGAAATACTCCTGAATCAATTTCCGGAATGCATCTAAATCAAAAAGTGGTTTTAATTCTTCATCTTTCATTAAATTTTCTTTATCGCGAAAACCATTTTTTAAAGCCAGCTCCAAATACTCCAAGGCCTCATTCATTTGCTGCTTATGCACAGATAAACAGGCTAATTCATAATACGCCACATAGTTAGAACTATCAAATGTAATGATTTCCCTGTATAATTTTTCAGCTTCATCATTTCTTTTTTGATCTCTGAAAAGTCTGGCCAGTTCCCGCATCCCTTTTACATACCTTGGGTTCAGACGGATAGCTTCTTTAAAATGCCATTCTGCCATATCCAATTTGGAAGATTTGTAATAGATTGCCCCTAGGTAAGAATGGGGAGTAAAATCAAGGCTATCAAGTCCTTTGGCAGTTATTAAAAAAAATTCTGCTTCAAAGTATAAACCTAACACAAAGTTGACGATGCCCCGGTTTAACCAGACTACCTGATTGTTTGGATCCAAATTCAAAATACGTTCATAATCCTTATCCGCTTTTTTGTATTCTTTTTTATAAAAATGATAAGCTGCTCTTACATTAAGTAAAAGGACACTTTGAGAATCTATCTTCATCGACAAATCGAGATACTTTTTTGATGCTTCAAGGTTTCTGAATTTATTCAAATAAAAATAAGACAGATACCCATAAGGCAAGACCCATTGCGGTGCCCTGTTGGCCGCTTCAGTAGCATAGTATATGCAAGAATCTTCATTGACAAATTTGGTAGCCTGGCAATACATCATATAAAAATAGGTATGCGCTGCGTCTTTTTCCAAAGTAAGCGATTGCCGGTATAACTGCATAATCCTATTGCCCTCTTCTGGATTTTTATTACCAGAATTTTCCAAAAACAATAATAGCCCTTCAAAAAAATATTGACGCGCTTTTAATTTGGAATAAAAAAAATGATTACTGCCGATTATCTCCGATGCCCGCGCCAGATAGGCAGGGTAATCTTTATACTTTAAAATGCGCGATGCTTTAGACCGGGTAAATTCATTGACATCCACACTGAGTAGTTTATTTAATACCTGCTGCACATCGTCCTGCAGGGCTACAACATATTTTCGTGTTGCTACATCGTGCAATTCAACTAATCTGGATTCCTGTATGATCTGTGTGTAATAGTCATCTGCACAAGTACCGGCTGGTTTAAGAAATTGTTTATTTTTTAATGCATCATTAAATCGCTGATACAGTTTTTGCAATGAGGTATCGGTAATCATGTTCAGGGTGATTTCTTCAATACCTTTAGATTTATACTCGGTCATCGAAATTTTAGTGGATTGAAGCAACCTTCGGGACCGAAGGATCGATGAATCTACACTGACAAGACGCTCCAATTTATCGCCAACTATCAATGGCACTTGCCTTACTGGCAAGACGGCCTCCATCACATGATCTTCGAGGTATCTGCCCAATTCCAATAATGTAATCCAGCTATCTGCATTTTGATCAGCAAAGCCATACAAAGCTTCTTCCAGATAATATGAAAACACACCGCGGCCTCCACCCCAAATAATGTCTTCATGACTATCCTGATCGGGCTGACAGGAAAGTATTTTAATTTCATTGGCCCAGGGTACTGCAAGATTTTCAGCGGTCGCCTGGGCACCACCTACCAAATTACCTGCCAGGGTACCTGACCGACAGGCATCCAGTATGACAAAAACTCTGGACTTATTGTATTTTGAAAGTGCGGATATAATATTTTGAAAAATTCTCAAATCGAGGGCGCCTCCACCCATATAGACTCTTGATGGGGCATCCCAACAAAGCAAATATCCCAAATCGCTGTATGTCTTTGTTTCTACATCACCATGGCCTGAAAAATAAATAATGGCCCTGTCGTTTTCTTTACAAACCTGAGTAAGCCAATCCAAAGCAAAGGCAACTCCGGCCAGTGTAGCTTGTGAATCAATTAGCACAGTCAGATTTTTCTCATTCAACGAACCTCCAGCTTTGGATTTTAAGAATTCGGCAAACGCCAAAGCATCTTTATGGGCAAAGTTTAAGCGCTTGGTTGTATCCTGATAGTCTGAAATTCCGATGATTACTGCATAAGTCTCCCCAACCGTATTATGAAAGCCCGTTGGTCTTACAGGTTTTACACCTTTATCAATTTGCGAAGAAACTAATAGTGGGAATAAAAGTAAAAGCCAATTTATGCATTTTCCAATATTCCAGTTCATGATAAAAGCTTGAAATTTTTTAAATGGATAAAGGATTATCTCCAATAAAGATAAACACATTATTCCATATGATTTAAGTCAAAATGATTTCGCCATTTTAAAAGAGTGCTTTCTCAATGAATCTCTTTTCAGTAAATGGAATTAGGGGGGAATTGGTTATCGATCATCCGGGTATTCTTTTATTAAGATTTTAAAGCTTTTTCAAAAAAAGTACTCATCACGCCGGCATCGAGATAACAGTGTAAAACTTCGTTTAGTACTTTAGCAGAACAAACCAGATCTGTATCTAATGTTGTTTTATAATAAAAATTTTTATTATAAATCAGTGGTTGGCTGACTGCCGCTTCTTTCAAATCCGCTGGAAGTATTTTATTTTGTTCACCTAAGATTTTACCATATCGTTTTACAAATTTTTTGTCATTTATTGCTTTGTTAAATTCCTTTAAATGACCTGCTATAAAGTTTCTGATTTGTGCTAATTGCACAGAATTGGGTTCGTAGACTCCTGAATAAACATGAATACCTTCTTTTGTAAGTTCAAGATAAAGACCGGGTGTGCTATGATCTTTGCGACCACCAGGTGAAATCAGCGCTGAAATGTGTTCTTTATAAGGCGTCTTATCTTTACTAAACCGGATGTCCCGGTAAATACGGAAAACAGCTTCTTTGGATGTTATGGTGATTCTTGGATCAGATTCTTTTATTTTATCGATAAGCTGATCAATAAAATGATGAAATGGTTTTTCCACATGTTCTTTAAATCGAACTTTATTTTCATTAAACCAATCCCTGTTATTATTTTTTGTAAGCTCTTCTAAAAAAGAAATTGTCTCTTTGGTAAAAAATGACGGCATAATTATTTTTAGTAAAATTAAAAAATCAACACATACTTTTGCAAATATGACAAAATTATGATTTATTCCTACAAAGAATTCAAACCCGTTATTCATCCTAGTGCATTTGTACATCCTCAGGCAGCGGTTACCGGTTGTGTTATTATCGGTAAAGATGTATATATCGGACCCTTTGCCGCAATCCGGGGAGATTTTGGAGAAATAATTATTGAGGATGGCTGTAATGTTCAGGAAAGTTGCACTATCCATATGTTTCCGGGGGTTCGGGTATTACTAAAAGAAAATGCTCATATCGGTCATGGTGCTATAATTCATGGAAGTACTATTGGAAAGAATTGTTTGATTGGAATGAATTGTGTCATTATGGATGAAGTGGAAATAGGTGATAATTCCATAATCGGTGCCTTAAGTTTTGTAAAAGAAGGTATGATTATTCCCCCTGGAAGCCTGGCAGTTGGTAATCCTGTAAAAATAATTAAAAAACTGAGCGACGAAATGATTGACTGGAAAACTAAGGGTACTGCTTTGTATCAACAATTGGCGAGAGATTCACACAAGGATATTAATGAGTGCCAGGCACTGAGTCATAAGCCGGACGATTATCCAAGTCCCATGGGAACTTATTCTTCCTGGACAAAAACCAAAGGCTAATTATCATAAATAATAATATTGAAAAATATGGAACCATACGTTCGTTACACAATTGAAAATAGTCTGGCCATTATTACTTTTTTTCATCCCGCACATAATTCACTTCCTGGTACTTTGTTACAACAATTGGCAGAAACCATCCGTGATTGTGGTAAAAATCAGGAAGTAAAACTGATTTTGCTAAAAGCGGCTGGAGAAAAAACGTTTTGTGCCGGTGCCAGTTTTGATGAATTAAGTTCGATTACCGACTTGGATTCCGGTAAATCTTTTTTTATGGGATTTGCCAATGTCATCCTGGCTATGAGAAATTGTCCGAAAATTATTCTTGGCAGAATTCATGGAAAGGCCATCGGGGGTGGTGTAGGTTTAGCAGCTGCCATGGATTATCCGATAGCCTCAAAGTATGCTAGCCTAAGACTTAGTGAGTTGGCTGTAGGCATAGGTCCTTTTGTAATTGGTCCTGCTGTGGAACGAAAGATAGGTGCTTCCGCATTTCAGATGATGGCAATAAATCCTACAGAATGGCAAACCGCTGAATGGGCCAAACAAAAAGGATTATACTATGAAGTTTTTGAATCAACGGATCAAATGGACCAATATCTGGATCATTTTATCAAACAGTTGCTACAATATAATCCGGAAGCATTGATTCATTTAAAAACTATTTTCTGGGAGAATACAGGTCACTGGAATACCTTGCTTGAGCAAAGAGCGTCTATCAGTGGTCAACTTGTTTTATCAGATTTTTGTAAAAATGCGATAGCTGATTTTAAAAACCGCTAAAATAGCTGGCAAGCTCAATTCAAGTGATTTTTTATTAATTCCCTGGCGATACGCAAATCTACAATTTATACAATATGCCAAGTTGTACGGCATGTTCTTGTTTCTCGATATGAGGTTGATTATTGTTATTTTTTAAATAGTGAATACTCAGTTGACAAGTTAACCGGTTAAATTCTCTTTGAATTCCTGTCGAGAGGTTAAAATGATTGATCAGAGTAGCTGCATTAGAAGGTTGATAAAAATCAGATTCAACTAACTGACCCGGTGTATCGTATTCCATGTATTTAAAATCAAGGCTGGTATTACTGTATAAAGTCAGATTCATACTGGCACTTGTAAAAATTGAATACCTTAAATTTAAGGGTATGTAATATTTAAGCTGTAGAGGCAACAACACATCCATGCTTTTTAACTGAATATTGGTAAAGCTGATTGCTTTACTATGACGTGGCCTGATCAATTCTGAAAATTCCCCATCATTTGAATCATTAAAATCTTTTTGATCCCGGTAACTTTGGCTGAAATAATCTTGTAAAACCAAGCCGGCACCAAATGAGATATTTTTTTTTGTTTTAATTTCAAAGGCTATTCCTGTATTCAGATGGGCATTTGTGATAAGTCCGGTGAGTCCGATCATCCATTTAGCCGGCTTTACACCTTCCCTGGCTTTTAATTTTAAATTAACGGCACCGGGATTTTTATTAGTTTTAAGATCATAGGTTTTCAATGCCAGTGGTTCGAGTATTTGATCGGACAGAAGTTTATCCGAGTTTGAAATCTCCTGGTATTCAGCTGTTTTTAATTTATCTGATTCTTCAGATGGAACTACATTGTTTGGAAGACTGCTGGATATCGTATTTCCAGTTGTTTCCTGTACTACATTTAATGCATTATCAGAAACATGATTTGCAATAGAATTAACTGTATGAGAAATTTTCTTTTGTGAATTTGCCTCAGTTATAGGGGATATATGATTGGAATTTATCTGTGTGTTATTTATCGACTCAGATAATACCAATTGAGGATTTGACACATTTTTTTGACTGGTCATTGGCAGATTACTACTTTGTGTGGATTTAGTGTTTTCAGCCAGGATAATTTCTTCAGACCGTTTTGGCTCAGAATTATATTGATTACCCGAGCTTACGCCAAAGCCCATCCACGTGCCGTACAAGACACATAACAGCAATAATAATAACAACAGCAGATGTCGTTTTTTTACATAGAAACGAGATTTCTGTGCTGCCATTTTACCGGAAAGTCGTGTCCAGTCTTGTTCATTGAAAGACGGATTCAATTCTTCCAGCTTTTGTTGGATCCGCAGATCAAATTCTTCCTGTTTCATATATTTGATGGTATGCTTAGATTTAAATAAGAAAAACGGTTTTCTCCCGCAAATTCCTTTAATAATAATTCCTGTAATTTTATCCTGGCTTTGGCCAGATTAGATTTTGAAGTACCTTCTGTAATTTTTAATAATGCGCCAATTTCTTTGTGGCTGTATCCGTCCATAACAAACATCATAAAGACATTGCGGTAAGCCGGACTTAATTTTTGTACCACTTTTAAAATTTCCTCTGAAGACATTCTGCATAAGGTATTGTCTTCAATACTTAAATGCGAATAATCTTCAATCGAATGAGGTTTTATCAATCTCATGGATTGCCTGTAAAAATCGATGGCAGTATTGACAACGATGGTACGTAACCAAAATTTAAACGGTCTTTCAAAATCATATTTTTCGATACTCTTAAATACTTTTATAAAAGAGTCATCCATTATTTCTTCACAATCTTCCATTTTTGAAGAGTATCTAAGACAAATACTTTTGACATAAGAGTAATAATGTTCATAAAGTTTTTTTTGTCCAAGGGGATGTTGTGCAATACAAGCCCTGATAATCTCCTTTAATTCAGGAGGATTGATATGTAATTCTTCATTTGCCAAACCGGTCTGCGTTCGATACAACTACGATATAATCTACGAATGTAAGGAATTTTAGGTTGCCTGGGCCACAAACTAACTACGCGTATTTTGGTATTATTTTATACAGGACGCCACATTTAATACTATATAATTACAATTATTCCTAATTATATTTCTTTTTTTATAAAATACCAAATTTATATTGTTTTATTTGCCAAATTTAATTCATCAAATTGGGCATTAGGCGCAAATACTATTTTGACATTTCAATGGTAGACAGAACATCTGGATTCGTTCTTATCCGGTGATTATCAATCTGACTTTATGTATTTAGGCTTGATTTTCAATGAATTAGATTATCAACATTTGTGGATTGCTGATAAAATTTATGTTAAGTGCCGTTCCAATTGCCTGTAAGGATCATTCGCATCCCTTTAACAATCGAAATCCTTGGTACGGAAATGACTGAACTCTATATTTTCCTTAGCTTTGTTTTTAGATTTTATCCATTTATATGAAAGTACACAGACCATTTCTATTATTTATCTTATTAATCTTTATTTTATGTACTCAATGCACCAGCGAATTTATATCTGATGGTACTAAAGTTTGTTTTGAACAGGAAGTTCATCCTTTATTAATATCAACCTGCACCCAAAGCGAATGTCACAACTCTATTGATCGTGCCGGCAACTTAGATTATACACAAACCGCAGACATATTAAAAACAGTGCATCCGGGTAGTTATAGAAAAAGCAGTCTCTACGACAGGATTACACATCCCTTTAGTCCGATGCCACCCAAACCTTATGACAAGCTTTCTGTAGAACAAATCACCACAATTTCCTTATGGATTGAGCAAGGTGCAAATACGATTGATACCTGTACAGCAGAAGTTTGTGATTCAACATTTGTTGGATTCAATTCAACCATCAGACCGATTATGGATGTTTTTTGTAATGGTTGTCACACGGGCCCAAGACCGCAGGGCGGAATAAATTATAATAGTTTTGAAGGCATTAAAGCTACTGTGACTAATGGTAGTTTTTTGGGAAGCATTCGCAGGGAAGCCGGTTATAGCTTTATGCCAAAAAATGGCAACAAACTGAGTCCATGTAAAATCGGACAAATTCAAAAGTGGATAAACGAAGGTGCCCTGAATAACTAAAGTAGTTGATTTTCAGAGCAACTGGGACAAGATGTAAGCAGCTAACCATATATTTAATAGTATTAAAGCAAGATTGATGAAAAATACTTTACTAGTTTTTAGTTTACTCATTTTTACAGAATGGAATTGTTGTACTCAGGACTTATTGAGTTTGGTTGATGATAATAATGTCACTGAAAAAGTTACCAATGCGTTTAAGTCGCCCCGAGTTATTAATAGTCATAGTATGGAAATGCTGGCAGCCGGCGCTTTGGATTTTAGAATACTCCATCGCTTTGGTCAAATCAACCAGGGTTACAAACAATTATTTGGATTAGATAATGCCACCATGAGGATGGGTTTTGATTATGGCATTACTAAAAATATGACCGTGGGTATTGGTCGATCTACCTTCAAAAAGGAGCTTGATGGTTTTTTAAGATATAGGATTTTGTGGCAATCTAAAGGGGAAAAAGCCATTCCATTGAGTCTGGTATGGACCAGTGGCATAAGCCGGGATGGTTCCGATTCACCCTTATCAGATCCTGATCTGATTGTAACGGAAGCTCGCCGACTCACTTATTATCATCAACTTATCATTGGAAGAAAATTTACAGAACGATTTTCACTTCAGTTAAGCCCTATTTTATTACATTCCAATATTGTAGATAATCAATTGATTCCCAATGATTTATTTGCATTGGGAGTTGGTGCACGGTATAAAATCTCAAAACGAATCGCCCTCGTAATCGATTACTCCTTTCCTTTTAATAATTTTCCAAGAGACTATACCATGCATCCCTTATCGATTGGATTTGATATAGAAACCGGAGGCCACGTATTTCAGTTACATTTTTCTAATGCGACCGGCATGAATGAACGTGCTTATCTGGATGAGCACAACGGAGATTGGTTTAATGGCGATATTCAGTTTGGCTTTAATCTCTCCCGGATTTTTCAATTGAAAAAAAATAAAATCTAAGGGTACTTTTCACTTTTTGACAGCGTAAGGTATAGTCAATTGTAAAACTCAAATAATGCAAAAGCCATCACTTTATTGTTTTATTCTGATAATCGTTTCGATGATTTTCACCCTTGGATCTATGCCCGAACCCCGCAATCCACCAGTTGCCAATACCGGAGCGCCGGGTGAATCTTCCTGTATGTTGTCCGGATGTCACAGTGGTGGCTCTTATAATGGTTCTGTTTCCTTAGTAGGCTTGCCGGATACTGTGGAAGCTAATAAAATCTACGACTTTAGCCTTGTAAATCAATCCAATGCAGTCCGATCAGGTTTTCAATTAACGGCATTGGATTCTTCACTAAATTTTGCCGGAACCTTGATAAAAACTACTGGAGTTAATATTGCAAAAAATCAAGGCAATGGACGTAGTTATGCCCGGCAGGAATTTGCCATCAATTTTGCAAACGGACAAGCAAGCTGGAATCTTCAATGGAAAGCACCTAACTCCATCTCAGGTGAAGAAATTATCTTTTATTTTACAAGTATGTGTGCAAATGGAGATGGCGATAAAGGAAAAGACAACTCTTTGAAAGACTCTAAACGTGTATTTTTTAAACTACCTGTTTCAACGAAAGATCTTAAACATGATTCTCAAATTCCCAAGTTGTATTATTCAGCTAATCAGTTATTTTTTAATGATAATCCAAAACAGAATATAGACAATTTATCCTTAAGTACCTTAAACGGGATACAGGTCTATAAATTAAAATCTAGTTCAAGTAATGTGATTGCTTTACCTGATGGATTATCTGGTGTGTATATTGTAAATTATACTTTGAGTAATAATTCGTATTCACAAAAAATCTGGATTCCATAATCAATGTATCTTTTGGTATTTTTTGACAAGGCGATTCCATCGTTCTTTATCCTTCCTCAATGCATAAAATCCTCTATAATTAAAAATATCAAGATAAAATATATCATTTATATACCCCTGAGCAAAAAGCTCTTCAAGTATCTCAAATGCCCTATCTGTATTATTCTGCATCGAGTATAAAAGTGCCTGATTTATCTGGATATTTTCAGGATAATATTTTTCTATGCTTTTATGTTTCTCAAATGCTTGAGCTGCCTGCTCAAATTGCTGTAATCCAGTTAATGCCCATCCGGTTGCAGCATAATAATAAGGATCCAAGGAATCCAGTTGTACACATTTTCTGGCAACCTCTAAAGCAGCTTCATATCGGCCCTCATAAATATAAAAAAATATAAGAAATTGAGCATTCCTCGCAACTGTAGTATCAACTAACATTACTTCAATAAACTTATTTTCAGCTTCCTTAAGTTTGTTTTTTTTATATAAATAATAACCATGATAAAAATTTGACTGAATACTCTTAGGATTTATTGAAATTGATTTATTTAGGACTGCTGGTATCTTATCTATTTGATTTGAATATATATATAAATACATTAGACCCTCAAAGTACAATTGAATTGTCGAATCTAATTGAATAGCTTTTAACATAGATTGTTCTGCTTCTTTGTACTTTCCCAGCCTAGTCAATATACCTCCTAGCATATAATGGGAAGCTGGTAAATCTGGTGCGAGTTGAATCCCTTTGGAAACTGTTTTTTCTGCCTGCAATAATTGATTTTGATAATATTGCAAATAAGCTAATTGAGAGTAGGCCAGGCTTAATGTTGAATCCAATAATATGGCATTGTTAAAAGCTTTTGTGGCCAGGTCGTATTCAAATTTTGATAAATAATAATTTCCCCAAGAAATCCAGAGATAAGGATAATTGGTATCAACCTGTGTCGCTTTGTCAAGATAATAATACGCCTCATCCAATCTATTATGTAATAATAGGCCATTCGCCATCCATACATATGGACGTGGCCAAAATGGAACAGTATTAACGGTCTTAATAAAATAATATTTGGCAGAATCAAATCGCCTGTTTTTCAGAAATACATCACACATCCATAGGTTTGTATGTGGCATATCTGGATCCCATTCAAGAGATTTATGTAAAAGATGCAATATTCTTTGACTCTTTTCCTCAAATGAATCATTGACATAATATATCTGATATCCCTCAAAAAAATATTGACTCGATTTTAGTTTTTTATACAAATAATGTTGCTCACCTAACATTTCAGCTGCTCTTTCCATCTGTCTGCTATAGTTCTTATATTTTTGCAATGCCAAAGGAGTTGACAACTTGATTTCTTTTAGATCTGATTTAAGCCATTTGTTCATCACCTGCTGCACATCATCCTGCAAAGCCGCAGCATAATTTCGCCGCATATGATTATGAATTGGACTTAAACTTTTTATTTTGGATAATCTCTCATATAAGTCATTTGCACAATTGCCCTGTGGTTCAAAAAACTGTTTATTCTTTAATGCATTTTTAAATTCCGAATAGAGTTTTTGCGTATTGGTGTCCTGACTACCTACGACCAAATCTTCAATTCCTTTAATTTCCACTGAAGTAAAAACCATAGATTGATCCGATGCCCCAGTTTTTATGCTGGATAAAATCGCAGGATCTACCCTTGATATCTTTTCCGAACGATTACCCACAGTAATTGGTACCTGGCTGATAGGCGATACTTCAGTAGATACTTTTTCTTCCAGATACCTTCCAATTTCCATAAGCGTCACCTGATGATCCTTATTATTATCCGCCATACCATACAATCCATTTAATAAGTGGTAACTAAACACACCTCTGCCTCCGCCCCATTGCTCACCTTCGATACTGTATTCATTTGCCTGGCACGATAAAATTTTTATCTCATTTGACATTTGCTGTGCCAGATTTGAACTTGTCAGCTGCGGACCATTTATCGAACTTCCGGATAATTTTCCAGACCGGCATGCATCTGCAATAACTATTACTTTTGCTTTGGTTTGAATCGATAATGTTGAAATTATCTCCTGTAGCATAGGTAATGCAAAGGCGCCTCCAACCATATAGATCCTTGACGGGGCATCATAACATAATAAAAAGCCAGGCTGTGTGATTGTCTTTTTTTCTACATCACCATGTCCGGAAAAATAAATAATGACTTGGTCCCCTTCGTTACTGACTTCCAAAAGCCAATCAAGCGCCATCGCAAATTGTGCGGCCGTGGCTTCTTTATTTATTAACACTCGCAGATGATTCGCATCTAAAGATCCTCCTGCAGGAGATCGAAGAAAATTTGCAAACGCAAGTGCATCTTTATCCGCATACAAAAGATCAGGAATTTCAGGATCCTGATAATCTGATATACCTACCACTAAAGCCAGGGTTTTATTTGATTCTTGATATGCTTTATTTAATCCTGCAGGACTAGCACCTTTATGTTGGGATAAAATTTCCTGACCTATTAGAATACATATAAGCAGTAATACTTTATTCATATGTCTAGAATTTAAACATCCATATATAAAACCTTGAATATGTGATCAGAACAAGGGGCTAAATCAGCCCAAGATCATTCTGAGTTTATTCTAGCTCAACAAAAATAAGGGATTTGACAATTTTAATCAAGTCTGAATTATAAATTGATTCCTATAAAACTGCTGATAATTAGTATTTCAAAAGAAATTCGATGATCGTTCTGATCTGTCCCTGATCCGGCAACATTTCTGCTTCAAGTGTACTGTTAAGAGGAATTGCCGGTAAATTTTTTGCACCAATTATTTTTACCGGAGCATCCAGATATTCAAAACACTGGTCGCTGATTCGACCGGCAAGAGATTGTGCAAAACTATTTTCAATTGTTTCTTCTGTTAGTACCAGACAGCGGTTGTGTTTTTTTACTGAGTTGTAAATCGTTTCTGTGTCTAATGGTACAAGAGAGCGAAGATCAATTATCTCTACCCTTTCTTTCCAGGCTTTTGACGCATTCAATGCCCAATGCACGCCCATTCCATAGGTAATGATACTTAGACTTGAATGATGATCTGATGAAACCGCATCCTGAGTAATTGCAGCTTTTCCTATAGGTACAATATAGTCTTCATCCGGCATAATAACCCTGGCAGCTTCTGTGCCCGGAACTTTGGACCAATACAAACCTTTATGTTCAAAAATGACCACAGGATTGGGGTCGTAATAAGCCGCTTTCATCAATCCTTTCAAATCAGCTCCATTGGATGGATAGACAATTTTAATTCCTTTTATATTACAAACTACAGATTCTACGCTGGAAGAATGATAAGGCCCCCCACTACCATAAGCTCCTATTGGCACTCTGAGGATCATACTGACCGGCCATTTGCCATTAGACAAATAGCAGGACCTGGATACTTCTGTAAACAATTGATTTAATCCCGGCCAGATATAATCGGCAAACTGCACTTCCACAATGGGTTTAAGTCCTACTGCAGACATGCCCACCGTACTACCCACGATAAATGCCTCTTGAATAGGTGTATTAAATACGCGATGATCGCCAAATTTCTGTGCTAGTGTTGCGGCTTCTCTGAAAACTCCACCAAGTCGTTTTCCAACATCCTGACCATACAACAGACATTCCGGATGTTTGCGCATGAGCTCTTCGATGGCAAATAAAGCACAATCGACCATCACTTTTTCTTCACCGTTGACCGGTTGGCGTTTTCCTTTTTCCTCCTTGACCGGAGTCGGTGCATAGTCATGTAAATACAAATCTGAAGGCAAAGGATCTTCAGATACTCTGGCTTTTTCAAAATCAGATTTTACATGATTGATAACTTCCGATTCAATTTGATTGAGGTATTCTTCATTAAATCCATATTGACGCATTTTCTCCAACAACTTTGGATAAGGATCCTGCATCTTTTGTAATTCAAGATCATCGCGATACCATTCTTTACGGACACCACTGGTATGATGATTTAATAAAGGAACACTTGCATGCAATAAAAAGGGACGTCGTTTTTCGCGGATATATTTTATAATATCATAAAGGGTGTTATAACATAATTCGAAATCTGTTCCGTCAATACTTGCAGATTCAATACCTGGAAAGCCTTTAATAAAATCAAATGCAGATCCTTTTCGAATTTCTGATGAATGTGCGCTGATATCCCATTCATTATCCTGTATAAAATATAAAATTGGCAATTGTTTCAAAGAAGCCATATGAAATGCTTCAGCAACTTCTCCTTCGGTGACGGAGGCATCTCCCAGTGAACATACTGCGATGGCTTTGGTCTTTTTATCCTGCAAACCGCTGATTTCTTTATACTGAATTCCCATGGCAACACCTGTAGTAGGAATAGCCTGCATGCCGGTTGCCGAAGACTGATGTGGTATTTTGGGTTTGCCTTCTTCCCGTAAACTAGGATGACTATAATACGATCTTCCGCCGGAAAATGGATCATCGCGTTTTGCCATAAGTTGCAACATCAGTTCTCGTGCTTCCATTCCAATAGAAAGTAATAAACTGTCATCGCGATAATATGCGGATAAATAATCCTCCGGTTTTAATTGCATGCCTAAGGCAATCTGGACGGCTTCATGTCCCCTCGAAGTAGCATGAACATATTTGGAAACAATTTTAAAATTCTCTTCATATAACTCTGTCATGTTTTTGGCCATACACATAAGACGGAAGGCCTGTTCCATAATTTCGGGAGTTACAACTGAACTGTTTTTTTTAACCATATTTTCTATATCTGTACAAAAATATCAAAAGCTCCTTTAACTCGTTTAAATGAAGCAAATCTATATAGCTCCATGTTTTTTAATTTTTCGACCAACCAGCTTAGATGCCGCTCTGGCTACATTCTGACCATCCATGGCTGCGGATAAGATGCCTCCGGCGTATCCTGCACCTTCTCCTGCCGGAAAAAGTCCTTCAACCTGTGGATGCATCAATGTGTCTTTATCTCTGGGAACACGGACCGGTGCACTTGTCCGGGATTCGGTAGCTACAATGATGGCATCTTTATGTAAGTATAAAGGCATTTTTTTACAAAAATGGCTTAAGCCTTCACGCAATCTGTTTTCTAGTGTTAAAGTCAAATGGGTATTTAAGTGAGCCGGAAAGATACCAGGTATATAGGAAGTCGTAGGTAAATCCATGCTGGGTTTATTTTTTAAAAAATCATTCAATCGCTGAGCGGGTGCTTTTTGAGAACCATCACCCAGGTCAAACATCCGTTGTTCGATTTCTTGTTGAAACATCATTCCTCTCAATGGACCAAAAGATTCAAATGCTTTAAAATCCTGATCATCAACAGCTGTAACCATTCCACTATTGGCAAATGGAGAATCGCGTTTTGAAAGTGACATGCCATTTACTACAATTTCGCCAGCTGAGGTTGCAGAGGGAATAATTAAGCCGCCCGGACACATACAAAATGAAAAAACTCCTTTGTCGGCTATCTGACAACTGATCGCATATGAAGAAGGTGGCAAGGTCTGATTACGTGGATTTTGTTTGTATTGAATTTCGTCAATAACCGATTGAGGATGTTCGATACGGACACCTATGGCAAAAGGTTTGCATTCCAATGCAATTTTAGAACTGTGCAAATCCTGATAGACTGCTCTTGCTGAATGACCGCTGGCAAGTATGACACAGTTTGTTTTATATAGCCTGTTAGTCGTTTCTAAACCCGTGATTTTATTATTCTCAATAATGAAATGTTGCACCCTGTTATTAAAATGAACTTCCCCGCCTGATTTTTCTATAGTGTCACGCAGGGCATTCACGATACCGGGAAGTTTATTACTTCCGATATGAGGATGTACGTCAATGGAAATGTCAGGATGAGCTCCATGTTCAATCAGGATTTGAAGGACTTTCAGAACGTCTCCTCTTTTCTTAGATCGGGTATACAGTTTCCCGTCAGAATACGTTCCGGCACCTCCCTCACCAAAGCAATAATTAGAATCCGGGTTGACGATTCCAAATTGTTGGATATTGCGAAGATCTTTTCTGCGCGTCCTGACGTCTTTGCCTCTTTCAATGATAATGGGCTTGAAACCCAGTTCGATTAATTCCAAAGCAGCAAAATATCCACAAGGGCCGGCACCTACGATGTGTACTTCCGGTTTATCAGAAACATCCTGAAGAATCGTTGATTTTTTATTTTCGTACTGGAAAGGAACAATGGCAACTTCTGCTCTTAAAACGTAAACCACATTTCTGTTTCTTGCGTCCAGATTGCGTCGAATCACCTTAAAATAAACCGGTCCATCTGGATCAAGGCCTGCCTTTTTTAAAATTGCGCTCCGGTGCGCTTTTTCAGAGTGTAATTCCGAGGGTTGTAATTGATAATCGACCAACATAGTTTAGAGAATCGCCTGGTGGATTTTTGTCAGCTTGTCCAAAAGGGGTTCCAGCAAATCCAAGCGTAACATATTAGCCCCATCTGATTTAGCCAGTTCGGGTTTTGGATGCGTCTCGATAAATAATCCATTGGCACCAACTGCAATTGCAGCTTTGGCAATTGTTTCAATTAATGCCGGTTGTCCACCCGTCACGCCACTGCTTTGGTTGGGTTGTTGCAGAGAATGAGTGCAATCTACGATGACAGGCAGCTCAAATTCCTTCATCTGTGGAATGCCTCTGAAATCGACGATAAGGTCCTGATATCCAAAAGTTGTACCTCGTTCAGTTAACCAAACTTTTTTATTTCCACATTGACGGATTTTATCTACGGCATACTTCATTCCCTCCGGGCTCATAAACTGTCCTTTTTTAACATTCACCGTTTTTTGGGTATTGGCAGCGGCAATTAATAAAGAGGTTTGACGACATAAGAAAGCAGGAATCTGTAACACATCCAAAAATGCTGAAGCCCAACCCGCTTCTTCTTCTGTATGAATATCTGAAGTAACCGGTAGTCCAAATTGATTTGAAATATTTTTTAATATCTCAGCACTTGGCTCATCACCTATCCCTGTAAATGAATCCAACCTTGAGCGATTGGCTTTTCTGTAAGATGCTTTAAAAATATAAGGTATAGAATAAATTTGGCAAATTTGACTAACGCGTCCTGCGATCTCCTCACATAAATCTTTTGACTCGACAACACAGGGTCCGGCAATTAGAAAAAATGATTTTGAATTTCCCGATTGTATTTCCTCCAGTGTTTTTTCTTTCATCGTATTTTAATTATTAAAATTTAAGAACCCAGGCTTCCGGATGATATTTTTGTCTTAATGCATCGACCATTTGTTGAAGATCATGTTCGAAGCAATTAAACTCAACCCCTACCCTGTGAAACTTACCAAATCTTTCTCTGAATAAGACAAAACCATCATCACTTACTTGTTTTGCCATTCGATCTGCATAAGGTATCCATTTAAAAGAACCCACTATGATAACACAAGGTTTATATTTTATCATTTTATCCAATTCTTCAATATTGGAAGAATCGATAAGTACCTCATTATTAAATTGACTTATGCTATCTACCTCATTAGTAAGATCTTTCTCCAAATTATTTGAATCCAAAGAATCTATATGGGCAACTGGTTCCTTAATGAGACTTAAGCTATCTTCGACTGAAACTGCAGGAGAGCTTTTATGATGATTAGATTTTGACGGACAAAACAAAAAACTTAAAAAAATAATCCAAAGTGCTGCAATTGCAAAAATTAAGATCGTTAATTGTTTTTTGGATTTCGTTTTACGTATTGGTAATGGAGCGGCAGGTTCAACAAGAATTTCCTTTTTGAACTGAGGAATTATAGCTGGCTCGAGATGCAGAGGATCCATCAGATAAAAATCGAGATGGATGTTTTCCGGACTTTGTTCAAACCGGATTTCTTCACCGGATTGGCTTACAAGTCCAAAGGGTTTAAATTCTACCAAGCCTTTGGATTTTAATCCCTGGTTGATAAAATGGCAAATAGCCGCTAAATGTTCTTCAAGTACCTTCTGATCAAATCCGGTTTCTGAAATCATATTTTGAATCATGATTTCCGTACGGGTTGAATCGACAGGATTAAAATGAACAGAGAGATTAGCAGGAATTATTTTCTTTTCAATATGATCAATATAGCTGGGATTTTGCACTGCCGTAAAGACACCTACTCCCGGCAATTCAAACCATTTGTGTCGGTTGAGATGACATAAAAGAAGATATACTATGTTTACAGCCTGGGCCAAATTCGAATTTTTCTACTTGTTCAATCAAAAATAGTTAATGCGCAATCAATACCGAAAGAATGACTCTTTGAAGTTTTTTGTCGTTATTATAGAGGCTATTAAATATTAGTATTAAACTAAATATGTTGATGCCGGGGAGGAAACTCAAGGCTTCGAAAATCTTTTAGCTGGACGAATCCTTTTTCTTTCTTTTTATTTTGAATAAGTCTACCAGTTCTTTATCATTCAGAAACTCCAGTTCAATAAAACTCGAGCTCACTGCTTTTTTAATTTCCTGGTATTCTTTACTCCGTTTGTCTTTATAAAAACCCAGAAGTTTCCGGACATAATTCATTGAAATATCTTCAGCTTTCAGATTAAATGCTGCGTTACCAAAGATATTCATATATGCCTGAAAAGTGCGGTGTAATTCAAAGAAGGAAGCATATTCTGGTTCAGTGAGATGATCGACCACTTTTTGAATCATTTGCAGAATAGCAAGTCGCAGACATTCATTGATAATTGACATACCTTCATACTGATAATAAAATGCATTTACTGCATCAAATGTATCTTCATGGACAAATCCTTTAGAATGGATTGTTTCGAGAAGGCTATAAAACTTTACCAAATCGTCGCCATCATTTTTATTTAATAAGGAATAAAATTTAAGATCGGCTTCTTTTCCAAAACTGAATCCATCTTTATAATTGGATTTCAGGAATTGAAAATACAGGGAATTAAATTGTTTGTTTTCGTAACGGCATGCGTTTAATGCATTGGAAAGAAACTGGGTTTCTGATTGATTTAATTGAATAAAATTGGAAATGATCGTTATGATGTCTATAAATTCCGGTTCTTTATAAAATTCTTTTCTCGCAATTAACTTATGAATTTCTTCAATATAACTGTCATGGCTGCTTTTAAAAGCAATGCGATTCAGTAAAAAACTTTTAACTGAATTGGCTTCAACTTTTAATTCACTTACGGTTTCAGGAAACCGGGTATAGGAAAAATTATATTGAGTGAACTGGTTTTTATAGCGATGTAATAAATTTTCTCTTTCTTCCACTTCTCTAAACCGGTCATGGATCATGGATTGCAGGAACGTTTTTACTTTTTTATTGTCAATTTTATCCATCAGGTTGGCGATCCAGATATCACTACTCAAGGCAAATCCAAGCTGAACGGTTTGCCCAATTCGCTGACGTATTGCATCAAAGTTGGTTGAATTGGCAATGGCCAGTAATATATTTTTAAACGCTTCCTGAGGTCTGACGTATTTAATTTGATTATTAATTTCACCCCGCAAAACACTATATCCCAGGATTCTGGGTTGGAATAATCCTTCGAAATATGGATTTAAAAGAACTTGTTCGAGTTCCGGTAATTGTAATGGGTGATGATCAGCCACTTCATGATAAATTTCCTCAATGTAAGGTTCGTATGTTTCCTGTAGTAATTTATATAATTCCGGCGTTTCTTCTTCGAGATAAGCTGCTAATTCATTAGATCCCTGAATGAGTTCAGCAACTCCCTGAAGTCTTTCTTTATAATCTTGAAGTAAGCTTTGCATGATGCGGTATTTAATTTTACAAAATAAAGAAACCCGACAGAAAAACAGGCCTGTCCGGGGTCATTTTTTATTCTTTTTGTTAAGGTTACGAAATCATTCTTCAAAAAATCGTTGATCTGAAGAATAAAATCCAGGTAAATCTCAGAGAACTAAATTTTTATTCTTCTTCTGAGCTAATCGGCTTAGAAACCGGAGCCTTCATTTCTCCACTAATTTTTTTGTGAAGATCTGCTAATTCCTGTTTTCTGGCTTCTACTTTTTGGGTGATGGAGCCTTCCTTAGCGAAAATCCAGTCCTGATACATCTGGTCTGCTTTTTCCTGAGTTAAAGCACCTTTTTGTACTCCCCGGCTCAGATGTTTTCTATAAAGTACTCCTTTATATCGCATGATAGCTCGGATTGTATCTGTAGGTTGTGCACCTTTCATAAGCCAGTCAAAGGCTTTGTCACGGTCCAGCTCAATGGTAGCAGGTTTCGTAATTGGATTGTAAATGCCTATTTTTTCGATAAATTTCCCATCTCGGGGAGCGCGGGCATCCGCAATAACGATGTGATAAAACGGGGCCTTTTTTCGACCCTTACGCTGTAATCTGATTTTTACGGCCATTTGTTGTTGTTTTAATAATTAGACCTTTATCGATTTCCTCTGTCCAGCAGACAATATCGACAAATGAGGCGCAAATGTACGGGTTTTGATTGAATTTCATGTATAATTTATAAAACACTCCTTTAATTCGTCCCAGCATCCGGAAAGAATTACGTGCAGCTCAATTAAAAATCCATTCTCAATTTTAGATTTATTCTTCTGGAACTCAAATAATTAGGTATAGCAAACTGATAATTATACAATGACTTGATCCAACTGATGGAGGCTTCATTTTTGACTTCCAGCAAATTTAAAACTTCAAGGCTCAGCCACGTCTGCCGGGTAAATTTTAAAAACTGAAAAGGATTCCGATCTCTTTTTTTAGTGATATCCCACATAGCATACGAAAAACCAATATCTACCCGATGGTAAGCTTTAAAATTCTGGTCATTCCGGTACACTGTATTATTGCCTTTTAATCCATAGGGCAAACCGGAAGCGATATTGATATGGATATGCATTTTAAAATTTTCGTTTTTTGGCAGATAATCCTGAAAAAATAAACCTAAAGCAAAAAACTGATCCGTCGGTCTGGGTACATCTTTTACAGGGATTCCTTCCGGATTATTGAGATCGCGTACTTTATGTTGAATTCCATTGAGACGTTCACGGGTACGTAAAAAAGAGAGATTTACCCAGGATTCTACTCCGGGCACAAACTCGCCATTGATGCGATTATCCCATCCGATCGCATAAGCGGTTGCATCATTAAATCCGGAGTATCTGATCTTAACATTTTCCAGTTCATACGAAACCACATCCCACAAGTCTTTATAATATATTTCTGAAATCCAATGGAATGTAGAGGGACTGATTTTTTTCATTTTAAATTCTCTTTGAATGCCCGCTACCAGATGCATGGATTTTTGCGATTTTAATTTGAAATTCAGTGAGCCATCCGGGGTGCGCATTTCGCGATAATAAGGAGGCTGGTGAAACAATCCACCGGAAATCCAGGTATGTAGATTATGTTTGTTTTTGAGTGGTATCCACTCCAGTTTTAATCTCGGGCTGATTATGAGTTCATCATTCAATACCGAATGATGCAAACGTAAACCAGGAATAATTTTAAAAGCCGATCTGTCTGAAACTGACCATTGTATTTCATTCTGTATCCAGACATTTGTTTTCTGATTCTCAAATTTATTTTTTGATTTATAAACAAAATTTAAAATCAATTCATCTTCTTTATAAGGTAGCGAAAAACCTGCAGAATCTATCCGTTCCCATTCATTAATGCGGTCATCCAAAAACTCCTTTCTCCAGCCAGCACCCCATTGCAGAAAATGCGATATTCTGCCAGATTGAATAAAATCAACTCCCGATTTAATTTCGAGATTGACAACTCGGCTGTTTAAAAAATTACGGGAATATGTGTGTTGTGTTCCTTCACCCCACAATTTTACTTCCTTCCCTTCTTCATCATTATTCCCTGCTTCGATTTCAACAAGTCTGTAGTATCCCAAAATATCAAATTGCTCGGCTTCATATCCCTGATATAATGATGAGATGAGTTTAATAAAATAAGGATGCTTTGTTTTTTGTGGAATAAATGTCAGGCTAAGACCTGCCATGTTTTGCTCGAAAACATCTTTTTCCGCTCCTTCAAAATATGTGTTGAGCCTAAGTAATTGAAATGCGGAGCCTTTTGCAGTTACAGCTGATTCAGGTACCAATGAAAAATCGCTTCGGTTTATATTTCCAATAAATGCCAGCTTGAGGTCTCTGCGAATATCGTATGAAAGATAGCTTTGAATGTCTAAAAAATCAGGTTGATATTCACCCTGTACATCTAAACTTCCCAGAATGTATTTAGTGGTTTTGTAGCGGGCACCAACCAGATATCGAAATCTTGGAATTTGATTTGTAAAACCTTTAAACGCTCCTTCTATATGCGAGCTCAGACCCAGGGGACTAATGACCAGACTGGCCCTCAAAGAATCTGCCAATTTATACCGAATGTCTAAAACTGACGAAAGTTTATCTCCATATCGGGCTTCAAAACCTCCAGAATAAAATTTGAGCTCTTTTATTAAATCGGCATTTGGAAAGGATAATCCCTCTTGTTGTCCATTGCGAATAAGTTGTGGTCTGAATATTTCAAAGTCATTAATAAAAACAAGATTTTCATCATAGGATCCCCCCCTCACGCTATACTGAGAAGATAGCTCTCCACCTGCAGAATTACGCACTCCTAAAGCAATGGAAGGCAACACACTTTCCAGATTGCCACTCACCGTTGGCAGCATTTCAAAAGCCGATACATTTTCACGGACTCCTGTAGAATTTGACAACTTGTTATCTTTAATTTCTACTTCACGGGTAATACTGCGTTTCAGTTTTAAAATAAAAAACTTCTGTTCCTTAAGTTCAGTCTGGTTTAGTTTTAGCTGAATGGTTTCATAGCCCAGACGGCTGCATTTTATATTCACATTCTGTTTATCCGGAAGATTAAGTACAAAAGAACCTGTACTATCTGTAGCGGTGTAAAAGGATGATTCAGGAATATAAATATTGGCAAATTCAACCGGAGTTTGTTCTTGATCATCAAGCACTATACCCCGAATCTGAATCAGGGATTGCCCGAAACTAATTTGCAGGGAACTCAATACACAAATTAAAAAACAGCTAAGGGTATGAGACTGGATGGTATTTCTGAATTTCAAATCAATGCTACCCGTTTTAAGTTTACACCTGAGAGCTACCAACATCGAAGGATTTAAGTTTTCTGATCACTTCAGCCGGATTTGTATCCGCAAAAATGGCATTACCTGCTACGAGAATATCGGCACCAGCTTTTACTATTTCGACGGCATTTTGTAATCCTACACCGCCGTCTATTTCAATCCTGACATTCAGATTGCGGATGATAATTTCTTCCTTAAGTAATCTGATCTTTTCCAAAGTCCGGTAAATAAATTTTTGCCCGCCAAAACCTGGATTTACCGACATCATACAAACCACATCTATATTTTCAAGAATGTCAAATAAGGCATTTACAGGGGTATGCGGATTAATCGCAACACCGGCTTTAGCCCCCAGTTCTTTTATTTGTTGTACCGTTCGGTGCAGATGAGTACAGGCTTCCAGATGGACCGAAATAATATCAGCACCGGCATTTCTAAAGTCCTGAAGGTATTTTTCTGGTTCTACGATCATCAAATGAACATCCAGAGGTTTTTTGGCAGTTTTCTTGATGGCTGAAATCACAGGAAGTCCGAAAGATATATTCGGGACAAATCGTCCATCCATGACATCCAGATGAAACCAATCTGCTTCACTTTCATTGACAAAATCAACTGCATCTCCGATATGAAGGAAGTCACAACTTAATAATGAAGGAGCAATTAGATGCATAGTTTTGAAAGCTCAAAATTAAGCTTTAAAGTGTCAAGGGACGAAATAAAAAGAAAAAAGCTGCCAAAAGCAGCTTTCTTCCTTATTTGAGCTTCGCTTTTTTAATTTTTATGCCATCGGATGACTTCGTCCTGGTATTTTAACATGTAGAGACCCGGTTGAATTTGATGAATATCAAGACTCGATTGATCTAACCAATGCAATTCAATCTTCTGACCTTGCAAATTCCATAAACTGACAGCTTCTTTTTGCAAATCTGATAGATTGATTTTTAAAATGGACGATGCCGGATTAGGATAAACGGAAAAACCGGAACCTGTTTTTTTCCCTAGTTTAATAATTGAGCTATACGTATAAGATGCATCCTGATCGATCATTTTAAGGCGGTAATACGTAGTGGCAGTATTGCCCGTTCCTGAATTCGTTTTGGTTAGTAGTGAATACGTTTGAGTTGTCCGGCTTTCACCGGCAGCTTTGACTTTGGCAATGTCGTTAAAAGACCTGGCATCCCTGCTTTCCTGAACAATAAAATAAGATGAATTGGATTCAGAGGCTGTTTCCCATTGCAACATAACAGATCCGGGAGATTTCGGTTCGGCTGTAAAACTAATCAGGCGTATTGGAAGCAGGATCAGATCGACTACAAAACCACAGATAGAATTATTGATATCCAAACCCACGGCCAAAAAAGACGCTGTGGAATTGCAATCAGCAACAAATGTAAAAGTTTCGCAAACTACAGAACCGATATCCAGGCCGGACACATCCACAGTCTTATTCATTTCACCATTTGAATGGTATACTGCATAAAGCACATGATCAGCATCTGTTGTGGTTTTCTTGACACAAAATTTTACAGAAAACAAACAATCTGAACCCCCTGCACCTGATTTACTCAGAAGGGTAAGTCCCGGAACAACTGTATCGATACAAGCCTGAGAATGGATCTGAGTGATTAACAACAGAACAGACATCAAACTGAATAGTCGTCTTTTCATTACTAATTCGTTTTGGTTAGCAAGTGCTACTGTAAAGATAGTGAATGAGTTATAGAAACTTCCGGGACTTCATTGCATAATTGTTTTACTAATGTATTAACTACTTAGTATCTGCAAAATGAACATCATTTAATAAAATCGGTGCTTGTAATTGCAATCGTAAAAAGACATTACAGCTTACCCAAACGTCGCGGGCACAATATTCAGCAATTCGCTTCAAATCGCGATTTTCATAATAAACTTTACCGACCTGGCTACCATCCATATCAGCTTTAGAACTTTCCAGATCCAGGCAAGCGGATAGTAAATCCAGTGAAATATAATTCTTTAAGTCTCCGAATTTCCACATTTCCATGGTGTCTAAAAGATATTTGATCTCCCAGGGCTTTTTATTTGATAAATTAAGGATAGTTGGTAATTGCAGTCCCAGAATAGAAGCTCGTCGGCATATAAATGGTATATCAAATTCACGGATATTATGACCACAGATACTATGTTTTCCGGGTTGACCGTAATGTTGAGCCAGAAGACTAAAAAATTCAATAAGCAAACTTTCTTCATCGTCGCAAGACAGCGTTTTAATTCTTAACTGTCCTTTATGAAAATAACCAAGACCGATACATATGACTTTTCCAAACTCTGCATAAATAGCGGCTTTTTCAGAATACAATTGAGCTGTTGACTTCTCCGGTTCTTTTTCCTTGAAATATTGAATTTTTTTATCAAAGAGTTCTGACCAACGTTGGTCCAGAAAAGAATAGGCAGGATATTGACTTATCGTTTCAATATCAATGAATAACACATTGTTTAGTTCCATAATATTATTATTTAAGGGTGTCGTAATTTTAATAGGGCATTTAAAAATACGGTATTTGGGTTTATGTTGTTAATTTTACAAGATAAATCTAAAAAATATGGCAGGCTCTAATCAAAATGTAAAAGCACTTGTAATCATAGCGCTCTTAGGACTTTTTGGACTCAATGTATATCAGTTTGTAAATAACTCCAATCTTCAAAAAGATAATCTGACCAAAGAAAATGAACTTATCGAGTTGGAAGATGCAAAAGCAAAGCTGGATAAAGAATATCAGCAAGCGGTCAGCGATTTGAATGATATGAAAACAAATAATGAGGAGTTAAACAAAGTTATCGATTCTCAAAAAGAAGAATTAAGAATTCAAAAAGAAAAAATCGGCGGACTTTTAAAAGACAGCAGAAATCTGGCAATGGCCCGAAAAGAAATTGAATCCATGAAAACTAAAACTCAGGAGTATATTGCTGAAATTAACCGGTTAAAATCAGAAAACGCTGAATTGATTACCAAGAATACAAATCTGACATCTGAAAAAGAAAACTTGACCCGGGAAGTAGAAACAAAATTTGCAGAAAACCAACAACTCTCGGAAGCTAAAAATCAGATTAATCAAGAAAAGGAAAACCTTGCAAAAGAAAAGCAATTATTAAGCCGGCAGGTTAACAAAGCAACCGCCATACCAGTTTCAAAGGTGGATGCTGAATCTTATCGCGAACGCGATGGCAAAAAACCAAAAAGTGTTTCCAGAGCTAATGAAACCGAATTTATAGAAGTTTGCTTTAAAACTACAGTAAATAAAAATACCGAAGCAGGTCCTGAAGTATTTAATATCCGCATTATCAATCCAACAGGCGAAACTCAGGTATTGGAATCTGCTGGTTCTGGTGTCATGACCAACGATCAATCCGGCGAAACCATTAAATATACCATGAGCGTAAAAACACAATACATCAATGATGTAAAAACGGTCTGTGCTCAATATAAAAATCCGGGGTCTTTCAGTTCGGGCATTTACCAGATTGAAGTTTTTAACAAAGGTTATCTGGTTGGAAAAGGATCTATTAAGCTGAAATAAATCATTAACACGTATTTGATGATTTTATTAATCAGGTAGTACCATGGATTGGTTCTATCCTATTTTCCACGTTTTATCGTATCCGGTTAGTTTATTGGAATGTATTTCTGTGCTGGCAGGTATTACGGCTGTTTATCTGGCGGCCAAAGAAAACATTCTGACCTGGCCAATAGGTTTAATCAACATCGTCACGGCTTTTTTTATTTATCATAATTTTCAGTTGTATGCTGATATGTTTCTTCAGTGTTATTTTTTTGGAATTGGAATTTATGGATGGTTTTATTGGAAACAGCAAAAGCAAGCCAATATACCATTGAAATGCTTACGTACCAGCCAGCGTTTCTGGTTGATGATGCTGATCGTTGTATGTACTTTATTTCTGGGATGGTTTATTGGAAGCATCCATCTTTTATGGCAGGAAGCATTTCTGCTTCCTGCTTCTTATCCCTATGCAGATACTCTGGTTGCTGTCATGAGTATTGTTGCCAATACCTTAATGGCCCGGAGATTTATTGAAAACTGGATTCTGTGGATCTTTGTCAATATCATTTGCGTCTATCTTTACTTTCAGAAAGAAATCTTATTCTTTTCAATAGAGTTTTTAATTTTTTTAGGTATTGCGGTTTTTGGATTAGCAGAATGGATTCGTTTAAAAACTATTCAGGATCAGGAAATAAAAAAAAACATGAATTGAATAGGTTCTCCGTTCTTATCTTCCTCTTATAAACAGATCAGTTTAAAATTTCAAGTGCCAAGTCTTCATCTTGCTTACAATTTTTCCAATGCCTGACAGAGATCTCTGATGAGGTAATCCGATTCTTCAAGACCTACATACATCCTGATCAATCGATGTGAGTCATTTTGATAATCAAATTCACTCCGTTCGATTCCGGCTGCTCTGGGTATTATTAAACTCTCATGTCCTCCCCAGCTGACGGCAATCAAAATATGTTGTAATGAATTACAAAATAATTCCAAATTTTCGATACTTGATGTTTTAACAATAAAAGAAAATAAACCACAAGCATCTTTCATTTGCTTTTTTACCAAATCGAGTTGCGGAAACGAGCTATGATACGGAAAAATAATCCGTTCAATTTTAGGGTGTGTTTCCAAATACGCTATCACTTCCCGGGTTGTTTTTGAAATCCGGTCGAGACGGGCAGGCAATGTACGAATACCTCGAATTAATAACCAGGCATTAAATGCCTGAATGCCATTACCCACCGTCAGATATTCCAGATTAAATAATTTAGATAAGTATTTTTTACTACCAGTGATGACGCCGGCAACTGTATCGCTATGACCACCGATGTATTTCGTTGCTGATTGCAAAACCAAATCGATACCCAACTCAATGGGTTTTTGATAATACGGACTGCAATAACTATTATCTACTACAGTCAAAATACCCTGTTGTTTGGCTAACGTAGAGATTGCTTTAAGATCCTGAATTGCAAAATCCCAGCTATTAGGTGATTCAAGATAAATAATTTTAGTATTTGCCTTGATGGCTGATGCTACATTGTGTACATCGCGGGCATCGACATATGTCGTTTCCACACCAAATCTGGGTAAAAAATCATTGAACAATTTTTGAGCCCAGGTATATGGATTTTGCACAGAAACAATGTGGTCACCACTGGAAACAAAAGGTACCACTGATGAGAAAATAGCCGCAGCTCCGCTATTAAACACAAGAGCATCTTCCGCACCATCCAAAGCAGCTAGTTTCTTTCGCAAGATATCAACAGTTGGATTCAATCCTCTTGAATAAATATACCCTCCGAATTCATCTTTAAATCGTTGTCGAAGCGCATCAACTGTTTGAAAAGTAAAATTACTGGTTTGTATAATGGGTGGCGAAACTGCGTTGAAATATAATTCACGTTCTTCACCCAGCTCATTGAGAATATAGGAAATATCCATAATTTAAAAGGATCTGTTTTTAAAAAAAAATTAAGATTACTATTTTTTTGCTTTGATAATAAAATAAACGATCAGTAAAGTAAGAAACACTAACAATGCTGTAATACCAAATACAGGATTTATGATGATACTCGAAATACCGACAAATGAATAGGCAATAATAAACAATAAAGGAACAAACGGAAAGGCTTTGATTTTATAGATTTCTTTGGAATCAAGATGCCGTGTTTCCTTCCGCAGATAAAAAATCGTAGCGGCAGAACTAGCCATCCCCAGTGAATCCAGAATCATAACAAATCCCAATATTCTGTCAAATGTCGATGCAAAAAAGACAACAGTTATACAAATCAAAGTAAACACTGTCAAACTGACTGTGAGTACTTCTTTATCACCAAATTTTTTGGCGAATGAAGCGGGCAAGATACCATCCTGACTCATCGCATACATGACCCGGGGATTACTCAACAAACTCACATTGACATAGGCTAAAACCGCCATGAACAGCATTACGGCGAAAAAATTTTTTCCAAATGAACCCAGGATTTTTTCTCCTACCTGGGAAGCAATTCCCTTGGCCGTTTTTAATTCTTCAAATCCAATGACTTTATAATAACTCAGGTTAATCAATAAATACAAAACAATAATGATTAAAATGCCGATGTATATACTTTTAGGAATTGTCTTCCTGGGCTCGATAATTTCTTCGCCAAAATTAATGGTTTGCTGATATCCTCCGTAAGTAAATGAAACAGCAACCAAAGCAGCACCAAGTGCCAATAGTATTTGATCCCAGGAAAGCTCATCCAGTGTAATTTGTCTTCCCGTCGATTGTGCATGTGTTTCCGGAAAAAACAGTGCCATGATGATGAGAATAATAATCCCAATCTTGATAAACATTAAAACATTTAAAGTTTTGGAACTCATTTTTAGACCTAAAAGATTTACGCCATAAAATGCAAGAATGGCTGCAATCGCGATCAATGATTTTATCAGATCAGTGGGAGGTGTGCTGAAGACTACTTCACACAGGTAATCGCTGCCGATTAACGATACAGCACCCAATGAAGCTGCATTGGATACCAGAATAATTCCATTTATTGAAAATGCAACAGACGGATGATAAGCAACCGAAAAAACTTTATAATAGCCACCAGTTACCGGAAACCTCGAACCAATTTCTGCATAAGTCAAGGCTCCACATAAAGCGATTAGCCCACCAAAAATCCAGGCAGCAAAAAAAATAACTGGGTGTAGAGCGGCACTGGCGGCAGCAGACGATGTTTTAAATATACCTAATCCGATAACCAAACCGACAACGATCATGGTTAAGGAATAAATGCCTAAGTTTTGATTGGTTTGTTTCTGCATTGCAGGCAACAAAATAGATCATTTTTACAGATTGGTAATTGATTTCACAAAGAATAATACAATAAGTTTAATTAATTCTATTTGCCTGCAATCCGCCAGTATGAATAAAAAAAATCTGCTCATAATCGTGCAAACCTGAATAGGTCAATAGAGACTGCATCAGGCGTCCAGTATAAACTGTATCCAGTAATACCCCATACTGTTTATTAAATTGTTCTATAAACGAGATTAGATCTGCAGATTTTTTTGCGAATGAATCTGAAAAAGGGCTTTCAAACCAGAGTATACGATCAAGTTGTTGCCAGCTGTACCCGGCCATTTTTACAAATTTCTGAGTGGCGATTGTTATATGATGAGTACCCTGTAACAGACCTGAAACACTGGTTCCGGTACCGGAAGCGATCACCATCAGATTGATCTCTTTGTCAAATCCTGCAGGTAATTCTTGGATTAGTTCCTGCATACCTGACTCTCCGGGCATTCCACCACCCCCTTCAGGAATCCAATAATAATCATTAATTAAATGATGTTTTTGTGTATCCACTGAATTTCTATAGACCTGTGCCTGTTGCCTGGTAATGGGTATAATCTGGGCATTCCAGCTTTTACAATCCTGAAGAGTCTTAGATAGCTTGTTAGTATACAATCCATAAACCAATACTTTACAAGGAATATTTAACTCTTGACAAACATATGCAAAGGCATGCAGGTGATTTGAATAGGCTCCTCCCATACTTGCAATTCCAGAATAAGCAGTCTGACTAAAATGCAGAATATGATTTTTTAATTTTCTCCATTTATTTCCACTGATTACAGGATGAATTAAATCGTCCCTTACCAAGGTAATCGATTTATCAATCGATTTTATGTAAATTTCTTCCTGAGCTGATGGAAGATTTAGTTGTGTCACGAGTTGCTGAAATCTTAGATTGAATTCTTTTTGAGCTTGGTCAGTCCTCATAGTTTTTTACTAATTTACCGGCGTGCCAGTTTAAACTCAATCGGCAGCCGAAAATTTATACTTACATTTCGTCCTTGGTTTTTTGCCGGTATCCAGTCTGGAATCATTCGAACAACCCTGAGGGCCTCAGCATCGCAGTCGGGATACAAAGCTTTAAGTATTTTTGGATTTCGCAATCGGCCGTTTTTATCAATAACAAAACCAATTACAACAACTCCTTCGATTTTATTCTGATGAGCTGATAATGGGTAAATGAGCTTGGAAGAAAGAAAACGTATCAAAGCCGAATTGCCACCAGGAAACTGAGGCATTACATCGGCAAAATCTACTGCAATTTCACCTTCTCCTTCTGTTTGACTATAGGTTAAAATACTATCAGATGAGGCAACTGAAGATTCCGTATCTTTTGTATCAGATGCATTCGTTTTTTCTTTTTTAATCTCTGAAGGATCATCCTGTTTATCATCTATAATCACAGGAATTTCGGCACTTGGTTTTTTAGATTTAGTTTCTGTTGCAATTTTCAGATCTTGTGGAATCTGTCTGTTTGGGATGGATTTAGAAGGAAGTTCCGGCAATCGCATAGGAGGTGGTTCTTGTAATACCACATCAGTGAAGGTATACATTTCAGATTCTTCATTACACCGAATGAAAGGTATTATTAAAATGCTCAGTAAAAAAACGTTTGCAATCACAAACGCAAAAGACATGTTTGCAGGATAGCGTTTTCTCAATAAATAAGCTCCATAAATTTTATTCCGATTTTTAAAAACCAGATCATTCCAATCCTGAGACAGCGGAAGTAAAAAAGTAAAAAAATTCCTAAACAAAATATAAAATGGATTAAAACTTATTTAGAACGAATTATTCTTAAAAAATGTATTTTCAACAAATCCTGCCATTATCAATTAAAAAACAGCTTTCGATTTATTTCATGTTTTTGCATCCAAGCTGATTTTCGGAAATTCAGCTTAAACATCTTTTTCAAACAACCATTTTACCGGTCTTGTTATATTATAGGGTCTTAATTCTTTTTTTATGTGAAAATTGTGTTTGATATGTGCCAGAATCTGATCGATATCATCAGTTACTAAAAATAAATTCCGGTCAATTGGTGAAATAGTTTGTTCCAATTCCATTTTATCCAAAAAGTCCAACAGTTCTTTATGATATTCCTTACCATAAATTATTACCGGAAAATGAATCAATTTACCAGTTTGAATTAAGGTCATTGATTCAAAAAATTCATCCATGGTACCAAAACCACCGGGTAAGACAATAAAGGCATAAGAATATTTAATCAATAATGTCTTTCTGCAAAAGAAATAATTCATTTTAACCCAATGATCAAGATAGTCATTGTGTTTTTGTTCGAAGGGTAAATCAATATTGCAACCAACGCTTTTACCACCGACGGATTTGGCTCCTTTATTGGCAGCTTCCATGATACCGGGTCCGCCTCCTGTCATCACAGTAAATCCTAATTTGGCTACCTCTGCACCCAGTACTTCGCCTATTTTGTAATATTTGTGATCTGGCGTAAATCGCGCCGATCCAAAAATTGTGACACAGGGTCCAACAAAATATAATTTGCGAATACCTCGGAATAAATCCCAGAAAGCCTTCCAGGCAAATCCAAATTCTTTAATCCGGCTCATGGGACCATTCAGGTATTCAATTTCCTTAAAATTCTTTTTTTCATTCATTTTTTGGTAAGTTATCGACTCACAAGGATAAAAAAATATCAATAATTATCCATTTTTTAATAATTTGCAACCAACAGAAAAACCAAAACGAGCTATGCAGCTACATGAAACAACCATTTCAGAGCCAAAGAGCCTGTCAAAAATGGCTGAAAACCTGATTCCTTCTGAAATAATTAAGCTGGCAACAGAAGTTAATCAAAAAATCCAATCCGGAGAACATATCTTTAATCTAACGATTGGTGATTTTAATCCTAAAATTTTTCCTATACCTAAAGCTTTGGAATCCAACATATTAAAAGCTTATCAGGCAGGCCATACCAATTATCCTGCGGCCAATGGTATTTTGGAATTACGTCAATCGGTATCTGAAGAAATTCTAAAAAGTCAAAATTTACACTATACACCTGATGAAATTTTAGTTTCCGGTGGAGCCAGACCTTTGATTTATGCTATATATAAAACGTTGATTGATCCGGGTGACGTAATATTGTTTCCTGTGCCTTCCTGGAATAATAATCATTACAGCCATTTGTCTCAGGGCGTAGGCATTGCTCTGGAAGTAACAGCCGAACAAAATTTTATGCCTACAGCTGATGATTTGTCGGAACATATTGGTAAAGCAACCTTGATAGCTTTATGTTCTCCTCAAAACCCAACAGGAACTGTGTTTAGCAAAGAAGCATTAACTGATATTTGCGATCTGGTTATCGCTGAAAACAAGCGAAGAGCTGGAATTAAAAAACCAGTTTACATAATGTATGATCAGATTTATTCAGATTTAACATTTAATGGAGCTGTTCATTATGACCCCGTTGGTTTGAGGCCGGAAATTCGGGATCATGTCATCTATGTTAGTGGTATATCTAAAATTTTTGCAGCTACGGGTGTCCGGGTTGGATGGGCATTTGGTCCCAGAAAAATAATTGATAAAATGCGTGCAATCCTATCGCATGTAGGAGCCTGGGCTCCAAAAGCTGAGCAGGTAGCAACGGCTCAGTTTTTGAAAGACCATGCAGCGGTCGATGAATTTATGAATTGGTTTAAGCCGGAAATTTATCAGAGATTATTTGGTCTGTTCGACGGTATTTCAAATTTGAAAAAGGAAAACTATCCGATTGATGTGATTTATCCACATGCCGCGATCTATTTAACTGTAAAATGTCCCTGGACTCAATTTAAAACGGCACAAGGAGTTGTATTAACAGATCAAATGATGGTGACCGATTACATCTTAAATTATTGCAAAGTGGCGATTGTCCCTTTTAATGCGTTTGGTTCTTCTGTTGATTCTGAATGGTACAGGATCTCTGTCGGTACCATGAAATCAGATGAGATTGATTTGATTGTCACAGCCTTAAAAAATGGAATGGATCAATTAAGTTAATTTTGTCTTCAGAAAATAATATCACAATTACTTTATGAGTGAAAGGTACCACGCAATTATCATGGCGGGAGGAATTGGTAGCCGGTTTTGGCCTTTAAGCCGTAATCACAAACCAAAACAATTTCTTGATATTTTGGGTACAGGCCAAAGCCTGATCCAAATGACCTATCAAAGACTGCTTGGATGCGTACCAAAAGAAAACATCTGGGTTGTCAGTCATGTCGATTATCAGGAATTAATTCAACAACAACTAACTGAAATAAAGGCAGAAAATATTTTATTAGAACCTTTTCGAAAAAATACTGCGCCCTGTCTGATCTATGCAAGCCATATCATTAAAAACAGAAATCCGGATGCCATACTCTTTATTGCACCTTCAGATCATTTGATCATAAATGAATCAATTTTTATAAATGATGTTTTGAGTTCTTTTAAATTTTTAGAATTATATCCACAGTATCTGCTCACATTTGGTATTCAGGCTTCTCGTCCGGATACAGGTTTCGGATATATACAATATAATTCAAATCAACAGCTTGGTGACGAAATATATCAGGTACTAAAGTTTGTAGAAAAACCAGATCATAATACGGCTATACAATACATACAACAAGGCAATTTTGTATGGAACTCCGGAATGTTTCTCTGGTCCTGTCAGACATTTATTAATGAAATTAAAAAACATGAACCAACGTTGTATGAGATTTTTAACCAGTCCGATATACAATTAGAATTAAAGACCATTTATGAACAATGTCATTCGGTGTCTATTGATTATGCTTTGATGGAAAGATCTGATCAGGTAGTTACTAAAACTGTCGATTTTGGCTGGAGTGATTTAGGTACCTGGGGATCTTTGTATGAATTAAAAAATCACGATCCTGATCAAAACAGTTTACAAGGGCCTTCCATTCTGATTAATGAAACAAGCAATTGCCTGATCGAAAACAATGGAAAACAATTAATCGCTGTACAGGGACTTGATAATTTTATTGTCGTGAATACAGAAGACGTGTTATTAATATGTCAAAAATCTTCTGAGCAAAAAATAAAGGATCTGGTAAAAAAACTGGAAGAAATCAATTCGAAAAAATTCACGTAACAGAAACTGGAAATTATCAATTCTACTGGATTACCAGGATTTGCTTAAATAAATAAGAGCTGTTGAGGAATGATCAACAGCTCTTATTTATTATTGGTAGCTGAAAACTAATTTAATTTGAAATAATAAATTTACGGATTACAGGATTATGACCATCATTAATCTTCAAATAATAAGTTCCGGATTTTAAATTCTCGGTTGATATATGAATATTTGAATCGGATGATCGGTATTCCGAAAGTTTACGACCTGATAGATCAAATAATTCAATATCCTTTATAGAAAAGGATGCATCAGTCATGATATAGATATGATCATTTGCCGGATTAGGATAAATGACAGGATAATTTGAAGACAGCGTCCTCGAACGATCTTCACTGTTTATCCCAAATGGATCTTCAGACCGGACAAATTTCCGGGTTTTTGTATATTCAGGGCAGAACACATTTGATACAACCTGAATATATTGTGGTTTGGTTAGTGCATTGGTACCATTAGTATTTTTGACAGTTAGCTTTACAGCATATTTACCAATTTTATCAAACACCACGCAAGGATTCCGTTCGTTGGAAGTAGCCGGTTCACCATTTTCGAATTGCCAGTTCCATTCAATCACATCAACCGACGATTGTTCTCTGAATTGAACTTTAAATGGTGCGCAGCCAATGATAGTATCAGCATTAAAATTGACTTTTGGTACCAGATAAATGGCAATCCGCTTTCTGAACGTATCGATGCCACATTCATTTTGAGAAATTAAACGTACATTAAACTCGCCTTCTACTCCATAATCATGAACCGGATCTTTGACAAAGCTTACTTTACCATTTCCAAAATCCCATAAGTAATTAGTAGCACCTGTCGTATTGTTGATAAAAGTTGATTTAAAACCGCTTATGGTATTTGTAAATTCGCCATTTGGTAAAGTACGGGCTTCGATATAATCTGACTTGCCGATAGAATCGGAGTAAAATACATTGGCAGCATAAAGACTTACATTGTATTTCCCTTCTGTATTATAAGTTACTAAAGGATTCGGATCTGTGCTGGTAGCAGGATTTCCTCCAGGAAAATACCAGCGATACGAAGTAGCAGATACCGAATTATTCTGAAACTGTACTTTATATGGAATACAACCTTTCACAGTATTAGATTGAAAAGCAGCTACGGGTTTAGTGCCAATGACCAGTGTAGTCTCCGCAGTATCCTGTCCACAGGAATTAATTGCAATATACAATACCTTATAAGTGCCTTCTGTATAATTATGCGTAGGATTTGCTTCACTACTGGTATTGTTGTCGCCAAATATCCACAAGTGTGCTTTTGCGTGACGGGATTGATTTTGAAAATCTACTTTACCTACATCGACTGAATTTGTAAAAGCTGCAATGGGCACACTGTCGATGGTGATATAAATTTTCTTTGTCAATGAATGACTAAAGCGCGAACTTAATACTGTCAATTTAACATCATAGGTTCCGGGAAGATCATATCGCACTGAAGGATTTTTTGCCGTAGAAAAACTGGGGACTCCTCCTGGAAATTCCCAATTCCAGATTTTTACATTACGCGTTGATTGATCGATGAATTTTATAATCTTAGGTGCACATCCGGCTGTTGTATCAGAACTGAATTCAGCGGTAGGAACACTTTCTACTACTATTTTTCTTTTGATTGTATGTGATCCGCAATCATTTGTAGCGGTTAATGTAATTTCATATGTGCTGTCTGTCGGAAATTCGTGAAACGGATTTATTTCTTCACTTTGTTCGCCATCACCAAAAGACCAAACATACTCTACACCCCGGATGGATTGATTGATAAAGAATATTTCTCTTCCCTGAATACCAAATGAAAAATCAGCAATAGGTTTATCATTAACTTCGATATATGAAGTTTTTGTAAGTACTGAATCACAACGGTGATTACTGGCTTCCAATGTGACTGGATAGATTCCGGCTACTTTATAAATAACCACCGGATCTTTTAAAACAGAAGAATCTGGGGTTCCACCAGGAAACCGCCATTTCCACATGGTGGTATTTTGAGAAAGGTCTTTAAACCGTACTGTCAAAGGTTGACAACCATAGGTAACATCAGCTGAAAACTCAGGAATTGGGGCAGAAGAATTTGGACAAATAGCCAGACATCTTGGAATCAGTGTATAGGTTTTTACAAAATCATTTAAAAACTGCACTGACAAAAAAGACCAGGCACGACTACCATTTGGCAAACCAGGTTTCATGATCCGATCAGAAAAACTAGGATCATGAATCATACTAAAATTATGACCCATCATATGAGCCTGAAGAGTAAGATAATCACCCTGACGGCCACCAGGCCCCCAATAGTCACTACAGACATTATATTTTTCATCCATGCATACTGAGGATTGAAAGGCAGTACCAACTTCCTGAGTAGGACCAAATTTTGTTGTCCATAAAGTAGCCACATGATATTGAGAAGCAAAAAACATCGAAGGGCCCACAGCTAAAAACCGATTTAGCATGGCATTAATATCATTCATTCCATTCCAGGGATCTGTTGCTTGTGATTCAACAACAAATGTTCCTGTTACAGAAAATAAAAATTCATTTTCAAATTCATCATCATACACGGTTTGAACATCTGCCAAAATTGTCAGCATTTGGTTTTCAGTTGCCATAACGTTTCCGCCATATTTGCGATACATAGGAAAGTCTGCAGCCAGACATATTTTTAGTTCTGCACAAACTTTGCATGATTTTAATCTTGCATTTATTGTGTTTACCTGTACTTCCGTTTCCTGCATTTTTTTATGAAACAAATCAGCCCCGCATTTTATTCCTTCATGCGGTATGACATCGGCTGTTTTATACATCATGAATTGCTGATTGGCCGGAATGCCCGGAGATAAACTACCTAAATCCAATGGCTCAATAAAATAAATGTCCTTATTATCATCAATCATTATTTTAAAAAAACCGTCTGCAACAGACATAGAAACAGTTGTGGAGCCCTGTCCCTTTAAAATACCTTTAAACGTGCGGAAGTCTGTACGTTTTGGAAATTTTTTTACATGACCTAAACTACCACCATACCGAATATAGTCTGGCGATAAAAGATTATATTCAAAAAGCTGAACCTGAAAACTATTTGTGGTTGTTCTCAATGTAAATTCTTTGACATTCCCTGGTATTCCATCCAGCATTTTGGTTAATGTGTTGACATCAAGTTGCAACAGATTATAATTTTTTAAGTGCTCATCGGTTCCTTCTACCATTTTTGTTTCAAATGGTTTCATAATAATGGATTGAGCACTAAGAATTCCTAAACAGGTGAACCATAAAAGTAAAATATTTTTCATGTTAATTAGTATTTAAAAAATTGACAAATACAAGTGATATATTTTAAGAAAAGACGCTTCTGTCCTCTACAATTTACTAAGATATAAAAAAATTATCTAATTGTGGACTTTAAACTGAATAAAAATAATTTTAGCACAATTTGACTACAGAATGACGCCACAATTATATAAGTTCATTTGTTTAACAAAAAGGTGTTTGGAATAATATTCCTAAACACCTTTTTATCAATCCAATTATTTTTTTTTATCGTGTGATGACAAATTTGCTGATAGCGTTTTTATCATTATTAACTAATTTTATAAAATAAGTTCCTTCTACCAGTTGGGTTGTTTGAATTTTTACATGTTCCTGCAGACAGTTGATATTCATCAATTTTGTACCAGCCAGATTATATATAATTAAAGTGGCATTTTCACCACGTGTTAATCCAGTATGAACGTCAATATAATCTGAAGCAGGATTAGGAAAGACAACAGGATATGTTGGGTTGGATTCAGCTGAGCGATCTTGCCAGTCAGAACCAAAAGGATTTTCAGATATTACAAATTTCCTGGTTTTAGTATATTCCGGACACAATACAGGTGATAATACTTGAATGTATTGTGGTCTGGTTAAAGCATTGGTACCGTTCGTGTTTTTTACAGTTAACTTAACTGTGTATCGTCCTTTTTTGTCAAAGACCACGATTGGATTCTTTTCTTTGGAAGTTGCTGGGTTACCATTTTCAAATTGCCAGTCCCATTCAATAACATCTATCGAAGATTTGTCTGTAAACTGAACCTTAAAAGGTGCACAACCCCGGATCGTATCTGCTGCATAATTAACTTTAGGTACGATATATACCGCAATGTGTTTTTCAAAAGTATCCTGCCCACATTCATTTTGAACAATTAATTTGACATCGAATTCTCCTTCAACACCATAATCATGAGTTGGATTTTCTTCAAAGCTTGCCCTTCCATCGCCAAAATCCCAGAAATAAAATGTGGCTCCGCTTGCCTGATGGCTAAAAGATGATTTAAATCCAGTGATGGCATTTGTAAATGATGCCACAGGTTCTGTTTTAACTTCGACAAAATTAGCTATACCGATAGAATCTGAGAAAAAGTTATTGTAGGCATATAAACTTACATCAAATTTACCGGGATTATCATAAGTAACCAATGGGTTCTTATCTGTACTTGTTGAAGGATTGCCACCTGGAAAATACCACCGGTATGCAGTTGCTGCAGCTGTGGAAGTGTTATTAAATTGAAGTTTGAAAGGAGTACATCCTTTTGAATTGCTGACCTGAAATCCGGCAATAGGTTTTGCACCAACTGTGATAATAGTTTTGGCTGTATCATTTCCGCAAGCGTTGGTCACGATATATAATACTTCGTAACGACCTTCGAGATAATCGTGACTTGGATCCAGTCCAGTACCTGTAGTATTATCGCCAAATACCCAATAATGGCTTTTTGCATATCTGGCCTGACTTGTGAATAATACCGTATTGTTGTTTATACTATGAGTAAATTCAGCATCCGGCAAACTATCGATTGTCACATATAGTTTTTTAGTAATCGTACGGCTGTAACGGGCACTAGTGACTGTCAGCGACACATCATATACTCCGGGATTTGTATATTTTATAAAAGGATTTTTAACTAAAGAAAATGAAGGCGTTCCGCCTGGAAATTTCCAATCCCAGGCAATGACATTGTTAGAAGACTGATCCATAAATTTAATGATTTTAGGTGCACAGCCTCCGGTTGTATCGCTATCAAATTCTGCAACCGGAATACTAACAATATTTACACGCTTTTTTATCGATCTTACACCACAGTCATTGGTTACGGTAAGCGTGACGTCGTAACTTGTGTCTTTTGCATATTCATAAGTAGGAAATTCTTCATCACTTTGATCACCATTTCCAAACTTCCAGAGATAAGTAATACCTCTTAGCGATTGATTAATAAAATAAACAGTTCGACCATCGATACCAAAACTAAAATCGGCAAAAGGCACATCGTTAATTTCGATATATTCCGGTACTGTTTTGGTGATTTTACAACGGCTGTTTCCTGCTTCAAGACTAACTTCATATTTGCCAGGAGTCCGGTAAACCACAGTTGGATTTTGCAATGTTGAAGTAGCTGGTGTTCCTCCTGGAAATGACCAGTTCCAGGTTGTTGTATAAAGAGAGAGATCTTTATATTTTACAGTTACCGGCTGACAGCCATAAATTTTATCAGAGGTAAAATCAGGTACAGGTGCATTTGAACTCGGACAAACCAATAAACACATGCTCTCTACCAGTTTATAAGCGGTAACAAAATTATTTAAATAATAGACAGACTGGAAAGACCACCAACGGCTACCATTAATTGTGGGAGACATAATGGTTGGTGCGTTGGCAATATCATGAATCATGCTCCAGTTATGACCTAATTCATGGGCTTGAAGGGTTAAATAATCTCCCTGTCTTCCTCCTGGTCCAATAAAGTCACTGCAAACATTGTACCGGTCATTCATACAGACTGTACCGAGGTAAGCAAGCCCAATCACGCCCGTTGACCATTTTGCAGACCAATTTGTTGCCACATTATACTGTGATTGAGAAAACATGGTTGGTGCCACGGCAGCAAAACGCGTTAACTGAGCATTGATATCCGTGATATTGTTAAATGGGTCTTTGGCTGGATCATCTGCAACAAAAGTTCCGGTAAGCTGATACTGATACTCATGTTCAAACTCATCATCAAACACCGTCTGTACATCTGCCAGGATTGTAATCATTTGATTTTCTGTATTAATAACATTCGCACCATATTTCCTATACATGGTATAATCTGCCGCAAGACAAATTTTTACTTCCACGCAAAGTTTACACGGAGGAGCTGCTCTTGACTGCATTTTTTTCAATTCATCCTGAACGCCTTTATCAACATATTCCGAACCACACATCACGCCCTCAGTGGGAACTACATCAGATGTTTTATAAAAAATAAATTGTTGATTTTGTGGAATATCCGGAGATAAGCTAGCTAAATCAAGGGGTTCAATAAAATATCGTTCCTGCCGGTCATCAATCATAATTTTAAAAAAACCATTTCCTGCCACAGACATTGATACCAGGGAATTCATCCCTTTTATAGTTCCATTAAACGTCCTGAAATCTTTTCTGAATGGCAATCTTGTTATATTGTTTGGATCACCTGATCCTCTTTTCCAACTAGGATCAATCAATGAATATTCAAATAATTGTAAATGAAATGTCTTACTGGGGGTACGAAGAGTTATTTCTTTAATATTTCCTTTGATAGCATCAATCTGCTCTACCAAAAGATTGGCATCCAGTGTTAATAAATCATAAGCTTTTAAATGTTCATCTGTACCTTTTACCACCTTGGTATTGAATGGTTTTAAAACTACAGTCTGGGCATTTAAAAGGCTAAATGAAATAAATAAAAAAAGTAAGATTTTTTTCATGCTGAGGGTCTATTTTAAAATTTGCGAAAAATTAACCATTTTAAGTCTAATATGCAGAATTTTAACATTTTATGAACATTATTTCTGTTGATTCGAATTGACTTAAATAATTTAATTCATCTATAACTAGTATATTATATTCTTAAAAAACCAAAATTATGGAATTTAAAATGGAGCAAGGCACCTTATTCGATATATTATTTTGATATTAAAAAATATTCCTGCCGGTATCTATTTAACATCGGTGCTTACATCTCCAATTAAAATCATAAAAAATTTGATTCATCTTTTAACTTCCCTTCGATACAAAACCTTAGGTTGTTAATTAGTAGTCCTTTTGGATATTTACACTCATATCAACAGACTAATATACTTAGACTACATTACTGTATTATTTGCTGCCCGAAACTGATCAATAATTAAAAAAACAGGATGGATTCTAGATTTAAAGGAAATAGTGTATTTCAATACGTTGAATTAATACTATAGATTACCATTTTCTGCATTCTTCGATCAGGCAACTCAGGAATGAAACATATTCCAACGATCCTGAAAGATTATCCAGTTTTTGTTCTTTCAGTTTGGTTTTAATTAATTCCTGAATTTCTTCAACAGAAAAATCTTTCCAAAAAGGATTATTTAAAATAGACTGGATTACAGTAGCTCCAGCCTGACAATTATCTGGACTTTGTACAAATACTTCAACTTCATTTAAACGCATGCACTCTAAAAACTTTTCAATTGACGAATGTTTATCCGAAACATTAGCAATCCGACTTATCATAATAGCACCGCCGTAAAGAGGATCATCCAGTTTAGTTTCCCGTGCACAATGTTGTAATTGAGTGGTATCGGTTTTAATAAACTTAAACAGATCAAATCCATTACAAAAAGTACTTACAGTTTTTGAATTATCATTTAATGAGACTTTATGATATGAGAAACCGTAATGAAATTTGCCCGCCAGGTATTGCTTGTTATTTATACAGCAGATTATTTTACCATGCGGCAATCCAGCTTTAAATTCTCCTTCGATAAACAAACTACCACTATCTGATTTTTCGAAATAATAAATATATCCATCCCAAATTCCATTTATGGTATTCCCTTTAAATCGCAATAGCGTTTCATTTGTCTTGGAATCACTGATGGCAAAGGTTCCGGTTCCATGAGTCAGATTAAGATCCAGACCAACAGGTTTATAAACTTCTCCTATCCATTGACCGGACACCAGTTTGTTATCAATTAATGGATGATAAAAAGCAGCTGATTTGGAAGGTATGGCTTTAGGTGTTTGCTCCGTTTGAGAGAAACTCAAAACAGGCAATATAAAAGACCAGAGTATGAAAAAATATTTCATCATTCTAATGTAGTATACGCTGAATGATTCTTATCGTTGCCGGAATCTGCCAATATGTTTCCAGCAAATTTCGGGACAAGAAATCTTTCAATGTGAAAAAATAACACCCGTTCAACCGAAGTAACGTTCAGCAATAAGTTGATCCTTCTGCATTGCCCGACATCATCATGGTTCAAAAATTTATCAGAAGGTATTAAACCTACAGTTCTACTACTATTAAAGTTCAATTCGGCTTTGAGTTTTTGGTTCATTTTATGACATGACAAATTTACCCTTTTAAAAAGGAGTAAACATCATTAAAAGCAGAGGATTTTACCTGAATTTATAGGGGAAAAACACCCTTTTTCTGATTTAATACCTTTCAGAGCCCAATTGAGCCGGTTTATCTTGCTATTTTTTATCATCAACAAATGATTTTTTAAGTCCATCCATTCAAATGAATGCTCTTAATCTCTAAATCTTGTGGTTTGTTTACCTTTAAACTATGAAACATACCATTTTTTCTGCACTTTTTAGCCTCCTGGTGTGCTCCACTGATGGCCAAATGGCACCGGATCTCAATATGCCTAATCCTTACCCCGATATGCCCGAATGGGCACATGGCTTATATAATAAACCCATCAATCTGGTACAGATCGATGAAGCCTATACTGACTATTATAAAAAGCATCCGTTTGCTAAAAATCAATATACCCGTTATTACAAACGACTAATAATGCAAAGCAGGATGCAGATAAATAACCAGGGCTTTATCGAATCCCTTTCAGCTTCTGGTCGTGAACAAAAAATTCAGCAAATTAAAAGTCAATCATTGAGGCGTTCTGTCGGACCTGATTGGAGACCTTATTCTATGGAAACTTTCTGGCTAGAAAAAAATCAGGAAGCATGCCCCTGGCAGGTCAATGTCTATGCTATCGATGTGTCAAAAACCAAGAATGAAATTGTCGCCTGTACGGCAGAAACCGGAGGCTTTTATCTTTCAGAAAATGCTGGTATGACCTGGGAGCAGCGCGGCAAAGAATATTCTCTTGGTTCGGAAGCTATCATTTTTCATCCTAATAATCCAGACACAATCTATCTAGGTACATCAGGAAGTATTAAAAAATCAAATGACCGTGGCAATACCTGGGTAGATGTATTTCAGTTAGCAGGTTTACATGTATATGATTTGGAAATTCCGGCAAATAATCCAGTTATTATCCTTGCAGCAACATCCAAAGGTTTGTTCAGAAGTATTAATTCCGGAATGAGCTGGACACAAATTTTTGCTGAAGCAAGTTGTGAATTGAAAATAAATCCATCCCGCCATAACATTGTTTATGCCATGCGATATAATTCAACTGGCAACTATTATGAACCCTGGAAATCAACCAACTCGGGAGCCAGTTTTAATCTACGAAAAACAGGCTGGCATGATCTCGCTGATGGTGGAGTTAGGATGGCTGTAAGTTCTGCCGATGCTAAAAGAGTTTATGCAATTGTCCTTACCAGGGATAAAGGACCCTATCTGATGCGCAGTAATGATGAAGGTGATACCTGGCTAATTATGGCTAAAGGAAGTTACGATGGATTTAGCTCGCTGGAATTGCCGATGGAAAATTGGCAGGGATTTTACGACCTGTCCCTGGTTGCATCTCAAACCAATGCAGATCATCTTATTACTGGTACCGCCAGTTGCTTTAAGTCTATGGATGGCGGCAAAACTTTTACAATTCTCGGAGGATACGGTGGCCCCTTTGCCTTGCATCCGGATTTTCAAGCCAGTGTATCTGTTGGAAATCATTGTTGGATTGCGACTGATGGCGGACTCACATACTCTTCCGATTTCTTTACCGATGTCAAAAATGCCGAGGCCAGAAATCGCGGGCTCAATGGTAGTGATTTTTGGGGATTTGATCTGGGATGGAACGAAAATATTTTTGTTGGTGGCCGGTATCATAATGGCAATACGGTATTTCACGAAAACTATCGGGGTAAATTCATTCGCATGGGGGGTGCGGAAGCAGCTACAGGTTATATTAATCCTATCCGCAATCGTCAGGTATTTTTTTCTGATATCGGCGCTTATGAGTTACCATCAACACCAGACAACAATTGGAAATGGTTTTCTATTCCAAATAGTCAATGGCCTAATGAATCGTATTATCCAATGGAACACAGCGATATGGTCTGGTCTCCTTTGTGCTATAATACCGTCTTTATAGGAAAAGGCAATCAACTGTTGAAAAGCATTAATAACGGCAGTTCCTACACTGCATTGTTCACCTCTGGTGATGCAAATGATAAAATTGAATGTATCGAAATCTCGAGAAGCAATCCGGATGTGATTTATATTACGATTAGAAATAACTCGAGCTATGATGGCAAAGTCTTAAAATCTACAGATGGAGGTGCTCAATTTACCGTGTTGTCAAATCCTCCAGGAACTACGAATGCAGAACGACGTGTACACACCATCGCCCTGAGTCCGACAAATGAAAATGAAGTATACCTGGCACTTCGCAGTGGCGGAACCAATAATAAAGTCTTTAAATCTTTGGATGGGGGGAATACCTGGACCAATTTGACGACCAGATCTATACAGGCAGCCACAGTCAGTGCGCTTTGTTATCAATATGGGACTGATGGTGGAATTTATATAGCCTGTGATGGCGGATTGGTTTTTTATAGAAATCGCAAGGATACAGACTGGTCTCTTTATGGCAATGATTTGAGTGTTGATCATTTTACCCGCAGTCTTAGACCATTTTACCGGGATGAAAAATTGATAAATGGCAGTAATATGGGTGTCTGGGAAATTCCATTTGTCGAACCATCTCTTCCATTGGCTCAGGCCAGTGTTGATAAGCAGATCAGCTTTTGTGTAAGGGATACTTTTTACTTTGAAGATTACAGTGTGTTATTGAAAGACAGTCTGACCCGTTGGATCTGGTCATTTCCTGGAGCATCGTATATAAGTGACAGCACCGTACGCAATCCAAAAGTAGTTTATGCAACACCAGGTATTTATGATGTGCAATTGACTGTACAGAATTCCTTGGGTTCCAATACAAAGTATATCAACCAAATGATTGAACTTAAACCGAGCCAGTGCGAGATCGATTCGTTTGCTAATCTGGCGTTGGATTTAAGAACCCGCGGAGACTACGCCAGCTTAAAAGCCATTCCAGAATTACAGGGAGCAGCGGGTTTTACCTGCGCAGCCTGGATCAAATTAAAATCTTTGCAGGATTGTTTTACTCAAATCATATCCAACTGGAACAGCGATGTGGGTTTTGGATTTGGTTTTGCTTTTTTGGGTTATCGATCAAATACCAATCTGACATTTTATTGGAAGAATGTACCTTATCAATTAACGTCTCCATTTAATCTCGACACGAATACATGGGTTCATGTTGCCCTCGTCGTTTATCCGGATTCTGTGCGATTATACAGAAATGGTGAATCCTGGACTTACAAAGGTGATTTTAACAATTTTGATTTATCCCTTACTCCGTGGGAAATTGGAAGAGGTGTGCCCGGGCAATGTGGCGATTTTCAAGGAGAATTGGATGAGCTAAAACTTTATAATCGCTCATTGAGTGAAGAAGAAATCCGCAAACAGATGCATCTTATTTATCCGAATGGAGAAACTGGATTGGTTGGATATTATCAGTTTAATGAATCGTCTGATGATATTTATAATAAGGCTGGAGCATTTCACGGTGCCAACGGTGGCGCTAAAAAAATTGTATCAACTGCGCCCGTCGGAACTGGAGCTGGTATAAAATCAGATTTAATGCAAGGGGAAAATAATTTGGAAAAAACCGGAATCCAACTGGAAATTGATAGGATCGTTTCCAATCAGGCGAATTGGTACAGCTATCGCTTGTTAAATCAACCCGATTCTGTATCCGCATCGATGGGTAACTGGCATTCGAATTATTGGATCATTCGCTCTTTTGGTATTAAACCGGTACAACAAGCGATCCGTTTTCAAATTTTAGATTCGTTAATTTCATTGACGGATTATCAGTTTGCTCCTCATTATCTCCGGTTGTACCGACGAGCCGAGTCCAATGAATTTTTAAATAACTGGCAATTTGTGGCGAATGCAAGCTGGGTGGATGTACAGAAAAAGCAAATTCATTTTCAAAATATCAGGGATATCTCTGGTCAATTTGCCCTTGAAATCCTGGAAAACCCTACTGTGAATGTCATTGAGCCGGTTAATCCATCACCATTATTTTTGTATCCTAATCCTGCTTATTCCCAAATCAATGTAAGTTGTTATAAAATCTTTGATGCCGGATCAGTTGTAATTAGTGATAGTTATGGAAAAAATATCTGGAGCAAAAAATTGACATCTCCATTCTCTGAAGAAATTACTACAGCTTTTTTAATGCCAGGTGTTTATTACATCCGGTATGGTCAATGGCTTTCGAAATTTGTAAAATTGTAATGGATGGCAAAACGGATGATCAATTTATGTAAAGCTTATTCAAAACTGATCATATTACAAAATAATATAAGCTATTAATAACTTAATATCAATAGCTTATTTTATTATCGCAGTGGAGGCAGGACGTAAAGTACCAGTCAAGAGACTAGAAATAAATGAAGAAACAAGTTTAATAGCTTCAATGGCGATAATATCAATGATCTGTATGTAGCCGTCTTCAATTGCGATCAAGTCATTTTTTACCACCTGCAGATTTTTGACCGCTGGGGAAATCAGGTTTTGAAAACGTATAAATAAGACAAAGGATGGGATGGAAGGTCTGGCACTCAAACGATGATTCCCGGAGTTTATCCCTATGTCCTGACTTCCGCATTTTAACACCCAAATTTAAAAATCGAGTTGAGTAATTTTTGTTCTTCAGTTAAAAGCAATGTTTTCTTTCTGATTTCTCCGTTTTGAGAGTCTTGGCAATTCTGAATGCTTTTTCAATTTGCCATAAATGTTGGTAGTTTTCTATGATTTCATCTTTAGTAAGTTTAGCATTTGTAACATATCCTTTTAGCCCGTCCCAACGACTGTCCTGTTCAAGTTTTTCAGCATCTATAGATACCCGTATTTCTCCATCTAATTTTAAAAATTTATTATAACCTCGATTGTTTATGCTTGCCTTTGTGAGTTTGCCTCTTCTGATAGATGATACAGACTTTGAAAAAAGGGGTTCAAAAATGGAATTTATTGGAAAAA